>DATJYF010000299.1:0-23259 GCA_035499715.1 Opitutaceae bacterium | reverse complement strand
TGCAGCGATGAAATGCGCAATACGGGATAGCCATTCTCAGAATCATGTAGGGGGCTGTTTTGCCCGTCTCTGAGGTACACACGGAGGAAAAAATCCATCACTTCTTCTTCACCATTATTATGAATTATGAGCTGATATGATGTTTCACCAATGATTAATCGAGGGAGAATGCTGGGCTCTTTTTTTTGGCGATCGTAAAATGTGCCGACCAGAGATGCGACTGTCACTATGCTAGTGATATACGCGTCTGGCTCTGTAGGAGAGCGATGAATCCAGTAAAGTGATCCTAAGAAAGCTGCGATAAAAAGAATTCTTAGCGTGAATCGCATGGTACTCAGCTAGCCAAAAAGGATTCCGCCTTTTATCCCTCCTTCGACAATTCCTCCGAACGAATCTTCGCGGCGAGGACGGTGTCTTTGATCAGGGCGCGGAATTGGCCGGCTTCCATGCGCTTCAGCCCGGCGAACGTCGTTCCGTTCGGCGAGGTGACCTGGTTGCGGAGTTCCTCCGCCTCGGCGTTGCTTTGCGCCATGAGCTTGGCGGAACCGAGAAGGGTTTCGACGGTGAGCTGGTAGGCCGCGGTGCGGGAGAGTCCGGCGGCCTCGCCGGCGTCGCGGAGCGCGGCGGCGAATTCGAAGACATAGCCGGGTCCGCTGCCGCTGAGTGCGGTGACGGCGTCGAGCTGCGGTTCCTCGACGGCGACGACCTTGCCGAGCGCGCCGAGAATCGTGTCGACGATGGCGCGGTCGGCGTCAGCGAGCGGCTTGAGCGAGGACCAGGCGGTGATGCCGGCGCCGATCTGGCCGGGCGTGTTGGGCATGGCGCGGACGAGGTTGCGGGCCTGCGGAAAGGTCTGGGCGAGGCGGACGAGACGCTTGCCGGCAAGAATGGAGAGGATGAGCTTGCCGGCGGTGAGCGAGGCGACGCGGGCATCGAGGCTGGCGAGCTGCTGCGGCTTGCAGGCGAGGACGACGGTGTCGGCGGCCTGCAGCAGCGTGGCGAGGTCGGTATGCGAGGTGATGCCGGTGCGGGCGGCGAGTTTTTGGGCGGTGTCGTCGTCGCCGCCGGTGCAGGCGAGGTCGGCGGGGCGGGCGGTTTTTTTGGCCAGCAGGCCGTCGACCATGGCCGAGGCCATGCGACCGGCGCCGAGGAACGCGAGTTTCATGCGGGATGCGGCTTGAA
Source organism: Opitutaceae bacterium (assembly GCA_035499715.1). GTDB lineage: Bacteria > Verrucomicrobiota > Verrucomicrobiia > Opitutales > Opitutaceae > DASRHD01. The sequence goes on along the minus strand of DATJYF010000299.1, from coordinate 22,077 downwards.
GGGATTTTCGACGGGATGAAGCAGGAAGGCGCTGGTGCCGCCGCCTTCGCGGTCGGCCAGAAAAACCTCGCCGCCCATGTTTTGGAGAAAATGGCGCACGATGGTGAGCCCCATGCCGACGCCGACGGTGCGCTTGGTGCTGACGAACGGCTCGAACATCGTGTCACGGACTTTGGGGTTGATGCCGTGACCCTCATCGTCGATGCGGATCTGGACGAATTTGCCCTCCTTCGGCCGCTCGATGATTTCGGTGTGGATGGAAATGGGGCGGGGCAGGCCGGCCTTCTGGCCGTCGTAACTTTCCCAGGCATTGATGAGAATCTTGGCCAGCGCGTCCTCGAAGGCCTCGACGTGGGTCTCGAGCGCGAAGTCGCCGAGCGGGTTGTCGATGCCGACGGGCTCGGTGATCTCGTTGTCGGCCTGGTAGCGGAGCACGCTGTCTTCGATGAGTTGCTGGAGGTTGCTTTTGATCAGGGTGATCGGCCCTTTTCCGGCCACGTGGCCGAGCTGCTTGATGATGGTGATGATGCGCTGGACGGCGGCCTCGGCGTGTTGCGTGTTCTCCTTCACCAGGTCGGCCTTGGTGTGATGGGTGCGGATGAGATCGAGGTAGCCCATGACGACGCCGAGGAGGTTGTTGAGATTGTGGGCAATGCCCTGGGTGACGGCGCCGATGGTGGCGGTGCGGCGGGCCTCGACGAGGCGGCGCTGGAGGTCGAGCATCTCGCGGTTGACGGCGACGAAGCGGAGCTGGGTCTGCACGCGCGCGAGGGTTTCGTCGAGATCGATGGGCTTGGTGATGTAATCGACGGCGCCGACGCCGAGGCCCTCGAGCTTGCCCTCCTTCGAGCTGCGCGCGGTGATGAAAATGACGGGGATGGAGCGGGTGTCGTCGTTTTCCTGCAAGCGCTGGCAGACTTCGATGCCGTCCATGTCGGGCATCATGACGTCGAGCAGGATCAGGTCGGGCTTTTCGTGTTTGACCAGCTCAAGCGCGTCCTGGCCGGTGTAGGCGGTGGAGACCTGGATGCTTTCGCGCTCCAATTTGCGTTTGAGCAACTGGACGTTGATCGGCTGGTCGTCGACAACCAGAATCTTTGGAACTGGCATTTTGGTAGACAAGCGCACCGGTGGCAGCATGGCAATATCGGGATGGCGCTCAGGCCGTTTGCGGCTGCTGTTGCCGGTAGGCTTTGAGCGTGTTTTTCATCAGCATCGCGACGGTCATGGGACCGACGCCGCCGGGCACGGGGGTGATTTTGGCCGCGAGCGGGGCGACGCCGGCAAAATCCACGTCGCCGACGAGGCGGTAACCGGTCTTTTTTGCCGGGTCGGGCACGCGGTTGATGCCGACGTCGATCACGACCGCGCCGGGCTTGACCATGTCGGCAGTGACGAACTCCGGCCGGCCAATGGCGGCGATGAGCACATCGGCGGTGCGGACGACGGCGGGCAGGTCGCGGGTGGCGGAGTGGCAGACGGTGACGGTGGCGTTGAATTTTTTTTGCAAGGCGAGAAGCGCGGCCGGCTTGCCGACGAGCAGGCTGCGGCCGAGCACGACGACGTGGCTGCCCTTCAAGGCCACGCCGCTGCGCATCAGCAGCTCCATGATGCCGGACGGCGTGCAGGAGACGAAGCCGGTCTCGTCGTCCTGCGCGACCTTCCCGAGATTCATCGTGCCGAGGCCGTCGACGTCCTTCTCCGGGGCGATGCGCCGGAAGACGGCGAGCTCGTCAAGGTGATCCGGCAGCGGCGACTGGACGAGGATGCCGTTGACGGCGGGGTCGGCGTTGAGCCGGTCGATCAATTTTTCCAGGTCGGCCTGGGTGATGGAGACGGGCGGAAGGTGGACGACGCCCTCGATGCCGATGGCCGCGGCCGTCTGCTCCTTTTTTTTCACGTAGGAAACCGAGGCGGGATCGTCGCCGACGCGGACGAGAGCCAGGCGGGGTTTGCGGCCGGGCAGGGCGGCGACCTCGGCGCGCAGCTCGGCGATGATGTCGGCCGCGATTTTGTTTCCGTCGATGAGCTCCATGGAAAAAAATTCAACCACGGATCACACGAAAGAGCACGGACGAAAAACGGTCCGTGGAAATTCGTGCGGTCCGTGGCGGACGGGCGGGTGGCTATTTGAGCTGCAGGCTTTCGGCGGTGATGACGAGGTCGCTGCCGCCCTCGATGGGTTTGACCGTGCCGTAAACCGCGACGGTGTGGCCGACGTAGCCGTCCATCTGCGCGGTGAGGAGCAGATGACTGGAATCGAGATAGGCGAGGCGCGAACCGGAGGCGTCGTCGAGCTCGTAGTCGTAGGGACGACGCGGCGCAAACGGCCGGCGGGTGGACACGATCTTGCCTTCGAGGAGGCGGGGAAGCGTGCTGACGTCGGAGCTGACGGCGTGACCGGGGGCGCTGTTGTTGATCGCGACGGGCGGGGGTGGCGGCGGGGGCGGGAGCACGGCGGCGGGCGTGGCGGGCAGGGCGGAGGGGAGCTGAATGTAGCCAGTGAGGGTTCTGGCCAGCTTGATCTGCGTCCATTTGCCGAGGAGCCCGGTGATTTCGATCTGGTCGCCTTTTTCGGCGTTGGTGAGGATGGGCGCGTCGAGTTTGGGCGCGGTGTAAATCGGGGCGCCGGGACGAACGTCGAGGCTCTTGAGGAAATCGCGATTGAGCACGTAGGCCTCGCGCGGGCCGGGCACCTCGACGGCGAGCCAGCCGGGCGGGGCGGTGATGCCGGCGGCGGGCGTGGGCTCGGTGCCGGGCTTGAGGACGGCGAGCGCGGGCGCGCCGGCTTCGGGACGCGCCTGCACGGCGGTGGTTTCGGTGAGCGGCGCAGCGCGGACCGCGCCGGCGGTGAGCGCGGCGGCGAGAAGCAGTCGGTTAACTTTCATCGGTGGAGGGAGTGGATTCGGGCGAATCGCGGCGAAGGCTGGGCGCGGCGAAGAGTTGTTGGATTTCTTTGCTAGAAAGTTGTTTCACGCCGCGCAACGGGATTCCGCGCAGGCGGAGGGCGCCGATCTGGTAGCGGCGGAGGCGTTTCACGCTGTAGCCGAGGGCAAGGAAGAGCTGGCGGATTTCGCGTTTTTTGCCGTGGTGCATCCAGACATCGAGATCGGCCGAGGCGCCGCCAGCGCGTGGGTTGACCAGCGCGGCGTACTCGACTTGGAGGCGTTCGCCCTCGAGGACGACGCCGCGGAGAAGCTGGCGCAGGCGGCCGGCGGGAAACGGCGTCTCCAGGCGCACGTAGTAACGTTTCACGACGACGTTCGACGGGTGCATCAGGCGGTGGGCGAGATCGCCGTCGGTCGTGAGGATGACGAGGCCTTCGCTGTCCTTGTCGAGCCGGCCGGCGCAGAAGAAACGGAATTTGGCGACCTCACGCGGCAGGAGGTCGAAGATGGTGGCGGCGTGATGCGGGTCGTCGTTGGAGCAGACCAGGCCGCGCGGCTTGTGCACGGCGAGCGTGAGGCGCGGCTGCGGTACGGTGCGCACGGGCCGGCCGCGGACAGTGACCTTGTCGGCGCCGGGCGCGACGCGCTGGCCGATTTCGGCGCGCCGGCCGTTGACCCACACCTCGCCTGCGACGATGAGCGCCTCGGCGGCACGCCGCGAGCACACACCGGCGTCGGCGAGGAATTTTTGCAAACGGACCGGTCCGGCGTCGCTCATGCCGCGAGGGTGGAGTGAAAGCGGCGTCCGAAGCAAGTCCGCCGGTGGGGCGCGTGGAAACAAAGGCTTGCGCGCACGTGCTGCACGGCGCTCAAATCGCGGTTTATGTCCGCGCCTGTGATTGCCAACGTCTACACCAAGGACAACCCCTTTCCGGCCAGGCTCAAGGAGAGCCGTCTGCTCAACAATCCCGGCACGGCGAAGGAGACCCGGCATTACGCCGTCGACATTTCCGGCAGCGGCCTGACCTACAAGGTTGGCGATTCGCTCGGCATCTACCCGACGAACCGGCCGACGGAGGTGGCGGAAATCATCGAGCGACTGGGCGCGAGCGGCGACGAGCCGGTTTCGCCGGCGATGCTGAAGCTGCCGGCGCCGATCGTGCTGCGCGAGGCGCTGGCCGCCAAACTGGCGCTGGCCGGCCCGACGCGGAAATTTATCGGGGCGATGGCGGCCCGGGCCGCCGCGCCGGCCGAAAAGGCGAGGCTCGCGGCGCTGCTCGCCCCGGAGGCGGCGGAGGCATGCAAGCTTTTCCTGACCGAGCGCGAGTTCGTCGATTTGCTGGCGGAATTTCCCAGCGCGAAATTCACTGCGCAAGAGTTCGTCGATCACCTGCGCCGGCTGGTGCCGCGGCTTTATTCCGTCGCCTCGTCGCCGAAAATTTATCCGAACGAGGTCCATCTCACGGTCGGCACGCTGCGTTACATGACCAACCACCGCGAGCGGGTGGGCGTGTGCTCCACCTTTCTCGCCGACCGCGTGCATCTCGGCCTGACACCGGTGCCCGTGTTCGTATTCAATTCCCATTTTGGTCTGCCGGAAGACGGGGCGCGCGACGTCATTATGGTCGGGCCGGGCACGGGAATCGCGCCGTTTCGTGCCTTTCTCCAGGAGCGCGAGGCCACGGCCGCCCCGGGCCGCAACTGGCTTTTCTTCGGCGACCAGCACCGGGCCACCGACTATCTTTATGAGCAGGACTGGGCCGCCTGGCTGGCCAAGGGCCGGCTCACTCGCATCGATACCGCATTTTCGCGCGACCAGCCCCGCAAAGTCTACGTGCAGGACCGCATGCGCGAGAATGCCGCCGAATTGTGGAAATGGATCGCGAGTGGCGCCTATTTCTACGTCTGTGGCGATGCCAAACGGATGGCGGGCGATGTGGACCAGGCCCTGCACGACATCATCGCCGAGCAGGGCCGGGTGGACGTCGCCGCCGCGGCCGGGTATGTGAAGCAGATGAAAAAAGACCGGCGCTACCAGCGCGACGTTTATTGATTGCGGATGCGCGAAGGCGGATTTCGATTGTAAACCTTGCGCTTCAGCCGGTTTCAATCCGCAATCCGCACTCCGAAGCCCCACCTTATTTCATGCTTACCTTTAATAATCGCACCGCCCTCGTCACCGGCGCCGGCCGCGGCATCGGCCGAGCCATCGCCGAACTGCTTGCCCGGAACGGCGTCACGGTCATCTGCGTCTCCAAGTCCGCCGACTCCTGCGGCGCGGCCGCCGCCGCGATCACCGCCGCGGGCGGCAAAGCCAGGGCCCAGGCCGTGGACGTGGCCGACGGCGCGGCGGTTGCGCAGGCGAGCGAGGCGCTGCTCAAGGAATTCGGCAAGATCGACATTCTGGTGAACAACGCCGGCATCACGCGCGACGGGTTGCTCGCGCGCATGAGCGAAGACGACTGGAACGCCGTATTGCAAACAAATCTCAGCAGCGCGTTCCACTGGACGAAGCACATCGGCTGGCCCATGTGCCGCGCGCGCTGGGGGCGTATCGTCAACATTGCCTCGGTCGTCGGTCTGGTGGGCAATGCCGGCCAGGCCAACTACGCCGCGGCCAAGGCCGGCCTCATCGGCCTAACCAAGTCCGTGGCCAAGGAGTTCGCCAAGCGGGGGGTCACGGCCAACGTCGTCGCTCCGGGCTTCATCAAGACCGATATGACCGCGGTGCTCCCGGAAGAGGTGCAAAAGGCGGCGCAGGGCTTCATTCCCATGCAGCGCTTTGGCGAGCCGGCGGACATTGCCGCCACGACCGTATTCCTCTGTTCGGAGGAGGCCAACTATGTCACCGGTCAAGTTTTTACCGTTGACGGCGGCATGACGATGTGAACCTTTGAAAATCAATTTTTAAACCCAACCATGGCTGAAACCAAAACCATCGAACAGCGCGTCAAGGAGATCATCGTCAATCAGCTCAACGTGAACGAGGAGCAGATCACGCCCCAAGCTTCCTTCATCGATGATCTTGGTGCGGATTCCCTCGACACGGTCGAGCTCATCATGGCGTTTGAGGAGGAATTCAAGGACGAGATCAAAGGCGAGATTCCCGAGTCCGATGCCGAGAAGCTGCAGACCGTCGGCCAGGTCACTGATTACATCAAGGCCAAGGCCGGCGCCAAGTGACCGATGTTTTTTTGCGGCGTTTTACCGTGATGCCTCCGGCATGAATCGGTAGAACGCCGTTTTTGTTTTCACGCATGGAAACCCCATCCGCCCGTTCGCGCGTCGTCGTCACCGGTCTCGGAGCCATTCATGGTCTTGGCCACGATGTGGAATCATTCTGGGCCGCGCTCCTCGCCGGCCGCAGCGGCGTCGACCGTGTCACGCACTTCGACCCCGCGGACTATCCCTGCCAGATCGGCGCCGAGGTGCGCGACTGGGACCCGGCCCAGCACATGGACCCGAAGGAGGTCCGCCGCAACGACCGCTACACGCATTTCGGCTTCGTCGCCGCGCAGCAGGCCGTGCGCGATTCCGGCCTCGATTTCGCGCGGGAAAACGGCGACCGGGTCGGCGTGCTCATCGGCTCCGGCATCGGCGGCATGCAGACCTTTGAAACCCAGCTGAAAAATCTCTTCGACCGCGGCCCGCGCAAGGTCTCGCCTTTCACCATTCCGTCGCTCATCGGCAACATGTGTTCCGGCCTGGTCGCCATCGCCTGCGGCGCGCGCGGGCCGAATTTCGGCGTCGTTTCCGCCTGCGCCACCGCCACGCACGCCCTCGGCGAAGCCATGCACATGATCCGCCGCGGCGACGCCGACGTGATGATTGCCGGCGGCGCCGAGGCCGCCATCACGCCCTTCGCCTACGCCTCGTTCAGCTCGATGAAGGCGATGAGCACGCGCAACGCCGAACCGCAAAAAGCCAGCCGGCCCTTCGACCTCGACCGCGACGGCTTTGTCATGGGCGAGGGCGCCGGCGTCCTCGTGCTGGAATCCCTCGATCACGCCCGGGCCCGCGGCGCGCGCATCTATTGCGAAGTCGCCGGCTACGCCGCCAGCTGCGATGCGTTTCACATCACCCAGCCCGATCCCGACGGCAAGGGCCTCTCGCTCGCCATGACCCGCGCGCTCGCCTCGGCCGGCCTGCCGCCGCACGACATCGACTATATCAACGCCCACGGCACGAGCACGCCCTACAATGACAAGTTCGAGACCCTCGCGATCAAAAAGGTTTTCGGCGACCACGCGCGCAAGCTGGCCATCAGCTCGACCAAGTCCATGACCGGCCATCTGCTCGGCGCCGCCGGCGGAATCGAATCGGTCATCTGCGCGAAAACCATCCAGACCGGCGAGATCGCGCCCACCATCAACCTCGACCAGCCCGACCCCGATTGCGATCTCGACTACGTGCCCAACGTGAAGCGCGCCGCCCGCGTCCGCACCGCGCTCAGCAACAATCTCGGCTTCGGCGGCCAGAACGCCACCGTGATTTTCCGCGCGCTTTAGCGCGGGGGCTCATGAGAACGATCACCGTCCTGTTGATCGTTCTTTTTGCGTTCGCCGCCTGCACCCGCCGCGAAGCGGGGCCGCCGCTGCCGACCCGCGCGGAGATCTGGGCCGCGATCCAGCCGCCGGCCTCGCGCTACCGCATTGATCCGGCGTTCATTTACGCGCTCGTCGCCGCCGAATCGAATTTCGATCCCGCCGCCCGCGCCGGCGATGCCCGCGGACTGCTCCAGCTCAAGCCTCGCGCCTGGGCCGCCGTTTCCCGCGAGCCCTATGAGCCGGCGGTGTGGGACTGGCGCGCCAATCTTGCGACCGGCATCGACTATCTCGCGTTTTGCCGCAGCTACCTCCACCGGCAAAAAAACGTCGAATTTTCCTATCCGCTGCTGCTCGCGGCCTTTCACTACGGCCTCGATTACGTCGAGGAACGCCGGTTCGACGTCAGTCGGCTCGTGTGCCCGGACAACGCGATTTATCGCGAACTCTGGCGCGGGCGCCTCACGCCGGTCGCGCCGCCGGGCCGGCCATGAAAAAACCCGCGGCGGGCCGCGGGTCTGAAAAATGGGATTTCGCCGGTCGGGCTCAGGCCTTTTCAACCAGGCCGGCCTTGATGGCCTTGACCGAGACGAGCAGGCGCTTGGTGCCGCCGTTGGGCAGCTTGACGCGGATGCGCTGGAGGTTGGGGCGGAACTTGCGCCGGGTGATGCTCGTCACGTGCGTGCCGATGCCGCCGCTTTTCTTGCTCTGTCCCTTGCGGTTGATGATGTTGCCCTTGACGGGACGTCTGCCGGTGATTGCGCAAATTCTGGCCATAGGTTTTGTCGGATTGAAGGGTCGAACGTAGGGAACAGCCGGGGCGTAGCAAGGGAAATTTGGCCGATTTAACCCCGCCAGGCGGACAGCACCTGGAATTTCTGGCCAAGGTGCGCCGGGTGCAGGAGTTGGAGAAGGCTGAGTTTTTTTTCGCTGAAGCGGCCGGCTTCGGCCGCGGCGGTGGCGGCAAGGAAATCCGCGGCGTGGTGGATAAAAAACGCCTCTTGAGAGTCGACTTGCGGCGTGGAGAAACCATGTCGCGCCAGCGCATCGGCCAGCCAGTCCCAGCAGACATGACAGGTGAGGTCCTGCTCGCCCGGCCGGGCGAGCAAATCGCTGGATTGCACATGGCGGAAATAGGCGCGGGCGGTGCCGGCGGGCGCATGCTCCGTCAGTTCCCGCCACGACTTGCCGTAATCGCAGGCGAGGAAAAGCCCCTGCCACGGCTGGCCGGCGATTTTGGCCGCGAGCGCGGCCGCAGCCAGCGGGACGTCGAGATGGTAGCCTTCGGACGCCGTGTCTGGGAGCTGGGCCGGGCCTTCGACGCTGCTCAGCGCCAGCGGATTCGGTCCGGGCAGTTCGATTTCCACCAGCGCGCCGTCGCGTAGCGCGACGCCGAGCTCGCGCCAGACGCCGGCGCGGAAAACGAAGCGATGAAAAGGCTGCGCGTCGAAAAGTTCGTTGGAGAAAACGACGCATTTTCCATTCAAATCGAGCGGCTCGCCGAGGCGGATGACTTTGGCCGCGCCGAACGGATGCTTTACGCCGGCCCGCGCGCCGCCGGTCCGGTCCGGAGCCGGTCCGAAGGGCTCGGCGCCGATTTCGATGAAGGTGAAATCGCGCGGGTCGGCTGTGCGCGCGACGAGTAACGAAGCGCAGGCCGCGGCCACGAGTTCGCCGAAGAGCGGCGAGCTGCTGGCGGTGAAGAAATCGGTGCCCGGCGCGCGGCCGATGCGGCGGCGCGGCTGGCGGTAATAGCCGAGTTCCGGATCATAGAGTGCGAGCTGCATGAACCGCGCAAACGTCATCACGCCGCCGGCACCGGCGCGGGCGCGGAAAAGGTCGAGAAACGGAGACGATGAACCCATTTACAAAACGAAGCAGATGCACACAGTAGCCGGCATGCTCAAACGCATTCTCACCGTCGTCTCCGGCATCATCCTCGGCGTGGCACTCACGATCCTGGCCGGACGGCTGTCGCCGGCGTGGAGCCTGTTTCCCAACCGCAGCCTCGAGCGCTCGGCGAGCTATTACCACGACGTGCTCAAGCTGGTGAACGAAAATTACGTCGATCCCAAGCTGGCCGACCCGGCGGAGCTTACCCATGCGGCCTTTCGGGGCATGATAAGCTCGCTCGATCCGCATTCCGAATTTCTCGAGGCGAAGGATTATGACGACCTTGAAGACGAGATGAACGGCGGCTTCGGCGGCATCGGCGTGCAAATCGACATGACCAAGGGCAAGGTCGTGGTGGTCGCACCGATCGCCGGCACGCCGGGCGCCCGCGCCGGCATCATGCACGGCGACCAGATTTTGCGCGTGGACGGCCATTCCCTCGACCAGCTGGACATGGACGGCGTGATCGGCCTCCTGCGCGGCAAACCGAAAACCAAAGTGACGGTGAGCATCTTCCGGCCGAGCACGCAGAAAAATTTCGACCTCACGCTCATGCGCGAAGTCATCAAGGTGGACAGCGTGCGCGATGTGCGCCTGCTCCCGGGCAACATCGGCTATCTGCAATTGACGGAGTTTTCCGACAACACGGCGGACGAATTCGACAAGGCGCTCAACACCCTCATTTCCGACGACGGCGCGACCAGCCTGATCATCGACTTGCGCGACAATCCCGGCGGCCTGCTCGAGGCGGCGGTCGACGTGGCCAATCCGTTTTTCAAAAAAGGCGAGCTCATCGTTTACACCCAGGGCCGCAATCCCGACGACCGCGATGAATACCGCGCCCAGGGTGATGGCGACCCGCTGACCCTGCCCATCGCCGTGCTCATCAACGCCGGCAGCGCCAGCGCGGCCGAGATCGTGGCGGGCGCGCTCAAGGACACGGGCCGCGCCGTTATCGTCGGCGAGCGCTCCTTTGGCAAAGGCTCGGTGCAGTCGATCTTCCAGCTGCGCAACGGCGAGGGGTTGCGCCTGACCACCGCGCGCTACTATACCCCGAGCGGCGTGACCATCCACGAGCACGGCGTCGAGCCGCAGGTCAAGGTCGTGCTGACGCCCGACGAAGATGAAAAAATCCGCGTCCAGGAGGAGCGCGACGACATCACCGATCCCAAGGAGTTCAAGGACCGCTTCGGGTTCACGCCCATCGAGGACCGCCAGTTGCAGGCGGCGATCGACGTGCTGCGCGGCGTGCGGGCTTTCGACGCGCGGGCCGGCACCGTCCTGGTCAAATGATCCTCGCGCTCGAAAGCTCGTGCGACGAGACGGCGGTGGCGCTTTTCGATCCGGCGCACGGCCTTGCCGGCGAATGGGTGCAGAGCCAGATCGCGCTGCACGAGCGGCACGGCGGCGTGGTGCCGGACCTGGCCACACGCGCCCACCTGCAAACGTTCGCGCCGCTGCTCGCCCGTGCACGGGCCGCGGCGGAGTTTTCCCGCGTGGAGAAAATCGCGGTGACGAACGGGCCGGGCCTGGCCGGGTGCCTCGCCATCGGCGTGGCGGCGGCCAAGGCGCTGGCGCTGGCGCTGCGTGTGCCGGTCGCCGGCGTCAGTCATCTGCGCGCACACGCCTGGTCGCCGTTCATCGCCCTCCATGCCGAGGCGCCGGCGGAGTTCGACGCGCGGCGGGGCGATTTGCTGCCGCACCTCGGACTCATCGTCTCGGGCGGACACACGCTGTTGTTCACGATTGGAACCGGCCGGCAGATCACGACACTGGCCTCGACGCGGGACGACGCCGCGGGCGAGGCGCTGGACAAGGGCGCGAAGCTGCTCGGCCTGGGCTATCCCGGCGGGCCGCTGATCGAGAAAATTGCCGGCGGCGGCCGCGCCGACGCTTTCGATTTTCCGCGCGGCATCGGGCGGCGTGACGAGCTGGACTTCAGTTTTTCCGGACTGAAAACGAGCCTCCGCTATCTGCTCGAAAAAATGCCGGCGAAGGAAGTGGAGGCGCGGCTGGCGGATTTGTGCGCGAGCTACCAGCAGGCCGTGATCGATGCGTTGGTGCGCAAGACAGCGGCGGCGCTGGAGCGCGAAGCCCCCGGCCCGGAGCCGCGCTGGCGCAGCCTCGGCCTGTCCGGTGGCGTGGCCAACAACCGCGCTTTGCGCACGGCGCTGGACCGGCTGGCGCGCGGGCGCGGCCTTCCGCTGCTGGCGGCCCTGCCGCAGCACACGGGCGACAACGCCGGCATGATCGCCTTCGCGGCGTGGGCGGACGCGGATGGTGCGGACGCGCGCGGCCTGGACCTGCGGATCGAGCCGGGGCTCGCGCTGGCCTGAATCGCGCGCTCAGGCGTATTCGCGGCGCAGGTTGCTCGGCAGCAGGCCGAGTTCCTCGCGGTACTTGGCCACGGTGCGGCGGGCGATATTGATGCCTTTCTCCTGCAACTTGGCCACGATCTCCTGGTCGCTGAGCGGATGGGCCTTGTCCTCGAGCGAGATGAGGTCGTTGATCATCTCCTTCACGCTGGTGTTGGAGACGGCGGCGCCGCTGTCGGCCTCGTAGCCGGGGGTGAAGAAATATTTGAAATCGAAGACGCCGTGCGGGGTCTTGATGTACTTGTTGGCGATGGCGCGGCTGACGGTGGTTTCATGCACGCCGACGGCCTCGGCGATCTGGGTCATGGTCAGCGGCTTTAATTTCGAGACGCCCTGCTCGAAAAAATTCTCCTGCACCTTGATGATTTCGCGGGTGATGCGCTCGATCGTCTGCTGGCGCTGCTCGATCGAGTTGATGAGAAACCGGCCGGAGCGCATGCGCTCGCGGAGGTAGTCGCGCTCCTGCTTCGAGAGCGTGCCCTTGGCGATGAGTTCCTTGTAGGTGCTGCTGATGCGGAGGCGGGGAATGTAGTCGTTGTTGAGGATGATCTTCCATTCGCCGCCGGCCTTTTCGACCGTGACATCGGGCACGACGACGCGGTTGCTGTCGTCGGCGAAGCGCCGGCCGGGCGCGGGATCGAGCATGCCGATGTCCTCGATGGCGGCCTGAACGTCGTCCATGTGCGCGCCGAGTTTGCGGGCGATTTCCGGAATGCGCCGGCGGGTGAGGAGGGCAAAGTGGTCGCGGACGATGCGGGCGGCGAGCGATTCGCCGCGGCCCTTGGCGGCGAGCTGGGTGAGAAGGCATTCCTGCAGGTCTTCGCTGCCGATGCCGGAGGGATCGAAGGTCTTGAGATGTTTCACCGCGGTCTGCACGGCCTCGAGGGGAAGGCGGGTTTGCAGCGCGACGTCGGCCGGCGTCTGGGTGAGGAAGCCGCGGTCGTCGAGGCTGCCGACGAGGTAGCGCATGGCCTCGAGGACGGGCGGATCGATGTCGGTGAGTTCGGCCTGGCGCATGAGGTGCTCCTGCAGCGAGGTCTCGCTCACGAGCGAATCGAAGAAATGCTGGCGCTTCTCCGCGTCCTCGCTGGTGTAGGGCTGCGCCCCGCCGGCGTTGGCCATGTAGTCGCGCCAGTCGTCGTCGATTTTGGTCAGGATCTCAAACTCCTTGGAAAAATCCATCTCCTCGCGCGCATCGCCGGAGTCGGCGGCGGAGGCGGTGCCGTCCTTGGCATCGGCGGTTTCCTTGTCGAGGCTGGCGCCGGCCATGGGCAGCTCCTCGAGGGTGGGGTTGTTCTGCAACTCCTCCTGGATGACGGAGCGCAGGTCGAGCGCGGCGACCTGCAGGATTTTCAACGACTGCCGCAACTGCGGCGCGAGAATGAGCTGCTGGGATTGCCGTTGGCGTAGGTCTTGGCTAATTCCGGGCCCGCTCATGTGCTGCGTAGTTTGGACTGACGGGGGGCATGTCAGTGGATTCGGGCGGGGGACCGGGAAAGCGGGGCGGTCGGGACGGCGGGCTCCTGCTGGCTCATGAGGTTCTTGAGGTAGACGCTGAGCTTTTCGTTGGTGGGGCCGTAACGATCGCTGTAAAGGTAAAGTTCGAGATCGGTGAGCATCTCGTAGGCGGTCTGGTAGCGTTTGTCGCGCTCGCGCATGAGCGCCTTTTGGATGATGGCCTCCAGCCGGGCGTCGATGTCGGAACGGAGCTGCCCGAACTGCGGGATGGGCATGGTGAGGATGTTGCGGCGCGTTTGCAGATGATCGGGCGAATGAAAGACGTTTTTGCCGAGGAGCAATTCGGTGAGCACGATGCCGAGCGAAAAAAGGTCGGCGCGCGCATCGGTCACGGCATAGCTGGCCTGTTCGGGCGAAAGATAATCGTCCTTGCCCGCGATCACCTTGCCCTCCTCGTTGTACATCAGGTCGAGGGCCTTCGCGATGCCGAAGTCGGTCAGCTTCACGTCGCCCTCGAAGCCGACGAGGACGTTTTTCGGGCCGACGTCGCGGTGGACGATGCCGAGCAAGCGCCCCTCGCCGTCGCGCTTGAGATGGGCATAGGTCAGGCCGCGGGCGATGCGCGAGACGATGAAGGCGGCCAGGTCAACCGGCACAGGCCGGCCGAGCGCGCGATGGCGGTCGAGAAATTGGTCGAGATTCACCCCGCGGACCAATTCCATGACCATGAAATACTGGCCGCCGACCTGGCCGAGGTGGTAGGTCTGGACGATGTTGGTGTGGATCAGGTCGGCGACGAGGCGCGCCTCGCCGATGAAGTTTTTCTGAAACTCGGGGATGGCCGAATACTCCTCGCGAATGAGTTTCAGCGCGACCACCTTGCGGAAATTGCCCGCACCATGCTGCACGGCCTCGTAAACAATGCCCATGCCGCCGTCCGCGATCTTATTGATGATCTCATAATGCAGTTCCGTGAAGATGTTTTTGATCGCAGGCACGCTCCAAAAAATGGCACCGGTCGTGCCGCTGGCAAGCGGGGAAATCGCATCTAGCATGAAAATTGCTGCACATTTTTTGACAATAGCCGGGCCAGCGATGCCGAAAGGCCCGAATTGCGGCGGCGGCGGGTCCATTTGACAGGAAAAGGCCCCGCTCTAAGTTTTTTTCATGATCACGCTTTCACCGCGCGCCGCCGCCCAAATCCGCGTCCTGTCCCGGGACCTGAACGCGCCGGACAAGCGCCTGCGCGTTTTTGTCCAGTCCGGCGGCTGCTCGGGCTTTGAATACGGCATGTCGTTCGACGATCCGAAGGCGGATGACGCGACGTTCGAGAGCGAGGGCGTGGCCGTGCTCGTCGATCCCGCCAGCCTGGCCTATCTCGACGGTTCGCACATCGATTTTGACGACGGTCTGCAGGGCAAGGGATTTGAGATCAAGAACCCCAACGCCCAGAGCACCTGCGGCTGCGGCAAGTCGTTCAACTGAGCCCGCGGCCCCCGGTCGCGCCTCACTCTTAGTCCGCGGCGGCTTCGTGCAGCGCCACCACGCCGAGCGTATAGCTGCGGGCGGCGACGCCCGCGAAACCCGCGACGCGGATTTCCCCGGCCAGCGTCTCGCGCGCGGGAAACTGCTCGATGGAGTTGCACAGATATTCGTAGGCGGCGCGGTCGCCAGTCAGCCAGCCGGCCGCCCGCGGCGCGAGACGGTGCATGTAGAAAAAATACAACGGCCGGAACCAGCGTGCGGGCTGGGAGAATTCGAGCACGAAGAGATGCCCGCCGGGCCGCAGTACGCGGTGCATTTCACGCAAAGCCCGGCCGCGGTCGGCCAGATTGCGCAACCCGAAGGCGATCGTCACGGCATCGACCGATGCATCAGCCAGGGGCAGCGCCAGGGCGTCGCCTTGTTTGAACGCGACGTGCGCGTCGCGCGCGGATTTTTTTTGCTCCGCCTGATCGAGCATGGGCTGGCAGAAGTCCACACCGGTGATGCGGGTGCCGGCGGGCAGGCCGCGGGCAAGGGCGAAGGCCACATCGCCGCTGCCGGTGGCGAGGTCGAGCACGTCCCGCGGCCGGGTGCGGCGCACGGCGGCGACCAGGCGGCGGCGCCATCCCACATCGAGGCCGGCGCTGAGCAGGCGGTTGGCCAGATCGTAGCGCCGGGCGATGCGCGCGAACATTTTGTTTACGGCGACGGGGTCGGGCATGGGCGGGCTAGAGCAAAACCGACCTGAAACAGCGGATCCTCAAGGGTCGATAGTGCATGATCAATAATATTTTAAATCAGTTAATAACAAAATCTTATAAAATAATTTGGAAATTAGGAATCTCGGAAAGAGGAACCCTATGGCGATCGGTGAATCTGTTTAGCACTTGCAACATCGTGGCTTGTGCATCGTTTTCACTCATTTTTAATTAAAAATACCACACGGCTGATTGACGTAACCTTTGGACAGAAATAACTTAGAAACCATCAAAGACCGCAAAAACGAAGGAGTCTACCATGTCGAACAATCTGACAAAACGCGAAATCGTTCTCACCATTTATGAGAAGACGGGTTTTCCCCAGAAAGAAGTGCAGGCCACGGTGCAGATGACGCTTGATATTGTCCAGAAGGCGCTGGCCGAGGGACGCAATGTCGAGCTGCGCAACTTCGGCGTTCTTGAAGTGCAGGTACGCAAACAGCGCATCGGCCGCAACCCCAACAAACCCGAGGCGGAAGTCATCATTCCGCAGCGCGCGGTGGTGAAGTTCAAGTCCGGCAAGATTCTCAAGCAGCAGCTCAAGAAGATCGATCTGGCGAAACTGCAGGTCTGAGCGCGGGCTGCGCCCGGAAATTCGGTCTGGCCCGGCGCGCGAAATCCACGGGAGGGGTTGGTGCGCTTTGACGTGCCGCGGTGTGTTTTTCCGGCCGTAACTTTTGGTTCGCGCCCGGCGCGCGCAGGCCGCAATTCTTGCGGTTCAGATGGCCACCTTCCAAACCCTGCCCGGTTTCCGCGAATTTTATCCCGACGCGCTGGCGCGCCGCAGCCATATCTTCGAACACTGGCGCCAGGCCGCCCGCGCCTTTGGCTTCGAGGAATACGACGCGCCCGTGCTCGAACCGCTCGAGCTCTACAAGGCCAAGTCGGGCGACGAGATCGAGCAGCAGCTTTTCAGCTTCACTGACAAGGGCGGCCGCGAGGTCGCGCTCCGGCCGGAGATGACGCCGACCGTGTGCCGGCTCGTCGGCGAAAAAGCCGCCACACTCAAGCGCCCGATCAAGTGGTTCAGCATCGGGGAATTTTACCGCTATGAACGCGCGCAAAAAGGCCGGCTGCGCGCCTTTTTCCAGTTCAACGCCGACATCTTTGGCGAGCCCGGCCCGGAGGCCGAGATCGAGCTCATCGCGCTGCTCATCCAGAGTTTCACGGCGTTCGGGCTGACGGAGGAGGATTTTTGCGTGCGCCTGAGCGACCGGAACCTGTGGTTCTATTATCTCGAAGCGCTCGGGCTGGACGAATCGCGCATAGGCGCGATGCTGGGTGCAATCGACAAATACGAAAAACTTGGTGATATCGCCTTCAAGGACTACGCGGAAAAATTCGGGGCAATTGATGCCGCGTTGAAGCAAAAAGTGCTTGGTCTGATGACGGTAAAAGGAGGACTTTCAGAGCTGGAAAAGTATATGAAACATGCTCTAGGAGCTGTAGCCCTTGAGCTGCAGGGACAAAGTTCTGCGGCGACGGGCTTCACAAGAGCAACTCCTGTAGCGCAATGTCATAGTCGTCTGACCGACTGGCGCAAGCTGCTGGGCGGACTGGAGGCCATGGGGCTGGCGCAATTTGTCCAGGTCGATCTCGGCGTGGTGCGCGGCCTGGCTTATTACACCGGCTTTGTGTTCGAGGCCTTCGACCGCAAGGGCGACCTTCGCGCGCTCGCGGGCGGCGGACGCTACGACGATCTCGTGAAAAAACTCGGCGGACCCGATCTGCCGGCGGTCGGTTTCGCCATCGGCGACGTCACCACCGGCATTTTGCTGGAGGAACGCGGGCGGATGCCGGCCTTTGTCAGCGCGCCGGATGTTTATGTGGTGATCGACGGGGAAAAGGGCCGGCGCGCGGCGTTTGCCGCCATTGGCGAACTGCGCGCCGGCGGCCTGCGCGTGGAATATTCACTCAAGGACGCCGCCTTCGGCAAGCAGTTCAAAGCCGCGGCCGAGTCCGGCGCGAAGCTCGCGTTGATCTATGGCGGCGACGAGCTGGCGAAGGGCGTGGTGAAGCTCCGCGACCTCACCGCGCGCAGCGAGCGCGAAGTGCCGCTGGCGGACACGGTCGCGGCCGTGCGCGAGTTTTTCGAGAGCGGCGCGTAGGCGCCGGCCGGTGGGGGCCTTCAAAGCAGCCACCAGGAGGCGAGGGCGAGAAACAGGCCCATGCTCACCACGTCGGTGATGGTCGTGAGCAGGATGCTCGAGGCGCTGGCCGGGGGTCGGCGCCGAATTTTTTCAAGAGCAGCGGCGTGAGCGCGCCGCAGACGCCGCTGACCACGCACGCGCCGATCATGGCGAAAAACACGACGCCGCCGAGCCGGAGCGGCGGGGCCGACGTGTGCGTAAATGAACATGCCCGCGCCGGCGGTCACGCCCGTGAGGGCGCCGTTGCAGAAGCCGACGAACGCCTCCTTCAGCACCAGCGCCTTTTCGCGGCCGGGCTTGAGTTCGCCGAGCGTGAGTCCGCGCAGGGCGACGGCGAGCGCCTGGCAGCCGGTGTTGGCCGCCTGGCCCATCATCACGGGCAAAAAGACGGCCAGCGCCACGGTCCGGTTGATCGTGTGCTCGAACGCGCCGACCACGCCGGCGGCGAGGAACGTCGTCAGCAGGTTGATTTGCAGCCAGGGATGCCGGAAGCGCAGGCTGAGCCACCAACTGCCGCCTGTGCGCTCCTCCCTGTCGACGCCGACCATTTCACCGGCTTGGGCGCTGATTTCGATCGCCTCTTTTTCGAACAGCGTCGCGCCGCGCACCATGCCGGCCAGCACGCCGTCGTCGTCGCACACCGGATAATAGGGAAAATGGCGGTTGAGTGTGAGGCGCATGGCCTCCATCAGGGCGTTTGCGGTTTGAGAAAAAACGGATCGCGCAGCATGAAGTCGCCGAGCCGGTGGGCGCGGTCGGCCAGCAGCAGACCGCGCATGGTCACCACGCCGACGAGCCGCCCGGCCGCGTCGGCAACGTAAACGTAGGTGAAAAAATGGCGTTCGGCGAGGCGGCGCACGGCTTCGATCACCTCGCCCGCCGTCGCTTCGGGTTGAAAAACCGCCAGGGCCGGCTCGGTCAACTACCCAATGGCGAGCGATGATTCCTTGGCGGCGGGGGCGGATAGGTGCATCACGGCGGAGGGTTGCGGCGCGACCGAGGAGAAAGTTTTCCGCGTGCGCGGCGGTCAAGCCGTAACCAGCCGGATTTCGCGGTGGCGGGCCGCGCCCGGCTTCGAGGAGAGAAGCCGGCCTCGCCGCGTCGCTCTAAGCCGCACGGGGCTGTTCCTGCCCTTTGGCGGCGGCAAAGGGCGGCAGAAGACGGCCGGGATAGACCAGGGCCGGATCGGCCGTCCGGCGGCTCAGCTTTTCATAAATGGCGGTCACGGTGAACAGAGTCGCGAGTGTGGCAATCGTCACGATCCAGCAGCCCGTCTGCGTGGCGAAAAGGTTGTCGTGCGCGAGCAGAACGAGCACGAGCACGCTTTGCACCGAGACGACGAAGAGGGAGTGACGGCCGAGCATGGCCAGGGGCCGCCAGGCCAGCAGGCGCGGGAAACGCGTTCCGACCACGGCCACGAGATAGGCCACGAGCGCAAAGCTCATCAGCCGCAGCGCGCCAAGTGAAGGCTTGTTGAGCATGATGCCGAAATCCCGGTCGGGCCACAGCGACGGGATGAAGCGATGCGACAAACCGAAGAAAAACACGGCACCGGCGATCGCCGCCGCCAGCAGGCCGGGCCGCACCGGTACGAGCGGGCCGGCGCCCTTCGTCTTGGCCTGGCCGATGACGATGCCGCTGATGAAAAGAAACTGCCACGCCAGCACGTTGAAGAAGCCGAAGTTTAGCGGCGGAGCGATGAGCGAGCCGTCGTAATTCGGGAGGAATTGCACCATTGCCCAGACGGCGAAGCTAATGCCAAGCACGAGCCAGCGCCGGCCTTTTTCCAACGCGCCGAGCACGGGGGGCAGCAGCAGCACGAAAAGGCAGTACATCGGCAGGATATCGAGCAGGCCCGGCTGGTAGAGCAGCACCGGTCCGAGCAGCATCGCGAGGAGCGGCTTGTCCGCGAAAAGGGGCGGGGAAGTGTCGGAGTGCATCCCCGTGATCCAGGCATTCAGCGCCAGGAGGACGAACGCTGCAAAATAAGACGCGATGTGCCAGCGGTAAATGGTGCCGGCCCGGTGCCACGCTGCGGTGCGCAAACGGCTGGCTCCATCACGGATCAACCGCCGTCCATAGACGAAGCCCGCCAGCAGTCCGGAGAGGAAAACGAAGCCTTCCGCCGATGACACGATGCCCAACCCCTGGTCGGTGAGCACGCGCAGGTCGGTCGGCAGGTGGTTCGACGTCATCGACAGCAGCATCAGACCGCGCAGCGCATCGAAACGGATGTCGCGGGCAGGAGTGGCTGAAATCGGCGCGGCGGCAGGCATGGATTGGTGAGTAGACGCTGGTGACTGGAAGAAGTTTCCCAAAAACGAATTTTGCATGATTAGTGAGCAGGAATCGTGCAAGAAAACGAGCCTCGTGCTTCGTGCCCGCACGCCCCGTGCAAACTTATGGCATGATTGTACAGTAGAAGTATTGTGGTTCTGGAACCGATCGGCCGGTTGCGCCCCGGCTGAAGTGAAATATTCCGCCCGCCGGACCGTCGGTCCAGCCGGCATCTATCACGGCTCGGCGTTGGAACCATCGCTCGCCCGGTGGTCCCGCAGCCACCCGGGGCCCCGCACCTTTTCCTTGCCGCGCGGCCCGCGAAGGCCTTCGCTAGTGCGCTATTTCTCCATGAAAATCCTCGTCGCCGACAAGATCTCACCCAAGGGAGTCGCCTACCTGCGCCAGCAGCCGGGCTTTGACGTGGTCGAGGCCTATGGCTCCCCGCCGGCCAAAATTCTCGAACTGGTGAAGGACGTGCATGCCATTGCTGTTCGCAGCGAGACCAAGATCACGCGCGAGGTTTTTGCCGCGGCGCCGCTCCTCAAGGTCGTCGGCCGCGCCGGCGTGGGTGTGGACAACGTCGACGTCGACGCCGCCACCGAGCGCGGCGTGGTGGTGATGAACACGCCGTCGGGCAACACCATCGCCACCGCCGAACTCACCTTCACCCACATCCTTTGCGGCGCACGGCCCGTCCCGCAGGCCGCCGCTTCGATGAAGGCCGGCCAGTGGGACCGCAAAAGCTTCAGCGGTGTCGAACTTTTCAAGAAAACCCTCGGCATCGTCGGCCTCGGCCGCATAGGCGGCGAGGTGGCCAAGCGCGCCCAGGCCTTCGGCATGCGCGTGCTGGCCTACGATCCCTACCTTGCGCCCAGCCGCGCCAAGGCCATCCAGGTCGAGGCCGTGACCCTCGATGAATTGCTCGCCCAGTCGGATTACATCACCGTCCACATGCCGTTGACCGACGGCACCCGTTACATGATCGATGAGGCGGCGCTCGAGAAATGCCGGAAGGGCGTCCGACTTTTCAACTGTGCCCGCGGGGGAATCATCAAGGAAACCGCCCTGGTCGCCGCACTCAAGTCGGGCAAGGTCGCCGCCGCCGGCTTCGACGTCTACGAGGACGAGCCGCTGGCCAAGGAGAGCGAACTCCGCCAGCTGCCCAACGTCGTTCTCACGCCGCACCTCGGCGCCTCGACCGCCGAGGCCCAGGACGCCGTGGGCGTCGAGATCGCCGAGCAGATCGCCGACGTCCTCGCCGGCGGAGTCATCCGCAACGCCGTCAACATGCCGTCGATCGACGCCGCCGCGCTCAAGCTGCTCGGGCCCTATCTCGATCTCGGCGCCAAGCTCGGCTCGCTCGTCCAGCAGATCGGACCCCAGCAGATCGCCACGCTGCGCATCACTTATTGGGGCCGGATCGCCGACATGGACGTGGAATCGGTCACCCGTTCGGTCCAGCGCGGCTTCCTCCGCCGGATCAGCGGCGAAGAGGCGAATTTCGTCAATGCGCCGGTCCTCCTCCAGCGCCTCGGCGTGCAGCTCGAGGTGGTGAAGTCGAATACCGACAGCGACTACACCGACCTCATCGCGGTCGAGGCGGTGGCGCCCGGCGGCCAGATTTTTTCCGCCCACGGCACGCTCAGTGGCAAGACCAGCCAGCCGCGCATCGTCGCCGTCAACGGCCGCGACGTCGAGGTTGCCGCCGAGGGCAAGCTGCTCGTCCTCGAAAATGTGGACCAGCCCGGCATGGTCGGCACGGTCGGCACCATCCTCGGCAAGGACAAGGTCAACATCGCCGACATGTCGCTCAGCCGCCTCACGCCCGGCGGCACCGCCTACATGGTCGTGCGCGTCGACAGCGAGCCGAGCGAGGCCGCGCGCAAGGTCATCAAGGGCCATGCCGCGATCAAGATGGCGAAGTTCGTGCAGTTGTAATTTCGCACCGTGCTACTGCCGCTCCTCATCGTCGCCGTCGTCGGTTATCTGCTGGGCTCGCTGCCCTTCGGCTATCTCGTTGCGCGCGCGAAGGGCGTGAACATCTTCGAGGTCGGCTCAAAAAATCCCGGCGCGACCAACGTGCGCCGCGTGCTGGGTCGCGGCCCGGGCAATCTGGTGTTTGCCCTCGACGCGGCCAAGGGCGCGCTGGCGGTGGCTTTCGGTTATCTCCATCTCGTCCGCGGCGCCAATGGGGCCGGCTTTTCCCTGAGTTACGGAGACGATGGTTCGCTGCACGAGCCCATCGT
>DATJYF010000298.1:0-4012 GCA_035499715.1 Opitutaceae bacterium | reverse complement strand
CGCGGCCGCATGACCTCGATGCGCATGTCCACCACGTCGATGTCCGGCAGCTTTTTCTCGTCCTCCCGCCGCGGGAGGGAAAGCAGCCCGTACCGGCCGGCCTGGGCATTGGCGTAACTCTCGAGCGAGGGCGTGGCCGAGCCGAGCAGGCAGACCGCGCCGGCGATCTTCGCGCGCATCACGGCGACGTCGCGGCCGTGGTAGCGCGGCGTCTCGTCCTGCTTGTAGGCCGGCTCGTGCTCCTCGTCGACGACGATCAGCCGCAGGTCGCGCACCGGCGCGAAAACGGCCGAGCGCGCGCCCACCACCACCCTCGCCTCGCCGGTGGCCACGGCCAGCCAGCCGTCGAGCCGTTCACCTTCGCTCAAATGGCTGTGCCAGACCACGGTGTCGTGGCCGGGCGCGATCGCGGCCAGCCGGCTGCGCAGGCGCGCCACCGTCTGCGGCGTGAGCGCGACCTCGGGCACGAGGAAAATCACACCGCCGCCGCCAGCCAGGGCCCGCTCGATCGCGCGTAGATAAACCTCGGTCTTGCCCGAGCCGGTCACGCCGTGCAGCAGATGGGCGCGGAATTTTCCGGCTTCCAGGTCGCCGGCAACGGCCGCGACCGCCGCCGCCTGCTCGGGATTGAGCGCGTGCGGTTGCGCGGCCACGAGTTCGCCCGCCGCCCAGTCGTCGGCGTAGGCGACGCGCGCGACCCGGTGCATCTCTTCGCGCGCGAGGCCGCGCTTCAGCAACGCCGCCACCACCGCGGCCGTCGCACCCGTGCGGCCGAGCAGGAGTGTTTTTTTCTGCGGCCGGAATTGCTGCTCGAGCAGCCGGTAAAGGCGGGCCTGCTGCGGCGCGCGGCGCGCGAGTTCGGCCAGCTCGTCGCCGGAAAGCCGCCGCGCCAGCGCGAGAAATTTCTCCTGCTTCAGGCCCATGCCGCGGCGCACGGCGGCGGGCAGCATGGTTTCAATGACGGTGTCAAGCGGAGCGGCGTAGTAGGACGCCAGCCAGCGCGCCAGCGCGAGCAGGTCGGGCGGAAGCGCGGGAAACGGATACACCGCCTGGCTCAGCGTCTTCAGTTTCTCCAGTGGAAAATCCGGCGGCGCACCGACTTCGCCCACCACGCCGAGCGCGTGACGGTTGAGCAGCGGCACACGCACGAGCGAGCCGACGCCGACGCCGGCGCGCAACGCCTCCGGCACGCGATAATGCAGCAGTTTGTCAAAGCCCGCAAGCGGGTGCACGCCCACGATCATGAGCCGGTCATGGCGCGACGGACGCGCGCAGGCAAGCGCGGCGCGGAACGGATTGACAGGCCGCGGGGCGCAACCGACATTTCCGGCGTGAGCACCAACGCCGCCCGCGAAAAATTCAAGAGCTACCTGGCCGACAAGGGACTGCGGGTGACGAATCAGCGGCTGGCCATCTTTGACGCCGCCTTCGCCCAGAAGGAGCACTTCACCGCCGAAGGGCTGCTCGACCGCGCCCGGGCGATCGACGACTCGGTTTCCCGCGCCACGGTTTACCGCACGCTGCCGATCATGACCGAAAGTTCGCTCCTGCGCGAAGTCGACATCGGCGCAGGCGAAAAATACTACGTGCCCAACCGCGACAACGCCGCCCAGCAGGCGCAGGTCATCTGCCTCGATTGCGAAAAAATCTTCGAGATCAGCGCCCCGTTCATGGAATGGTATGGCAGCACGGTCTCGTCCAAGCTCGGCCTCACGCCCGTCTCCCAGCGCCTGCAGGTCAACGCCCATTGCAACGTTCTCCGCCAGACCGGCGCGTGCAAAAACCGCAATTGAATTTTTCCTTCCGCATGTCTTCGCCCAAAAAATCCGATCCGGAATTCGACATAAAATTTTTTGAGTCGATCCACCGGCGCGACCCGCGCTACGCCGACGTGATCGAAATCCTCGGCGGACTTTATACCAAGACCGGCCGCGTCACCGACGGCCTGCGCATGGATCGCAAGCTCGTGCGCCTCCAGCCCGACAATGCCACGGCGCATTACAACCTGGCCTGCAGCCTCGCGCTCGTGAAACGCCGGGCCGACGCGCTGCGCGCGCTCGAGCGCGCCATCGCGCTCGGCTACGACGACGCCGAATGGATGCAGCAGGACCCCGATCTCGAGGGCCTGAAGGAATCGCCGGCGTTCAAAAAACTGATCGAGCAGCTCGCCCCACAGAGCTGACCTCCGCCGTTGCCGACACGCCCGGGATCCGGCCTTTTGCGTCCGCGCACCTTTGCGTTAAGGTAACACATGCCCACTGTCCTCGACTACGAACCGCTGGTCCTCGCTCCGCACGCCGGCGCGCCCGCGCCGCTCACGCCGATCCAGGAGGAGATTCTCGAACTGAAGCGCCGGCGCAACGCCGTCATCCTCGCGCACAATTACCAGGTCGAATCCATCCAGCGCGTGGCCGATTACGTCGGCGATTCCCTCGGCCTCTCCTATCAGGCGCAGGCGGCGAAGGCCGACGTCATTCTTTTCTGCGGCGTGCACTTCATGGCCGAGACGGCGAAAATCGTGAACCCGCTGCGCACAGTCCTGCTGCCCGATCTCAACGCCGGCTGCTCGCTCTCCGACTCCTGCCCCTCCGAGCGCCTCGCCGCCTACAAAGCGGAGCATCCGGAGGCCTACGTCGTTGCCTACATCAACTGCTCCGCGGCCGTGAAGGCGCTGAGCGACGTCATCTGCACCAGCGGCAACGCCGTGAAGATCGTCGGCCGCGTGCCGGCGGATCGCGAAATTCTTTTCGTGCCGGACCAGAACCTCGGCCAGTGGGTCGCGCAAAAAACCGGCCGCAAGATGCGCCTCTGGCCGGGCAACTGTTATGCCCACGTGCAGTTCACCGTGCAGGCGATCGAAAAAATCCGCGGCCGGTTTCCCGGCGCGCCCGTCGTCGCCCATCCCGAATGCGTGCAGGCCGTGCGCGACCTCGCCGACGAGGTCTGCAGCACGGAATTGATGGTGAAGTTTGCCCGCGGGCATCCGGCGCGCGAAATCATCGTGGTCACGGAAAGCGGCATGCTCCACCGCCTGCGCCGCGAGGTGCCGGGCAAGACCTTTATTGCCGGCCCGACCGACACGTGCGCCTGCAACGACTGCCGGTTCATGAAGATGAACACGATCGAGAAGGTGCGCGACGCGCTCAAAAATCTCTCGCCCCAAATCGACGTGCCGGAACCAGTGCGAACCCGCGCCCTCGCGCCCATCCAGCGCATGCTGGACTGGAGCCGGAGCTAGCCGCGAGGCCGGCTGCAAACGGGACTACTGCTGGGCGTGAACGGGTGAAGGAGCGGTTATAACGCCGACCGGGCCGCGGCGGACGGAGGCCCGGGCATGCGCCGTGCTGTTGTCCATTTGGCAACAAAGTTGCCAAAACCATGCTATGAACCGCCTTCTCGCTCCTGTCCAAACTCAGCTCACCTCCTTCGGTACCAGGCTGAAGGAACTTCGCACCGACCACAGCTGGACCCTCGATGAGCTCGCCCGCCGCAGCGGGCTTTCCAAAGCCTATCTTTCCCGGCTGGAATCGGGCGGCCGCCAGGCTTCGATCGCAGCCGCCCTCACCCTGGCGCGCATCTTCGGCGTCTCGCTGGACTTTCTTTTCGAGAACCCGCTCGCCTCGGAACCCTGCGTCATCGTCCGCGCGCAGGCCGCGCGCGCGCGGCGGGCAAACGGCCTCACTTACGCCGCGCTGTCCAACCCCGACCGCTTTTTCGGCCTGCAGCCGGTGCTCGTGACGGTGCCGGCCGACCGGCCGGGCAACGAGCATTTCCAGCACGATGGCGAGGAATGGCTGCATGTCCTCTCCGGCCGGCTGACGGTTTCGATTGCCGGCGACAGCTACGATCTCGAGCCCGGCGACTCGGCCCATTTCGACTCGCGTCTGCCGCACCGGCTGATCGCGCGCGACGGCGGAGAGGTGAAGGTGCTGCTTGTCGCCGCCCCGCCGTCGGCGCGCACCGGCGTCCCGGTGCGGCCGCCGCGCCGCCCGGGTCTGCCCAGCCCCTGAGG
>DATJYF010000297.1:0-12103 GCA_035499715.1 Opitutaceae bacterium | reverse complement strand
CTTGGTGCCGGTGACGCGGCCGTGGTAGAGCTTGCCGACCTCGATCTGGGCGCCGCCGCCGCAGAGGGAGTCGATTTCCTGCACGGCGCGGTTCATCGCGTCGGCGTTGTTGGAATAGATGTAGACCTTGCCGGAGTCGTCCTCGGCGATGTCGATCTGCGCGCCGGTCGTCTCGGTGATGCGGCGGATGGTCTTGCCGCCGGGCCCGATGAGGAGGCCGATCTTCTCGGGGTCGATCTGGATGGTCTGGATGCGCGGAGCATAGGTGCTGAGCTGGGCGCGGGGCGCGGGAATGGCGGCGAGCATGGCCTTGAGGATCTTGATGCGCGCATCGCGGGCCTGGAAGACGGCCTGCTTGGCGATGTCGAAGCGGAGGCCGTTGATCTTGAGGTCGAGCTGGAAGCCAGTGATGCCGGTGGTGGTGCCGGCGATCTTGAAGTCCATGTCGCCGAAGTGGTCCTCCTCGCCGATGATGTCGGTTAGGGTGACGAACTTGGTCACCTCGCCGGCGTCGTTTTTCTCGGTGATGAGGCCGCAGCTGATGCCGGCGACGGGCGCGACGATGGGCACGCCGGCGTCCATGAGCGAGAGGCAGCCGCCGCAAATCGAGGCCATCGAGGTCGAGCCGTTCGAGGCCATGATTTCGGAGGTGAGGCGGACGGAGTAGGGAAACACGTCCTCGGCGGGCACGACGGGAAGGAGCGAGCGCTCGGCGAGGGCGCCGTGGCCGATTTCGCGGCGGCCGGGGCCGGTGAAGCGGCCGGTTTCGCCGACGGAGAACGGCGGGAAGTTGTAATGAAGGATGAACGATTTCGATTTGGCGCCGCCGGTGAGGGCGTCGAGTTCCTGCGCCTCCTTGGTCGGACCGAGGGTGGTGATGACGAGGCCCTGGGTGTCGCCGCGCTGGAAGAGGGCGGAGCCGTGGACGCGCGGAAGGACGCCGACTTCGCACGAAATCGGGCGGAGCGAGAGGTTGTCGCGGCCGTCGGCGCGGGTGCCGCGCTCGAGGACGGCGGAGCGGTAGGCGTGTTCCTGGAGTTCCTCGAAGACGATGGAAATGTCGGAGTCGGCGAACTTGCCTTCGCCGAGCTCGGCGGTGAGGGCGGCTTTGGCCTCGTCCTTGAGCGCCTTGATGTTGGCGACGCGGACGGCCTTTTCCTTGCCGAAGATGGCATCGACGATCTTGGGTCCGGCGACGCGCTTGATGATGGCCTCGGCCTCGGGCTTGGCGGTGACGAGGGCGATCGGGGCCTTGGGCTTGCCGGCGAGGGTGACGAGCTGCTTGATCGCGGCGATGACGGGCTGGATGGCCTGGTGGGCGAATTCGAGGGCCTCGATGAAGCGTTCCTCGGGCAGTTGGTCGGCCGAGCCTTCGATCATGAGCATTTCCTTCTCGGTCCCGACGTAGATGAGGTCGAGGTTGCTGGAAAACATCTGCTCGATGGTCGGGTTGGCGACGAACTGGCCGTCGACCTGGCCGACGCGGACGGCGGCGATGGGGCCGTTCCACGGAATGTCTGAGATGGCGAGGGCGGCGCTGGCGCCGTTGACCATGGAGATGTCGGATTCATGCGACTGGTCGGCGCTGAGGAGCAGGCCGATGACCTGGACCTCGTTGAGGAAGCCCTTGGGGAAAAGCGGGCGGCAGGGGCGGTCGCAAAGGCGCGAGGTGAGGATCTCCTTTTCGGAAGGGCGGCCTTCGCGCTTGAAGTAGCCGCCGGGGAAGCGGCCGGCCGCGGCGTATTTTTCGCGGTAGTCGACGGTGAGCGGGAAGAAGTCCTGCCCGGGCTTGATGTTGGCGGCGACGGTGGCGGCGACGAAGACGATGGTCTCGCCGGTGGTGACGGTGACGGCGCCGTTGGCGAGATGGGCGATGGAGCCGGTGCCGATGGTGAGTCCGTATTCGGGAACGGAGACGGTGTGTTTCTGATTCATTTCTGTTTTCGGATTTTAATTTTGATGCGGATGCCCGCGCGGAAAACCGCGATGGCGGCGGCGGGCGGTGGTGGAGCGATGCTCCGTGGGCTGGGCAGCGACAGCGCGCAGGCTGCCGGCTTTGGCGCCTCGTCTCAGACGCGAGAGATTTCCGTTTGGCGCCCGGCGCCCGGCGGGGCGGCAAGCGGAAATGTCCCGGTCTGCGGGGAGGTTCGTTAAACGACGGCGGGCGGTCCACGGAGGGCCGCCCGTCGGCAAAGCGTTACTTGCGCAGATTCAGTTTCTGCAACAGCTCATTGTACTTGGGCAAGTCGTGCCGCTTGAGATAATCGAGAAGTTTGCGGCGGCGGCTGGCCATTTGGAGGAGACCGCGGCGCGAATGGAAATCCTTGCGGTGGAGGCGCAGGTGCTCGGTCAGATGATTGATCCGGGCGGTAAGGAGCGCGACCTGGACTTCGGACGAGCCGGTGTCGTTTTCGTGGGTTTTATACTGACTGATGACTTCGTTTTTGGCGATGGTGGGCATGTTGTTCGGTTGGTTGGCACATCTGAAGGGGAGTTTTGCAACTCCCGTGACACCCGCCAGTACCGCAGAAAGACCGCGGCACAGCCGGCGTCACCGTTCTCATCCGGCGGAGGCCGGACCAGACATGGTGGAAGTCCGCAACCTGCGGGCATCCACTAACGCAAGAAGCAAGAATCCGGGAGCGGGGCGCGGGGCGCAAGCGAAAATTTTGGCGCACTTCAGCCATTTTCGGCCCGAACGGCCCCGGCTTGAGCGGCCTAGCCCGCGCGGATGACGAGTTCGCGCACATGGCCGCAGCCGGGCACGGCGCGGAGGCGGGCGACGATGGTTTCGCGGTGGAGAAAAAGTTCGTGGCGCACCACGGCGTGGGCGGCGAGAACGGTGAGCCGGCCGCGGGCGTCGATGTAAGCGGCGTGAGAGTAGGCGGCGTTGGCCGGGCCGACGAGTTCGGGCCAGCGCTCGCGCAGCGCGTCTTCGGGCGAGACACGGCCGATCCGGTGCTTGACGAGCAGTTCCTCGATCAGCGGGCCGAGCGCGGTGGTCGGGCGCTTGCGCATGCGCGCCGGTTCGTTGAACGGCACGCCGCGGAACTCGCCGATGAGCTGCTCGGCGACGCGGCTGAAAGGGATCGGCTCGTCGGGCATGGGAAAGACAATGACGATCAGCCGCCGGGAGGCGAGCCCACGGACGCGGTTTCCGCCGGCAGGAAGGCGAAGTTGTTGCAGTAAAGGCCGGGCGCGGCGGGGTTCTGGTGCCGCGCCGGGTCGAATTCGGCCAACGGACGGAGCGCGCCGCGGACGAAAAAGAATCCGCGGTAGCCCAAATGGCCGAGAAAATCGAAGACGGCGGTGATGGTGCGTCCGTTTTGGTGTCGCTGTTCGCATTCGAAGAGCAGGGCGGGGCGCTCGGCGCGGAGGGTTTTTTCCGCGCCCGTGAACACGCGCAGTTCGTGCCCCTCGACGTCGCATTTGACGAAGCTCACGCGCGGATGCGCGCGCGCGAGGCAGGCGTCGAGGGTGGAGACGGGCACGGAGATTTTTTGCGATGCGTCCGCCGTGGCCTCCGTGGTCTCAAACGAGGCGCCGGGCGACGGTCCGCGGCCCGGCACGCGCAGGGTCAATTGCCCCTCCTGATCGGAAAGGCCGAGGTTTTCGATTGTGACCTGGCGTTGCCGCCGGAAGCCGCGGCGCAGCTCGGCGGCGAGCCCGGGTTGCGGCTCGAAGGCGATCACCCGGCCCGAGGGCCCGACGGCGCGGGCCATCCAGTAGGCGTAGCCGCCCTTGTGGGCGCCGATGTCGAGGGCGGTGGTGGCGGGACGGGCGTGGGCGCGCACGAAGGCAATCTCCGCCGGATCGAGTTTCCATCGGTAGCGGCAGGCGCGATAGAGAAGGCGGGCGCGGCAGAAAAAATTTTTCAAGGGAGATCTTTTTCCGGTGGAGCGACGCGGGCCTCGTAAAGCGAGGCGTAGCGCAGGAAAGTGTAATGGGCGTTGACCAGCGCGGCGACGAGGCCGGGAAAGCCGTCGAGGAAGCCGCGTTTGAGAACGTAGGCGCGGACAAAACGCCAGAGGCAGCGGCCGAGGATGCCGGCCGGCGAAATGGTGGCACCCTCGGCCTCGCCCTGCCGGAGAAAAAGCTCGGCATACGCCACCATCTTGCGCTGCTGCGCGGCCAGGGTTTCGTAAGGATAATGGAGCAGGTCGCCGCGGAGCATCGCGATCTCGCCGGCGCACTCGACTTTTTCGTGCACGAAGGCGTTGCCTCCCCAGCGCGCCCGGTCGCGCCGGAAGAGGCGCAGGCTGTAGTCCGGATACCAGTCGCCGTGGGTGATCCAGCGGCCCATGAACCAGACCATGCGGGGAAAGCGTGCGCCGGAAAAACGTCCGGCGCCGCCGTCGGCGAAGAAGGCGGCGATGTCGTCGCGCAGCCCGGGCGAGACCTCCTCGTCGGCGTCGAGGGCGAGCGCCCACGGCTGGGTGGCGAGTGCGAGGGCGGCGTTCTTGGTGTCGCGGTAGCCCTGCCAGGGCATGGTGTGCACGCGCGCGCCGAAATTCCGGGCCACGGCCTCGCTGTCATCGGTGGTGTCGTTGAGCGCGACCACGATTTCGGCGACCCAGCCCTGCACGCTGGCGAGGCAGCGTGGCAGGTTGTTCCACTCGTTTTTGGCGACGATGACGACGGAAACGGGCAGCAGGTCGGCCATGGCGGGAAGTGGAGCCTAAATTTTCCCGGCGAGCGAGCGCGGGATTTGATAGAGATAGCCGCACGAGCGCCAGGCGCGCACGAGGGCTTTTTTGGCGTCGCCGGTGCGGAGGACAAGCAGGCAGAGCAGCGCGAGCAGGGTGAAGCCGAGGATCTTCAGAGCATTGCCGGCGCAGCGCGTCAGCAGATAACCCGCGGCCCCGGGCTGGCCGGCGCGCTCGACCACGCGCGAGCGGGCGGAGTCGAAGGCGTGGCGCGTGGCGTAGCGGAAGGTGGTGCGGCTGGCCGGCATCTGGTGGAGGACCCGCGCGGCGGGAGCGAACCAGATCTCCAGGCCGGCGGCGCGCAGGCGCCGGATCATTTCGGTGTCGCCTCCGCCGAAAAGATTTTTTCCGCTGCGGTCGAGGGTGGTGTGAAACGGGCCGTGCCTTTCGAAGACCCATTTAGGAAAGGCGAAGTTTGCGCCCATCGGGGATTGCGAGGACGGCAGCGGACCGGCGTCGGACCGGAAGGCGAGCGGCGAATGCCATTCGGCGACCCACGGCGGCAGACCGTCCGGAAACACCGGCACGACCTCACCGCCCACGGCACCGATGCGATGGTCGTGGTCGGCGGCGAACGGCGCACTGAGCCGGGTCAGCCAGTCGGACTCGACGAGGATGTCGTCGTCGGCAAAAACGATGATCTCACCGCGCGCCTCGGCGACGGCGCGGTTGCGCGCATGGTCGAGCCCCTGGCGCGTTTCCACGAGGTGGCGCGGCGCAGGGGAGGTGCCGGCAAACGACGCCACGACGTCGCGTGTGTGGTCCTGGGAATTGTTGTCGATGACGAGCACCTCGAAGCGGTCGTGAGGGAAATTCTGCCGTGCGACGCCGGCGAGCGTCTGGCGCAGAAGCTCGGCGCGGTTGTAGGTGCAGATGGCGACGGTGAGGCGCAACTCGGACATCAGGCGGAAAGTTTCAGGGCCTGCCAGATCCATCCGCTGGGCGCGGCGGCGAAGGGGATATGGCGGAAACGCAGGGCACGGGCAAGGCCGGCGGGTTTTTCCGGGAAGCGGCGGGCGTAACTGCGGGCGGTGCGGGCGGTGAAAAAGCGGGCGAGCCAGCGGCCGAGGCGAGGTTGCGAGGGAAATTGCTCGCGCGCGATGCGCAGGCGCAGCAGGTGCATGCGGCGGAGCATGACCGGCCATTGCGTGTCCGTCCACTGGCCTTCGCTCACGCGGTAGAAGGCGCCGGCGGTGTGGATCACCTCGACGGGGCCGGCACAGGCGAGACGGTACCAGAATTCGTAGTCGGCCAGCGGGCCCTGGCGCTCGTCGAAGCCGCCCAGACGCAGCGCGAGCGCGCGGTCGAGGAGCACGCCGGGAAACGGCGTGAAGGCGCTTTTGAGAAAAAAGCGCGGCGGGTAAGGCCGCCCCGCCGGCGCATGCACCGGCGGCGGGAGCGGCGGCGGCGCGGCGCCCTGCACCGTCTGCGTGCAGACCGCGGCAACGCCGTCGCGCAGGCGCGGCGCGACCAGACGCAGGTACCACGGATAAAGCGTGTCGTCCTCGTGCAGCACCATGACCCAGCGGCCGCGGGCAAGCTCAAGGCAGCGGTTCCAGTTGGCCACGGCGCCGACGGGCGGCGAGTTGAGCCGGTAGGAAAGCGGGCGGGCGGAAAAATTTTCCGCGACGCGGCGCGCTTCCGCGAGTCCGCCGTCATCGCAGACGACGACCTCGAAATCGAAGCCGCCTTCCTGCGCGGCGAGGCTGGCGAGCGCCTCGGCGAGCAGCGCCGGACGACGGAACGCCGGAATCCCGAAGGTAATGAGCGGAGGAGGACTCATCTCAGCGCGGCGGGTGCGCCGCGATGGCAAAAGCGAAGAGCAAAGGCGGACGGCGGGACGGGCATGAGCGTGGCAACGGGCGCAGCCAGCAAAGGAAGCGTTAGCCTTCGGTCCACCGCAATGCAATACCACCGGCCGGCCGGCGTTTCCTTTT
Source organism: Opitutaceae bacterium (assembly GCA_035499715.1). Taxonomy (GTDB): domain Bacteria; phylum Verrucomicrobiota; class Verrucomicrobiia; order Opitutales; family Opitutaceae; genus DASRHD01. Next base: position 5,460 of record DATJYF010000297.1, on the reverse strand, counting down.
GGGCTGGCGGACGCCGGTGATCGAAACGCCCGGCTAGCGAAGAAGGGAGCGAACCGGCGCGATGGCGGCGGAGACCGCCGCGGGAAAATGCCACGAAAGCAATTTGTGCCGCGCCGGATAAAATCCCATCAGGCACGCCGCCGCACCGGCGAGCGTCCAGCGCACGGTGTGGCGGGCGCGCCTTTTCCGCCGCTGCATTTGGAAATAAGGCTCCGCGCCGAGGCCGACGGGCCGGTTTTCCGGCCGGGAAAAATCGTGGATCAAGCCGGGATCGGCGACGCGCGCGAAAGCGTCGCGGAACGTTTCCGGCGAAACACCGTCGAGGAGAAATTTCAACCGGGCATAGGCATAATCGGCGTTGCGCGCAAAACGGGGAAAAAGCAGAAAGGTGTGCGGGATTTCGTGCGCGACGAGCGTGAAAACGAGCCGGTGAAACATTTCCGCCAGGACGGCCTTTTGCATGGAGGGATCGGAAGTCTTCAACAATCCGCCCGGCACATTTCCATTGGCTCCGCCGATGCGGACCCGGCTGGCGGCAGCCGCATCCAGCTCGCGAATGGGAATGTAGGCATGATCGATGACGACGCGGCCCTCAGCGAGAATCGATTCCAGCGTCTCGCACAGGGCCGGATTCTTGACGATGTAAGGCGCACCGGGTTTCGCCAGGTCGTGCTCGAGTCCGGCCTCGCAGTGCGCGAAATAGTCGCGCGACCAGTTCCGGCGCGTGTAGCCGGTGTCGAGTCCGAGTTCGGTCAGCAGCCGCACCAAAAAAGTCGTTCCCGCCCGGCCGGTGCCGGTGATGACGACCTTGTGGACTGGTGATGATTTTTCCGCCGACATGCCGTGGGCGCCGTCTCACCACCAGCTGGATGGCTGAAGATCAATGCGCTCGAAAGGGAAGACGCAACGTGATCATCAAAGTTTCCAGCCGTTCGGTTAACTTTTTATCACGCTGAATGTGAACGGCTTAAAACATAATAACTCGATGCCCGCCGTCGTTAAGAATTTTAATGGAGGTTTTGCCCACGGAATTTTTTCGGTGGGAAATCAATCCGGCCGCGGATCGAACTGCCGGCGCACCGCCGACCAGACCGTTTCGAGGTCGAGATTTTTAACGCAATAATTTCGGTAGGAATCGCCGGGCACGCAGACGCCGGGCGCGAGGCAATTCCGGCAAGGCAGGGGCGGCCGGAGCACGGTGTGGCGCGGGCCGAGCGGACGCCACATCACGGCGTTTTGCGAGCCGAAGAGCGCGACCACGGGCGTGCCCACAGCCGCGGCGATGTGCATCGGGCCGCTGTCGTGGCAGAGCAGCGCGGCACCGAGGCGGGCGAGCGCGGCGAACCGCGGCAGCGTCAGCGGCTCGGCCAGCGCGAGCAGATGGCTGTGGGCGTGCCGGCGGATTTCGGCGACGAGTTTAGCCTCGCCCGGGCCGCCAACGAGCACGACTTGTGCGCCGAGTTCCTCCTGCGCGCGGTCGCACACGACGGCGAACCGCTCCGCCGGCCAGAGGCGGAACGGGCTGCGGCTGCCCGGATGGACCAGCAGGACCGGGCCGGTGGCGCCGACGAACCGGCGCATCCCGGCGAGATCCTCCTCGCGCGGCACGAGCGCGATCTCGCGCGAGACGACCGGGATTTGCTGGCCGGCGAGCAGCCCGAGCATGGTCTCGGTGATGTGCTGGTTTTCGTAGGCGGAGCGGTCGACGCGGGCGCGGTGGGTATAGATCCAGCCGAAACGCCGCCGGATTTGCAGCACGCTGCGTACGGCGGCGCCGCTCAGCCAGGTGACGAGGGCGCTGCGGTCGTTGCAGTCCAGGTCGAAAACATGGGTGAACTTTTCCCGGCGTAACGCGCGCCAGAACGCCAGCTGCCGGCCCGGCCCGCGCGGGGGATAGGGCAGCGCGGCGTCCACATCGGGATTGAGCGGCAGAATGCCGGCAAAACGTTCCTCGGTCAGAACCGTGAGGCGGGCCTGCGGCCAGTGGAGGCGGAGGTTGCGCAGCAGCGGGCCGAGCAGAACGATGTCGCCGAGATAGCGGCGGCGGATGACGAGGATGCGCGGCGAGTCAGGAGCGGGCATGCGGCGGGCGGAGGAAACCTTGAATGAGAGGCAACTTGCGGCGTGAGACAAGCCCGGTGCCGCCGGCCGCGGGCGGAAGTCAGGGTCCGTCCTCACGCCGGGCCCGCCGCGCGAGATTGAGGAAGGGTTTGGTCAAGCGGTGCCGCAGCCAGTACAGCCCGTACCGGCGGCGGGTGAGCCGCGCGAGCAGCGCCGATTGCGCCGCCCGGGTTTCCGGATTTTTCGGCGCGTAGTGAAATGAGTAATACAAACAGCGGAAAAGCGCGCGCCGCGCCGCGGCATCCGCGGGCAGGTGCGCGGCGTAGCGCGCGAACAGGCGCAGGCGGTCCTCCGGACCGACGTTGGCGCGGCGGTTGGCCGCGCTCTGCTGTCCGGGATGGAGCCGGAAGGCGCAGAGCGGCTCGGGAACATAATCCAGGTCGCCGGCGGCGAGGAGGTGAAACCACATTTCCAGATCCATCAGCTGCCGCCATTGGGCATCGAAGCCGCGGCCGGCGGCCGCGCGGCGGAACAGGACCGCGGACGGCTCGCCGATCAGATTGCGATCCTCGAGCAGGCAGCGGGCGATCAGCTCGCGGCCGCGGTGGCGGCCGGCCGCAAGGTCGTTCCAGCGACCGACCGGCCGGGAGCTTTCATCGAGCACCACGCGGGCGGTGGCGACCAGGGCGATGCCGGGATCGGCATCGAGCCGGCCGGCCAGGCGTCCGAGGGTTCCGCCGGAGGTGAGCAGGTCGTCGCCGAAGACGAATTTGACGTAGTCGCCGCGCGCCTGTTGCAGGCACCAGTTCCAGTGGGCCACCATGCCGAGGTTCGAGGCTTGAAAATGGAGCCGGAGGCGCGGATCGCGCCCGGCATAGCGACGGAGCAGGTCGACGCTGCCGTCGCTGGAACGGTCGTCGCTGACGATCAGCTCAAAATCGCCGAAGTCCTGCATCAGGACCGAGTCGATGGCTTCGGGGAGAAAGCGGGCGCAATTATAGGCGGGAATGAGAACGCTGATCTTGGGCGCGGGGGACATGCCGGGAGCGATGAAAGCGGGCCGAAGCCGACTATTTTCGCGCTTTTTTAAAACGCAAAGGCGGAATGGATCCGATCTGGCGCGGCGGCGAAGCTCAAAGGGCGATGCGGCCGGCGTACTTGCCGGTGATGCCGCGCCGGCTGTGCTGGAAGGCGAGCACGACCGACATCAGGTTGCGGCGGAACCGGCCCTCGTATTTCAGCGCGCGCATGGTTTCGCGCCGGATGGACTGGCGGATAAAGCCGATGGCGCCGGGAAACTCCTTTTCATATTCGCGCGCCAGCGTGATGAAGTTGCGGATTTGATAATAGCGGCGCAGGGGCGAATAGCAGCTCAGCAGCTTTTTTTTGCCCAGCGCCAGCCAGGGCCGGCGGGTGGTGAGCTGGCCGAGCCGGTGGATCGTCAAGGGCAGGGCGGTGCGGGCGATGACCAGTCCCCGATGCTGCGCCCGCAGGCAATAATCATGGTCGATGTGGTCGATGAAGAAATCCTCGCGGAAAGGGCCGATGGCCTGGAATTTTTCCCAGCCGATGAGCGTGCCGGAGGTGATGATGAGATTTTCCACCGACCACGCCTTGCCGTGGCACAGCGGCACCTTGCCTTCCGCGATCGTGCCGTCCTCCAGCAGGTGATAATAATTGGAGCCGAGCAGGCCGAGCTTGTCGCCGAATTCGGCCAGGCAATCGGTGTACACCTGGATGAGACTCCGGATGGTGGAGGGAAAAATCTTCGTGTCCTGGTCGAAGAGCAGGAACCAGCGGTAGCCCCTGGCCAGCGCCGCCTGGATGCCGAGGTTATGCCCGGCGGCCACGCCCGCATTGGTGTTGTTCTCGATCAGCGAGATCTTTTCGTTTTTCAGCCGCCGCAGCTTCGCCCGCGAGGCCTCGCCCGAAAAGTTGTCGACGATGATCGTGTGAACCGCCGCGTCGATAATGGTGCCAATGCATTCCAAGGATGAATCATCGGGGTTGTAGGTAACCACGATGGCGCAGATATCTGCGGGCGTTAATTCAGGATGAAGCACAGGGGCGAAATGATCCCATGGGGCGGGGAGAATGCGGCGGGTTGATTCTTGAAGGTGACGGTGGAGAGAAGGTTAAGTTACCGGGAAGGGGATGACAGCAAGGCCGTTCTCACGCCACGGACAGGGGGGAAACGGCCTGGCCGTCGTACAATGACTTGTAAAGCGGGTTGGACTGATAGAGCCGGGCGTGGTTCCCCTCGCCCATAATCCGGCCCTGGTTGAAAACCAAAATCATGGTTGCGTCGCGAATCGTGCTGAAGCGATGGGCAATGATGATCACGGTCTTGCCGATGACGAGCTTTTTCAGGGCGGCCTGGATGGCGGCTTCGCTCTCGCTGTCGAGGGCGCTGGTGGCCTCGTCGAGGATGAGGATGGGGGCGTTGCGCAGGAAGGCGCGGGCGATGGCGACGCGCTGCTTCTGTCCGCCGGAGAGCTGCGAGCCGCGCTCGCCCACGACGGTGTCGTAACCCTGCGGCAGCAGGTTCATGATGAAATCGTGGGCGAAGGCGTCGCGCGCCGCGGCCATGACCTCGTCGCGGGTGGCATCGGGCCGGCCGACGAGGAGGTTGTGGTAGATGGTTTCGTTGAAGAGCACCGGATCCTGCGAAACGATGGCGATGTTGCGGCGCAGATCGGCGGTGCGCATGGCCCGCAGGTCGATGCCGTCGATCGTGACCATGCCCGCGGTCGCGTCGTAGAAACGGGGCACGAGGTTGGCGAAGGTGGTCTTGCCCGCGCCGCTCGGGCCGACGAGGGCGCAGATGGCGCCGGCGGGGATGCGCGCGGTGACGTCGCGCAAGGCGGGCGTGCCCTGCTTGTAAGCAAAGGTGACGCTGGCAAAGGCGATGTCGCCGCGCAGCCGTGTCACCGGCACCGGATTCGGCGGGTCGGCGATGGCGATGGGCTCGTTCAAAACCTCCTCAAGGCGCGAGAGCGAGGCAGTGCCCCGCTTCAACTCATTATTGATGGCTCCGAGGCGTTTTATCGGGTCGTAGCTCAGGAAAAGGGCGGTCAAAATTCCCAAAAAACTTCCACTGTGAATGTTGTAGCGGTAGGCGTAAACGAAGGTGATGGAAATTCCCACCGCAGAAAGAATTTCGATGCTTGGAGAGAGTGCCTGGGCATACTTAACAACCTTCATCTGCGCGCGCACGATCAGAGCCCCCAGTTTTGAAAACCGGTCGATTTCATAATGTTCCAGACCGAAGGCGCGCACTTCTTTCACCGCCGCGAGATTTTCCGTAAAACGATCGGTGATGGTTCCCGCTTGGGCCTGAAGGTTCATGGCTCGCGTTAACATCTTCTTGCCGACGTAGCGAATGGGGAAGACGGCGAG
>DATJYF010000296.1:0-2545 GCA_035499715.1 Opitutaceae bacterium | reverse complement strand
GGTCTCGCTCGGCGTGCTGCCATCGGTGGTGTAGCGGATGGTGGCGGCACTACCGGTGGTCGTACTGATCGTCACCGATTGCGCACTGCCATAGGTGCCGGCCGGCGGGCTGAACGTCGGGGCGGCCACCTGCGTCTGCGTCGTGATGACATAGCTGGCCGAGGAAACCGTGCTGTCGGCAAAGCCGCTTTCATAGGCGATGGCCTGCAGCGTGGTCGGGGTGCTGATGCTCACCGGGCTGGAATAGACCGTGCCATGGGTTTCCGTCGGTGTGCTGCCGTCCACGGTGTAACGGATGGAAGCGCCGCCGGTGGTCGTGCTGATTGCGACCATTTGCGTGTTGGCATAGGTGCCGGCGGGCGGACTGAAGGTCGGCGCAGCCGCCTGCGGCGGCGCGGTGAGCAGGCCGTAGGCGACCACGGCCTGGATTCCGCCGACATAGACCATGCCGTTGGCGACAGTCGGCGCGGTCATCTTCACGGCGCCGGCCGCCTGGTCGCGGTTGTTTGCGGCATCGCTGCTGGTGTAGAGCAGCGTGCCGATGTTGTTGGCGTCATAGGCATACAAGATGCCCGGCGTTCCGCTCTTCCAGCCGCTCACGTCGATGACCCAGAGAATGGCGTTGGACGTGCCGTTGGCCGAGACCGTGGCCGCGCCGGTGCGGGTGAACGAGTGGCTGCTTTTCGCCGGCGTGGTGTCGAACCGCTCGGTGGAGGGGTTGAAGGTATAAACCAGCATCGGCGAGTTGTCGGAGGCGAAATAAAGGTGGTTGTTGAAGAAGGCCATGTCGTGCTTCTGGGCTTCCGACGTGGAGGTGATGGGCTGAAAATCCTGGAGATCGGTATTGGAGCTAGCACTGTACTCGCCAAGATTGTCCCGGTTCAGGAGATAGACCGTGGAATTTTTGTCCTGCGTCACCATCAAGTGCGGAAGCGAACCGGTCTGAGTAGGGAGCAGGATGGGAGAACTGGTGCCGAAGTCGGCGTCGGCCGAGCTGAGGCTCGACTGATCGTGAGGCGTAAAATAATCCGCGACGGAGAACGTGCTGCCCGAACCAAAGGCGAGGCGCAGGGCGGACGAACCGTAATCCTTGCCGCCGCTGTCAGCGTCGAAGGTGCCGTTGGCGACGCAGACGAACATGTTGCCATTGCCGTCGTAGGACGGCGCGCCACCGGCGAGCCAGATGCCGCCCTTGCTGCCGTTGGGGGTGACATTGAGAGCCTGGGTTTGCTTTGAGACATCGGCGGCGTTGTAGCCGATGATCCAGCCGTGATAGGAGCCGCCGTCACCATGGGAAGCCCAGGTGATCCAGACGGAACCGGCGACCAACGCCAAACCGGCGCGCTGGTTTTCGACCAGGGCGTCGAAGCCCGACGCCGTGATCGTGGTCGGCCCGTTGAATTTTTCCGAGCCGTCGGCGAGATTCAGGGCATGGATGCGTTGAAAATAGCTGCCGCCGCTCGACTTCGACTTGGCCACGGCATAGAGCGTGCCGGTGGAGAGGTCGATGACCGGCGTGCTGGTGATGCCGATTTCGGGAGTGAGATCTTTCCCGGTCACATCGCCGCTGGGCACACTGGTTTCGCCCGAGGCCAACAAGGACGTTTTCCAAAGATAGCCCGCGGAGGGATTGTTGCCGTCGGCGTCGAAAGCGTAGACGCTGTCGTGTTCCGTGGCGACAAAGAGGACGTTGTGCGTCTTGCCATCGGACATCAGATAATTCGCCACATAAAGAGGCTGGGCATAAACGTAACCGTCCGCGGTCAGGCTGAAACGCTTGCCGAAGGTCGACTGGTTGACGTTCGAGGGCGTGAGAATGGTCTCGTTCGATTGCACGCCGTCGCGGCTGTTGTCTTCATGGTCGGTCAGAACATTCTGGGCCTGCATCCGACCGGCTCCGAAAAAGCCGAGAGCCAGGATCAATGAAAGCGAAGCCGTCCGGACAAGGGACGCGGAACGGAGGGGATCAGCGGCAGGCGAAAGCCCGGCCGGAAAAAGGGCAGAGCGTGAATGGGCAGTATGCATGGGGACTATCCTTTCTGGGGGACCCGGGCGCGGACGCACCCGGGGTTATGGGTCATTGACAGGGGTCAAAAAAATTTGATGGCGGTCGAAAAGAGGTTCGCTGGCGGTGCGTCATTTGACGCAAGAGACTTACTTTTTGAGAGCCGGTGATTTTTTCGAAAAAAAGCCGCACCTTTTTGGGCGAAAGGTGCGGCTTGCAATTATTCAGGGCGCTGGAGCTTTTTTACTGAAGCGCCACCGAGGTGGAAACATTGGTCGGGGTCGAGAACTTCACCCAGACGATGTTGGCGGAGGAGTCGTAGTACCAGCCGCTCGAGGCGGAGACCAGGGCCGACTTGGAGCTGACCGAGCCCACAGTGTTGCCGTCGCGGGTCACGCCGGCGGGCGCCGAGGCCTGCTGGTTGATCTTCAGGTAGTACGTGCGGCTGGCGAACTGGCCCGCGAACGAGCCGTTGGCCGCGCCGATCGTCACCGTTTCCTTGCCGCTGGTGTTGTTCGAGCCGAACACCGTGCTCGAGTA
>DATJYF010000295.1:0-8833 GCA_035499715.1 Opitutaceae bacterium | reverse complement strand
CTGCTCGTGCAGCTCGACACCTCCGCTGAGGAAGCTCAACTCGCCAGCGCCGAGGCCAGTGCGGAATGGGCGCACGTCAGTCTCAAACGAGCCCAGGAGCTGCGCGCGCAGAATACCAATTCGCAGTCCGACCTCGACTCGGCCGAGGCCCAGGCCAAGCAGGCCGATGCCAATGTCGACAATCTCAAGGCCGCCGTCGCCAAAAAAACCATCGTCGCTCCGTTCGACGGGCGCACCGGCATCCGCACCATTAACCTTGGGCAGTATCTGCCGGCGGGCACGGCCATAGTTTCACTCCAGTCGCTGGATCCGATCTATGCGGATTTTTCCCTTCCCCAGCAGCAACTCGTCGACCTCGCGCCCGGCCTGCCGGTGCATGTGACCTCGGATGCATTGCCGGGTCAGACGATCGAGGGAAAAATCACCGCCATCGACCCGCAGGTGGACAGCGCCACGCGCAACGTCCAGGTCCAGGCCACGCTGGATAATCACGACGAGGCGCTCCGCCCCGGCATGTTTGCCGATGTGGCGGTCGAGCTTCCGGCCAAAAACAAGGTGCTGATCATTCCGGAGACGGCCGTGCTCAACACGCCATACGGTGATTCCGTCTTCGTCGTCGATGAGGCAAAGGATCCGCAGACCGGCCAGGCCAGCAAGGTCCTCCGTCAGCAATTCGTCCAGCTCGGCGCCACCCGCGGCGACTTTGTGGCCGTGCTCTCCGGGCTGAAACCAGGCGAGACCGTGGTCACCTCCGGTGTGTTCAAGCTGCGCAATAAAGAGGTCGTGATCATCAACAACACGCTCGCGCCCGTCGCGCAGCTCGCGCCCAAACCCTCCGATTCCTGAATTATCGGCAGCGCGGTGATCCCTCGTCCGCCTGCGGGCAAAAACTGTGTCCACACATCATGAAATCATCCTTTACTGATCTGTTTATCCGCCGCCCGGTCCTGGCGATCGTGGTCAGCCTGGTGATCGTCATTGCCGGTCTGCAGGCGTGGCGCTCGCTCAGCATCCGCCAGTATCCGCGCAGCGAAAATTCCTCCGTCACCGTTTCCACCGTTTATACCGGCGCCAACGCCGATCTGGTGCGGGGCTTCGTCACCGTACCGCTCGAACAGGCCATTTCTTCGGCCGAAGGCATCGACTATATTCAATCGAAGAGCCTGCAGGGATTCTCCTTCATCACGGCGCGCCTGAAGATCAATTACGACCCGATCAAGGCGCTCGCTGAAATCACCGCGAAGGTGAACCAGGTTCGCAACCAGCTTCCCACTGAAGCCGAGGTGCCGGCCATCAGCGTCCAGTCGGCTGATTCGCAGATCGCCTCCATTTATCTCAGCTTCTCCTCAAACATTTTGTCGCAGAACCAGATCACCGATTACCTGGTGCGCGTGGTGCAGCCTCGCCTCGCCGCGCTGCAAGGGGTGCAACGGGCCGATATTCTGGGCGCCCGCACCTATGCCATGCGCGTCTGGATGAAGCCGGACCGCATGGCGGCGTTCAATCTTAGCCCCGCCCAGGTGCGGGCGGCCCTCGCCGCCAACAATTATCTGGCTGCGGTCGGCCAGACCAAGGGTTCCCTTGTCCAGGTCAATCTCATCACCAACACCGACCTGCATTCGATTGAGGATTTCAAGAATCTCATTGTCCGCCAGTCGGGCCATACCATCATCCGCCTGAAAGATGTGGCCGATGTCGAGCTTGGCTCGGAGGATTACGACAGCGAGGTGCATCTCTCCGGCCAGACCGCCGTTTTCATGGGCGTCTATCCTCTGCCCGATGCCAACGTGATCGACGAAGTGCAGCATGTCCGCACGGAGATCGATTCCATCAAAAAGGACCTGCCGGCCGGTCTGAACGTGGGTGTGGGCTATGACGCCTCGGCCTACGTCAACAATGCCATCCACGAAGTCACCCACACCCTGATCGACACCCTGCTGATCGTGATCGTTGTGATCTTTCTTTTTCTCGGCTCGTTCCGCTCGGTCCTCATTCCCGTGCTTGCGATTCCCGTGTCGCTCATCGGCGCCATCTTTCTCATGCAGGCGTTCGGCTTCACCCTCAACCTGCTGACGCTATTGGCCATCGTGTTGTCGGTCGGACTCGTGGTGGATGACGCCATCGTGGTGGTGGAAAACGTCGAACGCCATTTGCGCGAGGGCAGGACGCCGATGGATGCGGCGTTGCTGGGCGCGCGCGAACTGCTCGGCCCGATCATCGCCATGACCGTCACACTGGCGGCGGTCTACACGCCGATCGGCTTGCAGGGCGGCCTGACCGGCGCGCTTTTCCGCGAGTTTGCGCTCACCCTGGCGGGCGCCGTCACCATTTCCGGCATAGTCGCCCTCACGCTTTCGCCCATGATGTCGGCCAAACTGCTCCGCAGCGCGGCTGACGAGAACCGCGGCTTTGCGGGATGGGTCAATCACCACTTCGAACGCCTGCGGGAGTCTTACGGCCGGGTGCTTCTGCGCACATTGCATGCGCGGCCTTATGTTTATGCGGTCTGGATCACCATCAGCTTGCTGGCGATCCCGATGTTCATGTTTTCGCCAAAGGAACTCGCGCCGGCCGAGGATCAAAGCGTTGTTTTTAGTCCGCTAAGTTTCGCCGCGAACGCAACGGTGGACCAAAGAAGTCATTTTGCCCATGCGGCTGACCAGGCTTTTCTCAGCACGCCGGAGGCCGAGCTCACGTTTCAGCTTTTGTTTCCGCCGTCCAATCCGTTTTCCGCCGCGCAGGGGGTGGATGGATTTGGCGGCATGGTGCTGAAGCCGTGGGGCGTGCGCAAGCGCACGGTTTTCCAGATTCTCCCGGAAATATTCATGAAGCTTTATGCGATTCCGGGCCTACAGGCTCCGGTCTTTACACCTCCTCCTCTGCCGGGCGGCGACAACTTCCCGGTCGAATTTGACATCACTTCGACGGTTGAAGCCGATCGTTTGCTGCCGTTCGCACAGCAAATATTGGCGAAGGCGATGCAAAAGGGCGTGTTTAATTATGCCGACATCGACCTGAAGATTGATCAGCCGCAATCCGAGATCATCATCGACCACGACAAAGTCGGTGCGCTCGGCCTGAACCTGGCCCAGGTGGGCTCCGATCTCGGCGCAGCGTTGGGTGGAAATTATGTGAACTGGTTCAATATCGACGGCCGCAGCTACAAGGTCATTCCGCAGATCAAGCGGGTGGATCGCCTCAATCCCGACCAGCTCAAGAACATCTATATCACCGGTCCCAACGGCCGGCTCGTGCCGCTGAGCACGATCGCCACGATCAAGAATTCGACCGTGCCGCGTTCGCTCAACCGCATGCAGCAGCTCAACTCGGTCGAAATCGACGGTATTCCACGCGGCCCGCTGGACCAGGTGCTCAAAGTGCTGGAAAACGCCGCCCATGAAATTCTCCCGCCGGGTTATTCCATCGATTACCGCGGCGAATCCCGCCAGCTCCGCCAGGAGGGCAACAAGTTCCTTCCCGCCTTCATTCTCGCGATTGTCATGATTTTCCTCGCGCTGGCGGTGCAGTTTAATTCCTTCCGCGATCCGCTGGTGATCCTGGCCGGCTCCGTGCCGCTCGCCATGTTCGGCGCGCTCATCTTCACGTTTTTGAAGATGCCCAATCCGAACATTCCCTATTGGACCGATGGCTGGACCACGACAATGAACATCTATGCCGAGGTCGGCCTCGTCACCCTGGTCGGCCTGATCGCGAAAAACGGCATCCTGATCGTCGAGTTCGCCAACAAGCTCCAGGAGCAGGGCAAAACCAAGCTCGTGGCCGTGCAGGAGGCCGCCATGACGCGCTTGCGGCCGATTTTGATGACCAGCGTGGCCACCGTGGCCGGCCATTTCCCGCTCACGCTCGTGACCGGCGCCGGCGCCGCGGCGAGAAATTCGATCGGCCTCGTGCTGGTCGGCGGCATGTCCATCGGCACGGTCTTTACCCTGTTTATCGTGCCCTCGATCTACATGCTCATCGCCAAGGACCACCGCCGTGCGCGGGTCACGTCCGCCGAGCCCGCCGGCGCGGCCCTTTCCCAACCGCAACCCGCCGCGAAATGAAAATGAAAATGTTCGCCCGCCAATTTTTGCCGCTGGCCCTGGCCGCGGTCCTTTTCGCTCCACCCCTGCCGGCGCAACCCGCCGGCCCGGCCCCGGCCAGGCTGCCCGACGACGTGGACCTGCCCGCCGCGCTGCGCTTCGCGCTGGATCACAATTTTTCGATCCTGCAGGCGCGCGAACGCATCCAGGAACAGGAGGGCCTGATCATTCAGACCCGCGCCTCCGTCCTGCCCAACGTCGCGCTGAACTCCCAGTATCAGCAGACGGACAAAACCCTCCAGGAGAGTTTTGGCGTCGGCGCTCCCGCGCCCAACGATCAATCCTGGTCCATCATCCTGCAGGCGACGCAGGCGCTTTTCGCCGGCGGCAAATTCAGCGCCGCCATCCGCTCGGAAAAAGACGTCCGCGAGGCCGCGCTCTACGAACTGCAGGGCGCGATCAACGACGCGCTGCTCGACGTGCGGACGAAATTCTACGCCGTCCTGCTCAACCAGGAAAAAATCACCGTGCAGGAGCAGAACCTGCAGCTCCTCGAACAGCAGGCCAATGACGCGAAGTCCCGCTACGACGCCGGTGCCGGCTCGCAGTTTGACCTGCTCCGGGCCCAGGTGGCCGTGGCCAACGGCCGGCCGCCGCTCATCCAGGCGCGCAACACCTACCGCATCTCGATCGAGGAGCTGCGCCAGTCGCTCGGGCTCATCGCCGGCCCGTCCGCCGGCGACCAGCCGCTCCACGTGGTCGGCACGCTCGACCATTCACCGGCGGAATTCGACCTCGATTCCGCGCTGTCGGCGGCGCGGACGAACCGCCCCGAGCTTCTGCGCTACGCCCGGCTGCAGTCCGCCCAGCAGGAAAGCGTCAAGGTTGCGCGGGGCGATTACTGGCCGACCCTCAATGCCGTCGGCGGCTACGAAGTAAGGAAGCGCTCTTTTTCCCACGACCTCGACGCCACGCTCGACGGCTGGTTCGTCGGCGCGCAGTCAAGCTGGGCGATTTTCGACGGCCGCGCCACCGCCGGCCGGGTGGCGCAGGCGCGTTCCCAAGCCGAGCAGGCCCGCCTCACGCTGCTCAACGAACAATTGTCGGTCGAGGTCGAGGTGCGCCAGGCGTATTCCTCCTACCAGGAGGCCTCCGAGCTGGTCGAGGCCAGCGCCAAGACCGTGGAGCAGGCCGAGGAGGCCGTCCGCCAGGCGCATGCCCGCTATGCCGCCGGCACGGCCACCGAGCTCGACGTGCTCAGCGCCCAGGTCGACCTCACCACCGCGCGCACCAATCAGCTCGAGGCGAATTACAACTACAACGTCGCCGTCGCCTCCCTGCGCCGGGCCATGGGCCAGGCCGACAAGTTTGAGCTCCGGGAATAAGCGCGAAATCATGCGCCCCGGTTCCGGAGCAGGGAAAATTTTTTCTCGCAGGCCGGGGCAAAATCCCCCCACCGTTTCCGGTTGAGTTGTCCTTCTTAACGTGAAACTCCTCCGTCCGCTCCTCATTGGTCTGGCCGCCTTGGTGGTGCTTTTGGGTCTGATCATCGCCCTGGCCTTCCTGCCCCCGGTCCAAACCTGGCTGGCGCGCCGGGCGCTGGCCCGCCAGCCCGGCCTCAATGTCACGCTCGGCCGCTTCGCGGCCGGCCTGCACGGCGTCGAACTGGACGAAGTGCGTGTGGAACAGCCCGGCCTGGCCCTGACCCTGCCTTCCTTCACCGTCGATCTGCCGCTGCTTCGGGCCGTGCAAAAGAAGGTGCTGATCCACAGGCTGGTGATGAAAGGCTGGACGCTCGATCTTGCCGCGCCTGTGGCCAGGCCCGCTCCGGCTCCGCCCGTGGCCGCCGCGCCCGCCGCCACGGCCGTGACGGCCTTCCGGGGAATATTTCAACAGCTCCATCTGCCCGTCAACGTCACCGTTGATTCCATCGAATTGTCGGGCGACGTGATTTTCCCGGTGGCCGCCGGACAGCCTCCCGGCCGCGCCCACGTCACACTGACCGGCGGCCGGCTCGCGCCCGGGCAGCAGGGGAAATTCGATTTTAAAGCCGATGTGACGCTGGCCGGCTCCGCCGCGGCGGTGCGGACGCTGGCGGTGCAGGGATCCTTCACCGCCACGCTCGACACGCCGCGGACTTTTTCCCAGCTTGAGTTGTCGGCCGACTCCACCGCCACGGGTCCGCAGTTTCCTCAGGGCGCGCACATCCACATCGACGCCGGCGCGACCCGCACCGCCGCCGGCGAGCACTACACCGTGGCACTGGACGCCGACGGCAAGCACCTCTTCTCGCTCCAGGCTGATTATCCGACGGGCACGCACCGGCTGGCCGGCTCCTGGCAACTGGCGGCGCATGACACCGAACTGGCGCCTTTCGCCCTCGGACATGTCCTGCCGGCGTTCGAGGCCCTGGGCGAAGGGAAGGTGGAAGCCGACGACGCCTCCGGAATCATCCATGCCACCGGCCGCCTCCACGTGTCCGCCGAGCACCTCGAAGCCGTGCGGGCGGAGCTGCAGGCCCTCGGCCGGCTGACGTTCGACAGCGATTTTGATCTCACGCAGAACGCCGCCGTCACGCGGGTCGATCATCTCGCCGTGACCATCGCCGGCGCGCAGCCCGTCGCGGAAGTGCACGCCCTGCAGGCTTTCGAGTTCAACGCCAAGACCGGCGAACTCAAGGTGGCCGACCCGACCAGGAGCCTCCTCGGAGTCGAACTGAAGGGCGTTCCGCTGGCATGGGCCCGGCCGTTTTTGTCCGGTTTCGCCGTGAGCGGGAGCGATGTGACCGGCGCGTTGCAGGCCAGCGCGCGCGACGGCGGCCTGCATCTGGAATCGTCCGCACCTGTTGAGGTGAACAATTTCACCCTGGCCCAGGCGGGGAAACCGCTGTTGCGCCTCGATCGCGCCACCCTCGGCCTCAACGCCGATTATACGCCGCAGCAAGGCTGGCAGGCGGAACTGCAGGCCGGCGCGCAATCCGGATCGAAGCCGCTCTTCACCCTGCAAACCAAGGCCGGCTGCCGGGCCGGGGCGGGACAACCCATCAAGGCCACCGGCCAGTTCCAGGCCGACCTGCCCGCCGTGCTGGCGCAGCCCGCGCTGGCCTCGCTGCCGCCGCTCACCGCCGGCGAAGTCCGCGTCGAATTTCAAGCCAGCCTCGGCGACAAAAAAGAAGTCGAAGCCAAGCTTTCGTTCGCCAAGCTCGCCGCACCGGCGGCGCCTTCGCTGCCGACCGTCACCGCCGACGTGCGCGCCGAGTTCGCATCGGACGGCAAGATCACGCTGAACGCGCCGGTGGTGCTGGAGAATGCCGGGCGGAAATCCGATCTCGCCCTCAGCGGCACGCTCCAATCCGGTGGCGGACTGAACATCGATGCCCGCATCGCCAGCGACCTCATCGTCGCCGACGATTTCAAGGCTCTGGCGCCGCTGGCCGTAAAGCCGTCCGGGCCGGCCCCGGCGCCGCCCTCGGTCCCCGTCGCCGCGCCGCCGCCTCCGCCGGAAACGGCGCGCGACACCGCGCCGTTTTGGAAAGGCGTGAACGGCCATCTCGTCCTCGCCCTCAAAAAGGTCGTTTACGGCCAGTTTGAAGTGGACGACATCGCCGGCGACCTGAAGCTCGGACCGGACGCGATCACACTCGACCGGCTCCGCGCGGCGCTGAGCAGCGGCGGCACGGCCAGCCTCGCCGGCGCGGTCAATTTCGCCCCAGCCGCGCCGGAGCCCTACACCCTCAAGGCGAACGTCAATGTCAGCAACCTCGACACCGCGCCGCTCTTCCGCGCGCTCGATCCCTCGAAGCCGCCGACGGTCGAGGGGAAGTTCAATCTCACCGGCCAGGCGGTCGGTGACGGAGTCAACGTGATGGATCTTTCGCAACACGTGCAGGGCGATGGTTCGTTGGACAGCAAGAGCGGCATCTTCCGCGGCCTGGCCAAAAACACCACCACTTCGGCTGTCTCCGGCATGGCCAATCTTGCCGGCGCCGCGGCCGGCTCGAAGGAACTGGTCGCCGTCGGAAAAATCACCGACGCTTTGAAGGAGTTTCCGTACGATCAGATCAACATCCAGGTCAGCCGCGACCCGGCGCTCAATGTGCAGCTGAAGGATTTCAGTGTGATTTCGCAGGAGCTGCGGATCACGGGCACGGGCACGCTGACCTACGAGAAAGCCAAGCCCGTCCTCGACCAGCAACTCGCGCTGCAAATCCAGATCGGTGTGCGCGACAATTTCGAGACTTTGTTCAACGTCATTCGCAAGGTTTCGGCGGACAAGGACGACCTGGGTTACTCCAAGGTGAGCCGGCCGATCAAAATTGGAGGCACGCCGACTAATCCGGACACCAGCGATCTGTATGTCTTTCTCGCGGAGGGATTGGGCACGCGGGCGATCGAGCGTTACTTGCCAAAGGGTCTCGACAAGTTGAAGGGTCTTTTTGGCAAGTAAGTGCAGGCCGCCGGGCGTGGCGCCGCGCGGGATCGCCTTGTCGGCGGGCCGGCGCCGTGACACTCTGGCTGCGTGATCGCCTCCGTCGCTTTCCGGAATTTCAAGGCCCTGCGCGATACGCAGCTCGCGCTCGCGCCGTTCAACCTCGTCGTCGGCCCCAACGGCAGCGGCAAGACCAGCCTGATCCAGGCCCTGCTCCATCTGCGCGCCATTTCCCGGCTGCCCGTCCGTGCCTCGCGCCGGCGGGCGAAACCCGGCGGCACGGAAATGGTTTTTCATTTCTCGCCGCCGTATGAACGCATCGAGGCGCGGCTCAGCTGCGTTTCCGATTATGTCTGCGATCT
>DATJYF010000294.1:0-8869 GCA_035499715.1 Opitutaceae bacterium | reverse complement strand
GCGCGACCTGCACGACGGGCTGGGGGCGAACCTCACCCAGGCCGGCCTGACGGCGGAAGCGCTGGCGGAAGACTGCGGCGATTATGCGGAAATGAAATCGCTCGCGGCCAACCTCGCGGAACAGGTCCGGGGCATCGCCCGCGATCTCGACACCACCGTGTGGGCCGTCAGCCCGAAAAACGACAGCCTGCGCTCGCTCTGCGCCTATCTTTGCCAGTTCTCACTCGAATATTTTCGCCATTCCCCCGTCCGCTGCCACGTGCACGCGGCCGAAGACATTCCCGCCCTCCCGCTCTCGCCGGAAACCCGCCACCACTTGTTCATGATCGCCCAGGAACTCATGAACAATGTCCTCAAGCATGCCCGCGCCTCCCAGGTCGATCTGACCATCGCAATGGACCGGAATTATTTTCTCCTCCGCCTGGCCGACAACGGCGGCGGATTTTCCCCCGCGACCGCGGAGGCCTCGGGGCGAAGCGGCCTGCGCAACATCCGCCTGCGCGCGGCTGAAATCGGCGGCACCCTGGACCTGCAAAGCTCCGCGCAAGGCACCGTGGCCCAGGTCCGGGTGCCCCTCCCGGTGGAAGGGCGGACGCTTCGCGCCCACCATCCCGCGGCCCTTTGATCCCGCCTATGCCCGACACCATCGCCATCGTCGAGGACAATGCGGAACTGCGCGAAATGCTGGGCCGCATCGTGAAGAAAAAAGCCGGCTTTGAGTTGCTCGGCAGTTTCCCGGACGGGGCCGCCGCGCTGGCCCAGCTGCCCGCGCTCTCGCCCGACATCGTCATCATGGATATCCAGCTGCCGGGCATGAGCGGCATCGAATGCACCCGTTTGTTGAAGGCGAAGCTGCCGTCGACCCAGATCCTGATACTCACCGTCTTCGACGACAGCGAACTCGTCTTCAAGGCGCTGGCCGCGGGCGCCAGCGGCTACCTGCTGAAACGTTCCTCACGCAGCGAAATCATCGGCGCCATCGAACAGGTGCGCGACGGCGGCGCGCCCATGACCGGCGACATTGCGCGGAAAGTGGTGGAATCCTTCCGCCGCCCGTCCTCCGTCAAGCCCGCCGCGACCGAGCAGCTCACGCCGAGCGAGGAGCAGGTCTTGAGCCTGCTTGCGAAAGGTTATGCCACGAAGGAGATCGCCGACCGGCTCTCGGTCAGCCTTCACACCGTCCGCTTTCATTTCAAAAACATCTACAGCAAGCTGCACGTCCGCTCGCGCACGGAGGCGCTGCTCAAATATCTGGAGTAGCGGCAAAACGCCGATCGTTTGCACGCTGGCGCTTATTATTAGTTGCGCGACTGGGAGTCAAAAGCGTAACTTAATCCACGCAGCGCCGTCATGAGCTGCAACCGACGCTTTCCGTTCCTATGCCGAACCCGGACCACCACTCATGCTGCGGCTATTCCACGCGTCCGGAAGATTACATCCTCACCCGCCGGCAGTTTCTTAACCGCGTCGGCCTCGGCCTCGGCGCCCTGAGCCTGGCCGCGTTGCTCGACCCCGCGGACCTCTTCGCCGACCTCGTCCTGCCAGCCGCCAATCCGCTGGCGCCGCGGCCGCCGCCCCTGCCCGCCAAGGCCAAAGCCGTCATCCATATTTTCGCCCAGGGCGCGCCCTCCCATGTCGACACCTGGGACCCGAAGCCGTCGCTGACCAAGATGGACGGCCGCACGCTGGCGGACGGCGGCGTGGCCATGGGCTCGCCCTTCAAGTTCACCAAGATGGGCCGGGCCGGCATCGAGGTCAGCGAAGTCTTCAGCCAGACCGGGCAGCACGTCGATGACATGGCGATCATCCGCTCGATGTACACCGACATCCCTGCGCATGACGTCGCCACCGTCTTCATGAACACCGGTTCGCTCCGTCTGGTGCGGCCAAGCATGGGTTCGTGGGTGGTGTACGGCCTGGGCACGGTGAATCAGAATCTGCCCGGCTTCATCGCGCTGCGCACCGGCGGCCTGCCGCCCGGCGGCGCGTCCAATTATCAGTCCGCCTTTCTCCCCGGCGTCTTCCAGGGCACCACCGTCAATGTCCAGGCTCAATCGGTGCCGCAGATGATCCAGAACATCCGCAACCAATACCTGCCGCCGCGCGAACAGCGGCGCCAGATGGAATTTGTCCGCCAGCTCGACGAGCTCCACGCCGCCAACTTGCAGCGCGAGGCCGCCTTCGAGACCCGGCTGCAATCCTTCGAGACCGCCTTCCGCATGCAGGCCGCGGCGACCGACGCCTTCGATATCAACAAGGAGCCTGAAGCCGTCCGCACCGCCTACGGCGCGACCCCCCAGGGCAAGCAGCTGCTCATCGCCCGCCGCCTGGTCGAACGCGGCGTGCGCTTCGTGCAGGTCTGGCACGACGGCTGGGACCACCATCAGGATCTGCAGGAAAAACTTTCGCAAAAAGCGGCCGAAATCGACCGGCCGCTGGCCGCGCTCATGACCGATTTGAAACAGCGCGGCCTGCTCGATTCCACGCTCGTGATCTGGGGCGGCGAGTTCGGCCGCAAGCCGACCCGCGACCGCAACGGCTACGAAAATCCCGGTCGCGACCATAATGCCAAGGCCTTCACCACCTGGCTGGCCGGCGGCGGCATCAAGGGCGGCACCGTTTATGGCGAAACGGACGAATTCGGCGCCGCGGCGATCAAGGACAAGGTCCACGTCCACGACCTGCACGCGACCATCCTCCGCTGCCTCGGCTTCGACCACACCAAGCTGACCTACCGGTTCAACGGCCGCGATTTTCGCCTCACCGACGTCGCCGGCAGCGTCGTCCAGCCGATTCTCGCCTGAGCATGCCGGCCGGACCCGCCAGGATGTTTCGCGCCGCCGCGGTGCTGCTGGCCTGCGGAGCCGCCGCAACTTTTTCCGGCCTGCGCGCCGGCGAAAAAACGCCGGCGGAGAAATCCGCCGACGCAGCCATTCCGCCGCCCGGCCCCATTTCCGCCGACGATCTCAAATTTTTCGAGGAGCGCATCCGGCCGGTCCTGGTCACCGAATGTTACAAATGCCACAGCCACACCGCCGACAAGGTCAAGGGCGGCCTCCTCCTCGACACGCGCGAAGGCCTCCTCCACGGCGGCGACACCGGACCTGCGCTCGTGCCGGGTGACCCCGACAAAAGTCTGCTCGTCCAGGCCATCCGCTACACGGACGACGATCTGCAAATGCCCCCCAAGGGCCAGAAACTGGGCGACGCCGAAATCGCCGACCTCACGGAATGGGTGCGACGCGGCGCGCCCGACCCGCGCTCCGGCGCCGCCAAAGGCAGCTCGCCGGCCTACGGTGGCGTCGGCCGGCAGCACTGGTCCTTCCTCCCCGTCCGATCCGTCGCCGTGCCCGCGGTGCACGACACCGCCTGGTGCCTTAATCCCATCGATAATTTCGTGCTGGCCCGCCTCGAAGCGGAAAACATGAAGCCGAATCCGCCGGCCGACCGCCGCACCTGGCTGCGCCGCGTGACCTTCGACCTCATCGGCCTGCCGCCCACCGAGGCCGAACTGCAGGCGTTCGTGGCCGACGATTCGCCCGACGCCTACGCCAGGGTCGTCGACCGCCTGCTCGCCTCGCCGCACTACGGTGAACGCTGGGCCCGCTACTGGCTCGATGTCGCGCGCTTTGCCGACACCAAGGGCGACGCGCCCCGCCGCGAGGATCCGCGCTTCCCCGACGCCTGGACCTACCGCGATTACGTCATCAACGCCTTCAACCAGGACAAGCCCTACAATCAGTTCATCGTCGAACAGCTCGCGGCCGACCGCCTCCTCATCGAGCAGACCAAACACACTCATGCCGACAGGCAAAAGGCCGACGTCTCCTCTCTCGCCGCCCTCGGATTTCTTTCCCTCGGCAACCAGTACAACGGCAACATCCGCGACATCGTCAACGACCAGATCGACGTCACGACCAAGGCCTTCCTCGGCCTGACCGTCTCCTGCGCCCGCTGCCACGACCACAAGTTCGATCCCATTCCGCAAAAGGATTATTACTCGCTCTACGGCGTCTTCGCCGATTCCCACCCGCCCGCCCGGATCTGGGATTTGCCCTTCGTCCATCCGGTGCCGCGCGACGCGGCCTTCCTCGATTACGAAGCCAAGGTCAAGGAACTGGTGCAGCGCGAGACGCAGCTCCGCGCCGATTTCGTCGCCTTCCGCCGCAGCCGGGCGAACGATCCCGGAAAACGCAAGGAATTCCTCCGCCGCGAAATCGAGCTCCAACGCGACATCTCCGACCTCGAGTCCAGCCATCCCGGCGCGCCACCGCGCTCCTGCGTGGTGCTCGACGTGCCGCACCCGGAGGATTACCCGGTGCTGATTCGCGGCGAAGCCGAAAACAAGGGCGACATCGTCCCGCGCCGCTTCCTGGAAATCCTTTCGCCCGATCCCAAGCACCGTCCGGTCTGGCGCGGCGACAGCGGCCGGCTCGAGCTGGCCCGCGCCATCGCCGATCCCGCCAACCCCATGACCGCGCGCGTCCTCGTCAACCGCCTCTGGCAGCAGCATTTCGGCCGCGGCTTCGTCGACACGCCCGACGACCTCGGCAACCAGTCCTCGCCGCCGACCCACCCAGAGCTGCTCGACTGGCTCGCCCACGAATTTGTTACCAACGGATGGTCGATCAAGCAGCTCACCCGGCTGATCGTGCTCAGCCAGACCTACCGTGAAAGCAGCGCCGCCAATCCCGCCTACGCCGACGTCGATCCCGACAACCGCCTGCTCTGGCGCGCCAACCTCCGCCGCCTCGACTTCGAGGAGCTGCACGACTCGCTCCTCTACATGGCCGGCACCCTCGACCTCTCCCAAGTCGGCGGCAAGTCCGTGCTCCTCGGCAGCGCGGACTTCGCCACACGCCGCAGCCTCTACACCTACGTCGACCGCCACAACCCGCCCGAACTTTTCACCCAGTTCGATTTTCCCAACCCGAGCGTGCCTTCCGGCCGCCGCTACGAAACCCTCGTGCCGCAGCAGGCCCTCTTCCTCATGAACAGCGCCCTGGTCATGGAAACCGCCCGCAAGCTCGTCCAGCGGCCGGAATTCCAGCAGCTCACCACCGACCGGGACCGCATCTCCTCGCTTTTTCTCGCCATTTTCGACCGGCTGCCGTCGGACCGCGAAATCAACCTCTGCCTCGGCTACATCCGGCAGAATCCCGCGGAAAATTCCGCCGCCGCCATCGCCGCCGAAAACATGTCCCAGAACGCCAGCCGCGCCGCCAAGCGCCAGGCCCAGATCGCGGAACGCGCGGCCAAGCGCCTGCGCGGGCAGAACGTCTATCAGCCCGAGCCCGGCGGCGCCGCCTTCCTCGACCGCGCACCGGTCGACGCCTGGACCAAACTGGCGGACGGCCTGTTTCAAACCAACGAGGCCATTTTCCTCGACTGAGCAATCATGCAACCAGACCATCCTCACCGACCCGCGGTCGTCCCGACCACACGGTCTTTGCGAAAATTTTTCGCCGGCCTCGCCGGCGGAATTTCCCTCTTCGGTGCGCTCGCCGCCCGCGCCGACGGGAATCCCCCCGTCTTCACCGGCGTGGTCGAGCCGATCCTGGCCCGCAGCTGCGTGTCCTGCCACGGCGAGAAAAAACAGAAAAAAAACCTGCGGCTCGATTCGCTGACTGCGATCATGAAAGGCGCCAAGGACGGCGCCGTGGTGGTGCCGGGGAACGCCGACCAGTCCGAACTCACCCAGCGGCTCCATCTCGACCCGGACGACGACGACCACATGCCGCCGAAGAACAAGCCGCAGCTGACCGGCAGGGAAATCCTCATCCTCGACTGGTGGATCAACGCCGGCGCGCCCGGCGACGTGCCGTTGACCTCGCTCAAGGTGCCCGGTGACGTCGCGGCCGCCATCCGCGGCCGCTGATCCGCCGCCGCGCCGCTTATGACACGGCCGGCGGCTTGAGCTGCACCAGCACGTTCGCCGCGGTGATGAGACCGCCGCCGACCAGCAGGTTCAGGCCGGCCGTCTCGTTGGCATAGGCAAACCCGCCCCAGGTGGAAAACCACGCCGGCAGAAACAGCACCATGAGCGAGGCGAACAACGGCTCGGCGCAATAGATCAGGCCGGCCTCGATCGGGCCGAGCTTCGGCTGCCACAGGTTCATGAGCAAAAAAGCGCTGAGCGTGCAAAAAAGCGTGAGCGTCAGGGTGAAACCCGTCCAGACCGGCGAGCGCCACGGCAGGAGCATGTCCTCCGACCTCGGCGCCACCGCCAGCGCGAGCGCCACGGCGGCGGTCGCTTCGACGAGAAACATCACCCACGTCACCGCCACGGCCCGGTTGGCGGAAAATCTTTTCTGCCCGAGATACAAGATCTGCCCCATGAAAAACACCGAGCTGAGCAGGGTTTCGGCCTCGCCGCGGCCCAGCCGCAGGCTGCGCCAGTCGAGCCGCGCCAGCACGGCCGCGCCCGCGAGCACCAGCGCGACGCTCAGCCAGACCAGCCCGCCCGGGTTGCGTCGTTGCCGCAGCGCCAGCCAGACCGGAATCAAGATGGCATAAAACTGGGTGAGAAAAGCCGAGGTCGAGGCGGCGGTGAACCGCAGCCCGTCAATTTGGAAAAACAGCCCGACGACGGAAAACAGCCCGAGGACCGCCCCCTGGCGCCATTCCGCGCGCGTGGTCGTGCGCAGGGTGCGGACGTTCAGCGCCCCCATGGCCAGGGCGGCAAGGACAAACCGCGGCCAGACGGTCTGCGCGGTGACAAACCAGCCGCCGCCCCCTCCCAGCAGGCGCTCGTGCATGAAAACGATCGCCTTGTTGAGCGGAAAGCTCAGCCCCCAAAATGCGTTGGCGACGATGAGCATGAGGATCGCCTTCAGACGGAGCGACGGTGCGGAGGAGTTCACGTGACAATCGGTGGAAACAAAAACGCCGCCGGGAAAATCCACGGCGGCGTTTCGCTCGAAAAGGGTGGGATTAGCTGACGTGGCCGGAGACGAGCTTGGTCATTTCAAACATGCTGACGCTGCCTTTGCCGTTGAACACGGCCTTCAGTTTGTCGTCGGCATTGATCTGCGTCTTCTTGGACTTGTCCTGCAGACCGTTCTTCTTGATGTAAGCCCAGAGCTTCTTGGTGAGCTCCGTGCGCGGGAGCGGCGATGAGCCGACAACGGCGGCGAGCGTGGCGTCCGGCGTGACCGGCGCCATGAATTTTGCATTCGGTTTACGAGCTGATTTTTTAGCCATGGTGAGTGTGGGTTTAGGGCGCTTTCCTCTGAAAGCAACGCTTTTCTAGAGGGAAAAACCAACTCCTGCCTAAAAGAAAATCGCGCAGCGTCGAGGGAAAAATCGCGACTTGCGCAAGTATCGTTTTCAGCCGCGGTCGTCGATTTGCACAAACTGGCGGTAAAGCGCGGCGTAATGTCCGCGCTGCGCGAGCAGTTGCGCGTGCGTGCCGCGCTCGATGATGCGGCCCTGGTCGAGCACCAAAACCAGATCGGCATGACGGATGGTCGACAGCCGGTGCGCCACGACAAAACTCGTCCGGCCGCGCAGCAGCGCGCGCAACGCCTGCTGCAGGCGCGACTCGGTGATCGCATCGATCGAACTCGTCGCCTCGTCGAGGATGACCAGGCGCGGATCGGCCAGCAGCGCACGGGTGAAACAGATCAGCTGGCGCTGGCCGACCGAGAGACCCGCGCCTTTTTCCCCCACCTCCGTCCGCAATCCGTGCGGCAGCGCCTCGAGCAAATCGAGGCAGTCGAGCTGGCGCGCCGCCGTCCGCACCTCTTCTTCGCCCGCCTCCGGTTTGCTCAAGCGGATGTTGTCGAGCACGGTGCCGCTGAAGAGAAAGTTCTGCTGCTGCACCATGCCCATCTGCCGGTGCAGCGAAAGGCCGGTGAGGGTGCGGATTTCCCGGCCGTCAATCAGCACCTCGCCCTGCGTGGGCAGATAAAACTTCGCCGCCAGGTTGATGATCGAGCTCTTGCCGCTGCCGGTGTGCCCGACGAGCGCGACGGTCTGGCCCGGCCCGGCGGTGAAATTGATGTCGTGGAGAACGAGGCGCGCCGGATCGTAGCCGAAGGACACGCCGCGAAATTCGACGCGCACGCCCGGCGCGGTCGCGGTCACGGTTGGACCCTGAACTTCCCGCGGGTCCGGCAGCGCCGCCGCCGCCGGATCATCCTGCCAGTCCGGCTTGAGGTCGACGAGGCGGAAGACGCGTTCGGCGCCGGCCATGGCGATGAGCGCCTGGTTGTACTGGATGCCGATGTTCTGGATGGGCGCGAAAAACTGGTTCGCCATCAGGAAAAACAGGATCAGGTCGGAGACGTGCATGTAGCCGTGCATCGTGCGCCAGCCGCCGAAGAGCAGCAGGATGGCGATGAAAAACTGGCTGTTGAGCTCGAGCAGCGGCACGAGGATGCCCGAGGTCCGGGCGAGATCGACGCTGTAACGCGAATGGTCGGCGAGCAGGCTGCGGAAAAGCCCGGCGTTGGTCTGCTGCCGGACAAAACCCTGCGTCACGCGGATGCCGTTGACGGACTCCGCCAGCGTGGCCGTCACGCGGCTGAAGCTTTCCTGCGAGGCGCGCGAGTAGCGGCTGAGCTGCACCCGGAAGCGTCGGTTGATCGTCCACAGCACCGGCGCCATGCCGAGGACGACCAGGAACATGGCCCAGTCGCGAAAGGCCATGACGCCGGCGGCGAAAAGCATCTGCCCGGCCTGCACGATGCTGATGAAAAATGAATCCTGGATGCCCACGCGCAGCGCCTCGATGTCGGAGGTGATTCGGCTGATGATGCTGCCGATCTTCGTGCGGTGGAAAAAACCCATCGGCATGCGCTGCATGCCGGCAAAAACCTCGCCGCGCAGGGTGTTGACGACGGTCTCGCCCACCTCGAGTGCGAGC
>DATJYF010000293.1:0-7122 GCA_035499715.1 Opitutaceae bacterium | reverse complement strand
GCGCCCGAGCTCTACCGGAAATTCCGCGGCGTCAGGTCGCCGCAGGCTCATCCGCTTTTCCGCATCGTGGCCGGCAAAGTCCGCGACTGGGAAATGCGTTGAAAAAACTCTCGACTCCCCCGCTCTGCGGAAATAAGCGAGGCCTTCCCCTTCGACTTACGCCCCCATGCCCGACGCAACCTCCTCCGCCAACTACATCGTTTCGGATGCCTGCATCAGCTTCGCCGAGGCGCTCATCTCCTGCCGCTCCGCCGTCATCACGCCCGTGGAGGCGAAATGTTTCGGCCAGGATCTTTTCACCTGGTTCCAAAATCAGGGGGCCATCACCGACGCGAACGCGCCGCTGGCGAAACGCAGCGTTGAGTTCGGCATCCTCACGCTGAAACAAAATTCCGTGCAGAGCGCCGCCGACGTCGTCGGCCTGATCCAGGATACGTATTCCCATTACGCATCCTGAAAAGCCGGGAAATCCGCGGTAGCCATCACCCCGACTCCAGCATGCGCACGCGGCGGTCCTTGCGGGGAAACTGCAGCGTGACGACGGTGCCGAGGCCCTCCTTGCTCTCGATGCCGACCTGGCCGCCGTGCTCGCGCATGATCCGCTGCACGATCATCAGGCCGAGGCCGTGGCCGCCGGGCTTGGTCGTGTAATAGGGCTGGAAGAGCCGCATTAGGTCCTCCTGCTTGATGCCGCTGCCGCTGTCGCCGAAAATGACGAACACGCTGTCGTCATCGGCCCGCGCGCCGATGCGCAGCCGGCCGCCCGGCGTCATGGCCTCGGCCGCGTTCTTGATCAGGTTGAAAAATACCTGCTTGAGCTGGTCGCGATCGGCCATGATGCGCGGCAGGTCGGACGGCGTCTCGGCTTCGACCGCGATGCCGCGGTCGGAAAGCTCGTGCTCCTGAAAGGCCAGCACTTCGCCGAGCACGTCGGCGAGGTTGGTCTCGGCCAGGTCGGGCGGCCGGGGCCGGATGGCCTCGAGAAAATTGCTGACGATGCCGTCGAGGCGCCGGACCTCGTCCTGGCAGACCTGGATCGATTCCGCGACTGAGGCGGCGTCCTTGCCCGCCTTCAGTTTCTTCAACTTCCGCGCCATCAGCTGCAGGTGGATGGTGAGCGAGTTCAGCGGATTGCCCAGCTCGTGGGCGACGCCGGCGGCGAGCAGGAGGACGGATGAAATGCGTTCGCTCTCGATGCGCGCCTCGGTGGTCTGTTTGTCGCCGGTGATGTCGGTTAGAATCACGGCATAACGGCGCGCGGTGCCGCGCCCGTCGCCACGGAAGGGCACGAGGTAAAGCCGCACGGTGCGCGGTTCCGGATAGGTCAGCTCGAATTCGCGCGCGACCACCGGCAGCGCGGGCGCGGCGTCGTCGAGCGAAGGTGCGAGCGACGGACGCAGGCCGGGCACCAGCCGCCAGAGCAACTGGCCGGTGATTTCGTCGTCGCTCAAGCCGATGATGCGTTCGGCCGCGACGTTGGCGTAATCGATGACGCCGTCGGCGTTGATCACGAGCACGCCTTCCTGGAGCGTGTCGAAAATGTCCTCGAACAGCCGGCGCTCACGCGCGAGGCGCTGCACGAGATTCGCGAGGTTGACCGAGTCGAGCTGGTCGAGCCGGCCCAGCACGCGGTCGAGCGAGGTGTGGTTTTTCGAAGGCATCGCGGTCAGTTTGGTCAGGTTCCGGCCAGAAAGTCCATCTGGGTGGGGTCGATCTGTCCGGCGAAAAGCTTGCGCAGAAAAAGCGTGCGGTGATGGGGGCAGCGGCCGAGGCGCAGGACGGCGTCGCGGTGGTCCTCGGTGCCATAGCCCTTGTGCTGGGCGAAACCGTAGCCGGGAAACTGCGCGTCGAGCTCGTTCATCAGCCGGTCGCGCGTGACCTTGGCGATGATCGAGGCCATGGCGATGCAGAGCGAGCGGGCGTCGCCGCTCACGATCCCGCTGTGCGGATAGGGGAAATTTTTCAAGGCCAGGCCGTCGATGAGGATGCGGCAGGAGACCTTGGGCTGAAATTTCTCCCGCTGCTCGAGTGAGGAAAACAGGTCCGGCTCCGCCGCCGCAATGAACGCGGCCGGCGGATAAATGCCCTCGAGCGCGCGGCGCATGGCGAGCTTGGTCGCGCCGAGAATGTTGCGCTCCTCGATTTCGTCCACGCTGGCGACGCCGAAGTTGGCGTGGATCTGGCCCTGGGCGGCGAGGCCCTCGAACTCCTGCCAGAGTTCCTCGCGCTCGGGGGCGGCGAGCTGCTTGGAGTCGTTCACCCGGTGGGCCTTGGCCACGGCCCAGCGGCCCTCGAGAAACTCCTTCGTCACCAGCACGGCTGCGGCCACGACCGGCCCGGCGAGCGCGCCCCGCCCCGCCTCGTCGACGCCGATGAGGCTGGCGAAACTTTCGATCTGTTTCAGGTCGAAGCCGCGGAGCTGGCGGCGTTTCATGGCCATATCACACAGAAACGTCCGGCGCGGTGCAAGTGCCGGGCGCGTTCCTTCACCCGATGGCGGCGTCTATTCCCATTCCATCCGCGGTTTTGGCTCGGGCAGCGGCAACTCCCCGAGCTTGCCTGCGGCCTGCACCACCTCGTAGGCGGTGCGGAAATGAAGCTTGGCTAAATCGCGCAGCGCAGTCGCGCCGAATTTCTGGATGATCTGCGCCGCCTGCTCCTTCACCCGGGCGCTTGCGCCTTTTTGCAGCGGCTCGCCGAAACGCTGCGAAAGCTGCTTCATGGCGCGGACATACTCGGCGCGCGCCACGACCGACGCCGCGGCCACGACCGGGTCCTCCTCGGCCTTGGTCCGCATGGCGAGATCGAAGTTTTTGACGTTTTTCTTTTTGAGTTCGGCCTGCACCAGCGGAGTTTCGCTGAACTGGTCGAGCAGGCCGCGCGGAACCCATTTCTGGTCGAGCGCCTGGGCAAGCGCCGTGGCGTGCTGCCAGGCAAGGAGGCGGTTGAGGTTGGCGTGCGGACGCAACATGAGCTCGTTGTACTTCGCCATGCCGCAGGCGCAGGTCTTCACGGCGGCGCCGGGCGTGCCGCGGATGAGTTCGTCGAATTTCAAAATTTGCGAATCAGCGAGCTTCTTCGAGTCCTTCACGCCGGCCTTGATCCACGCATCGATGGCCGGCTTGTCGGCGATGACCGTGGCGGCGACGAGCGGGCCGAAAAAGTCGCCCTTGCCGCTCTCGTCGAGACCGGCATGCGGCTCGAACCAGTCCGGATGCAGCACTTCGTCGTAGCCGAGCTTGGGCGCGCCGGTGATTTCGACCTCGATCACATCGCGCACGAAGTCCTCCGTGCCTTTGCCGGCGATGACAACCTTGCCGCTTTCGTAGGCGGTGACGTTGGCTTTGGCGTGGTCTGCCTTGAAGGCGAACCGCGCGTAGGCGACGTCGAAGGGCATCCAGCCGTGCGCGTCGAGCAGCGCGCGGAGCTTCTCCATCTGCGCGTCGTCGAGTTTGATCGTGTAAACGCTGAGCTTTTTTGGTGTTTCCTCGTCGGAAGGTTTTCCCGGCATAAGGGCAAGTTGGCCATAAAAGATGCAAAAAGGCACAAAAATTCTTCTTGGGCTTTGCCACCCTTTTCTTCGTCCTGTGCCTCCTGTGGCCGGCCACTTGATTTCAGACAAAATCCAATTCCAGCGTGTGCTGCTCGACTGGTACCGCATCCACGCGCGCGGGCTGCCGTGGCGTGCGGCGCCGTCGCTCTACAAAACGGTGGTAAGCGAATTCATGCTGCAACAGACGCAGGTGAAGACCGTCCTGCCCTACTTCGCGCGCTGGCTGGCGGAGCTGCCGGATTTCGCAACGCTGGCGGCTGCGCCGGAGGCGCGCGTGCTCAAGCTGTGGGAAGGCCTCGGCTATTATGCCCGGGCGCGCAACCTGCACCGGTTGGCCAGGGCGGTCGCAGCCCGGCCGGCGCCGCCGCGCACCGCCGCCGAATGGCTCGATCTGCCGGGCGTGGGGCCGTACACGGCGGCAGCGATCGCCAGCATTTCGTTCGGCGAGCCGGCGGCCTGCGTGGACGGCAACGTCGTGCGCATCCTCGCCCGGCTCACCGCCGACGGGCGGAAATTCCGCGACAGCGCCAGTGCAGCCAAAGCGCTTGCGCCATTGGCCGCGGAACTGATCCCCGTGACATCGCCCGGCGATCACAACCAGGCGATGATGGAATTGGGAGCAACGGTCTGCCTGCGGGCAAACCCGCTTTGCACGGTGTGCCCTGTCATGGCGTTTTGCGCCGCCGGCCGGCGCGGCGATCCGGAGGATTTTCCCCGGCTCGCGCTGAAAAAGATCGAACGCCGCACGGTCGTGCGCGTGTGGTGCGAACACAACGGCCGGCTCCTGCTGCATCGTGCCGCGCCCGGTGCACGGCGGCTGGCCGGACTGCACGAGCTGCCGACCGCCGAGCAGGCCGGACTCGACGCAGCCGCGATCTCGCGCGGCCAGCTGCTCGCGAAAAAAAACCGCGGCATCACGTGCTGGCAGATCACCGAATCGATTTACTCTTGGCCGGAAAAAATTCCGGCGCGCCGCGCGGACCTGGTGCGGGTTTCGCTGAGCGAACTCGATGCCATTGCACTTTCCGGCCCGCACCGGCGGTGGGTGAAGGAAATCCTGGCCGCGCGCAAAGACTGAGCCCGGCCCCGCCCTACCCCGCGAGCAGCGCTTCGATCTCCGCCTTCGATGCGGTGACGCCTTCCACGCTCAGCCGCGGACTGAGTTCGAGCACGAGGATGTGCTCCGGCCGCCAGAATCCGCTCACCATTTTGAAATCGATCATCCCCGCGCCGACGGCCTGATGGTCCTGCCGTTCCGGGCTGACATCATGCAGATGGAAGCCGATGAGCCGGGCGGCCAGCTTCTCGAGATGCTGGCGGTGATCGATGACGCCGAGGCTTTCCTTGATGCGCGCGTGGCCGGTGTCGTGCCAGTAACCGGCCGGCGAACCGGGCGGCAGCGAATCGAAATACGCGGCAAAATCGTCGTCGAGCGGGAGCTCATTGAAATTTTCGCGGTTCTCGAAACCGAGGCGGACATTCTTCTCCGCGGCGTAACCGAGAACCTTGGCGACGCCGGCCTGAGTCTGCGCCCAGAACGGACCCATTTTATGGCGCAGGCGGGTCCGGGCTTTGGCCAGCGTGCGCCGGTAGCCCTCGTCGCCCGTCAGGTCCGCCGACGGATGCGTGTCCACGTAATTTTGCAAGGCCCGCGCCGGGTTCCGCCACAGGAACGGCACGCGGCCGAGGTGCAGCACGAGCACGCGCGCCTTCACCTGCGCGGCGAAATCGATCGAGCGCTTGGTATGCCGGAGCCACTGTTCGTGTTCCTGGTGAAAACGCGCCGAAGGCTCGTAGAGATTGGGCGCGGCCTGGTTGACGCCGGTGGGCAGCGGACAGAAGTTGTGGGTTGAACTGACCTGGACGACGCCCTCTTCCAGCGCCTTGAGCACGCCGGGCACGAGCGTGATGCGGATGCCGTGGCTGAGTTCGACGTGGCTGAAGCCGAGGTCCGCCATCTCGCGCAGCATGGCGTAACCGTCGGTGTGGCGCGGCGAACACCAGCAGGTGGAAAGGGCGAGCGTGGGCTTCACAAAAAAGTAAAGCGGCCAGACATTCGCGCGTGGCAATAGAAAAACGGGCCGGCCGCAAACGTCTGGCGGCAGCAGCCCGTTGTTTTGTGCAAAGCAAAACCGCGGTCAGTTCGCGTAGCGCGCGCGCAGCATGGCGTTGAAGGCCGCGGTCTTTTCCTTGCGGCGGCGGCGCTCGCAGGGCTTCTCGTAGTAACGCTTGGCGCGGGTCCCGCGAATAATGTTTTCGCGGTCGAGCTTCTTCTTCATCCGGCGCAGGGCGCGGTCGATGGGCTCGTTTTTGCGGATTTTGATCTCTATGGACATGTCGGGAACGAAGGCGGTTGGTGAAAAAGGGTAAAATCAAACCGCCTGCGGCCGGCCGCGTCAATGGCGTTTTTTAGGCCGTGCCTTTCGCACTTGCGCCGGGCGCGCAGCGGTCTTGGTTAAGCCGCTGTGCCATCGTCCGATTTCGTCCACCTCCATGTCCACTCCGATTACAGCCTGCTCGACGGCTGCTGCCGGATCGACCGGCTGATGGACCGCGCCGCCACCCTCGGCATGCCGGCGCTGGCCCTGACCGACCACGGCAACCTCTTTGGCGCGATCGAATTCTACGGCGCGGCCAAGGCCCGCGGCCTCAAGCCGCTGCTCGGCTGCGAAATCTACCTGGTCGAGGGCTCACGCCTGGAAAAAAGCGGCCGGGCCGAGGAGGGCAAAAGCTACTACCACATGGGGCTGCTCGCGCGCAACCTCACCGGCTACCAGAACCTGCTCAAGCTCGTGAGCGACGCCCACCTGCGCGGCTTCTACTACAAGCCGCGCGCCGACTTCGAGACGCTGGCCAGGCACGCCGACGGCCTCATCGGCTTCACCGGCTGCCTCGCCGCGCTCGTGCCCCAGCATCTCCTGCGCGACCGCGAGGAGGAGGCGCGCAAGGCCACGGCACGCTTCGTCGACATCTTCGGCCGCGAAAACTTTTTCGTCGAAATCCAGGACCACGGCATCCCTGAGCAGCGCAAAATCATCCCCGGCCTGCTCAAGCTGGCGCAGGAGTTCGGCCTCAAGGTCATCTGCACGAATGATGTCCATTACGTCCGCTCCGAGGACGCCGGCCCGCACGACGCCCTGCTCTGCATCCAGACCGGCGCCAAGATCGCCGAGGAGCAGCGTATGCGCTTCGACGGCTCGCAATTCTACCTCAAATCGCGCGAGGAAATGCTCCGGCTCTTCGGCGAGGTGCCCGGTGCGCTCACCAACACCCTTGCCGTGGCCGAGATGTGCGACCTCGCCATCCCGTTTCCCAAGGGCAGCGAGCGCTACCCGAAATATCCGCTCCCACCCGAGGTGAAGATCGGCCGCGACGCCTATCTCCGGGAGCTCTGCGTCGAGGGCTTGAAAAAACGTTATGGCGTCGACTACGCCGCGCCGGAAAAAGCCGCCGATCCCACGCTCGCGAAGACGCTCGTCGAACGCATGGATTACGAGCTCGGCATCATCGGCAGGACGGGCTTCGTCGATTATTTCCTCGTCGTCTGGGACTTCATCGCCTGGGCGAAA
>DATJYF010000292.1:0-2169 GCA_035499715.1 Opitutaceae bacterium | reverse complement strand
TTGGCCCTGTGCTTCTGCTCGTCGGGCTCGTCGTGATCGAGCCAGACCTGGGCACGGCCGTGGAAATCTTTATCATTGCGGTGGCCATGCTCTACGTCGCAGGCCTCGATGGGAAATACCTTGTTGGTGCCGCGCTCGCCGCGATTCCGATCGTCTATTTGCTGATTGTGCGGGTGTCCTATCGCTATGAGCGCGTCCTCGCGTTCTTGAATCCGACGGCGGATCCGCAGGGCCGCGGATTTCAACTCCTGCAATCGCTGATCGCGGTCGGATCGGGCGGGTTTACGGGCGTCGGCCTGATGGAGAGCAAACAGAAATTGTTCTATTTGCCTGAGGCGCACACGGATTTTATCTTTGCGGTTTTGTGCGAAGAGCTGGGGTTCATCGGCGGGGCCGTGGTGCTGACCCTGTTTGCGATCTACGGCTGGCGTGGAATTCGTTCCGCCTTCAAAACCCAGGACGACTTTGGCCGGCTCGCCGCGCTGGGCATCACGGTGATGATCATCAGCCAGACCATGATTAATCTCGGTGTTGTACTCGGGATGATGCCGACGAAGGGAATTCCGCTGCCGTTCGTCAGCTATGGTGGATCGAGCCTGCTGGTGGTGTTGCTGGCCACCGGCGTACTCCTCAACATCAGCCGGCAGGCGGACTAGTTGGGCCGTGCTGGTGGGAGCGCTGCGTGACGGATGCGGACGAGCGGAGTCGCGTGTTGTTGATCGCAGGCGGCGGCACCGGCGGCCATGTGTTTCCAGCGCTGGCGATCGCGCGGGAATGGATGTCGCGAGGAAACGAAAGGGAAGCCGTGTTTGTAGGAACAAAACGCGGGATTGAAGCGCGCCTGGTGCCCGAGGCCGGGTTTCCGCTCGAAACGATTCGCTCGGCGGGGCTCAAGGGCATCGGCGGCATGAGGCTCGTGGGCAACACCGCGAAACTCTTCCCGGCCATGCTCGATTCGTTTTCGATTCTGCGCCGGCATCGGTTCGTTGCGGCGCTCGGAGTCGGGGGATACGCGGCGGGGCCCATGATGCTTGCCGCGGTGCTGCGTGGTTTGCCGACGGTTGTCTTCGAGCCGAACGCCGAGCCTGGGTTCACGAATCGCGTGCTCGCGCGAATGGTGTCTCGCATCGCTACGGCATATGAATCGCCAACCCAACTCTGGGGGCGCAAAGCGACACGTACCGGGATCCCTGTGCGCCCGGAATTCTTTGCCATTCCCGCGCGGCCGCCGGCCGAACCGTTTCATATTTTGATCACAGGAGGCAGCCAAGGCGCACTCATCATCAACCGCACTATGGTGGACGCCGCCGATTTGCTGGCTGCGCAGAAAAATCGTATCTCCATCGTTCACCAGACGGGCGAACGCGACTATAATGCGGTGCGCGTGGCCTATGCCCGGCGCGAAATCCATGCCGAGGTGCTGCCCTTCATCGCCAACATGGCGGAGCGATTTGCACAGGCCGACTTAATTGTCTGCCGCGCCGGTGCCATCACAGCCGCGGAAATCGCCGCCGCCGGACGCGCCGCCGTTTTCATCCCTTTCGGCGCCTCCACGGACAGCCACCAATTGCGTAACGCCCAGGAAATGGAACGCGCGGGTGCGGCGCGCTTAATCCCCGAATCCCAACTCACTGCGGAACGTCTGACCCACGAGATTTTTGATTTACTTGACCGGCCCGCTGTTCTGCAAGCGATGGCCGCGAGCGCCCGCAGCCTTGCCAAGCCGCATGCCGCGCAAGACATTGTGAGTCTTATCGAAGGAGTGAGCCGGTCATGATGGTGACGTTCCACAATTTCAAGCGTATCCACCTCATCGGCATCGGAGGAATCGGAATGAGCGGCATCGCCGAAGTGCTGCTTACGCTCGGCTATTCGGTTTCCGGCTCGGACACAAAAACCTCTGCGATCACCGAGCGCCTGCAAAACATGGGCGCCGAGATCCACGAGGGGCATAGGGCCGAGCAAGTTCACGGCGCGCATGTCGTGGTCGTTTCCTCCGCGATCCGGAGCGACAACCCGGAAATCGCCGAGGCGTCTCGCCTGAAAATTCCCGTCATTCCGCGTGCGGAGATGCTCGCCGAATTGATGCGCTTGAAATATGGAATCGCCATCGCCGGAGCGCATGGAAAGACGACCACCACCTCGATGACGGCCAGCGTTCTGGCCGCG
>DATJYF010000291.1:0-19320 GCA_035499715.1 Opitutaceae bacterium | reverse complement strand
TGTCACTGTGAATTGCTCGGTGATCGTGTTGGTTTGGCCGTCGGGCCGGGTGACGTCGACGGTCGTGGTGCCGGTGCCGTTGGGATTGACCTGGGTGGTGGCGTCGCGGGTATAGGTCTTCCCGTTCGGGCCGGTGATCGTCTCATCCCGGGTGGTCACGCCGTCGCTGTGGGTGACATCGGTCTGGATGTTGCTGACCTTGCCGTTCGGGCCGGTAATGGTGCCGGTGGTGTCGCGGCCGTCGGCCGTTTTCACCGTGGTGGTGGAGACATCGCTGACCTTGCCGTTGGCATTTGTGAACGTGCCGTTGGTCGAGATGGAGCCGTTGGCGTTTTTCGTGATCGTGCCCTGGCTCGAGGTGGCCTTGCCGTCGGGGCGGGTCGTGGTGCCGGAGTAGGTGCCGGTGCCGGTGGACTTGTCATAGCTGCGTGTGTAGTCATGCGTGCCAACGCCGCCATTTTGGTTGGTCCAGGTGCCCTGACGCTGGAGCTGGCCGTTGCCGCGGGTGGTGGTCGAAGAGAAGATGCCCGAGCCGCCGCGGCTGGACTGCCAGGTGCCGGTACGGGTCCGCACATGTTCGCGATCACGGTTCTGGGCGGAGGCGGGATGGGCCGTCGCAAGCCCCAACGCGGCCAGGCCGAGGAAGAGAGGGAGGAATTTTGTTTTCATGGATGATGATTTTGAACTTGGTTACGGGTTTGGTGACGCTCGGAGGGGTCGGCCGTTGCCGGAAAAAGTGAAAAAAAATGAGCCCGGGATGTAACCAACTTGCGCCTGGAGCGTAAGCGTAGGCGCCGGCCAGGTTTCATTTTACCCTCGCATAAACCAGGCAAGCGCGTGGCTCGGGTCCGATGGTCGGGCAGACATGCCAGCGACGCAGCAAGCCTTCGCGGCTCATGCCGGCCTTTTCCATCACCCGCGCCGAGGCGGGATTTTCCACGTCGCAGACCGCCCACACCCGGAAGATTTCCGGCTGCCCGAGCGCCCAATCGACGACGAAGCGCGCCGTCTCGGCCATGAGACCACGACCCCAGAATTTTCGGCCGAGCACGTAGCCGAGCAAAGGGCCGTGCGGATCGGGCGAAACGCCGATGGAGCCGGCGAGCTCGCCGGTTTCGCGCAGGTGCAGCAGCCAGGCAAAATGACCCTGCCCGGTGCGCCACGCCTCCACTTGCGCGGCAAAGCGCACGCGCAACGGCTCCGGCCCATCATAGGCACGCCAAGAGAGATAACGCGTGACTTCAACATCGTTCGCGTAGGCGGCGAACGCGGCCGCGGCGTCCTCGGGGCGGGGCGGGCGCGCGTCGAGACGGGCGGTGGCGAAGGTTTCGGGCGGACGAGGCGGATTGGTCATGGCGAGGGTGGATTGGAAAATAAAAAGCCCGCCTCGGGTGGGAGGCGGGCCGGTGAAGAATTGCAGGAATTTAGATGGCGGAGCCTCCGGAAAATGCGCGTGCGGTCATCGCGCCGGCATTGATGATGCCGGCGCGCGCAAGGCCGAGGGCAGAGATGGTCGGGACGCAGCGCACGAGGATGGTCGCTTCTCCTAAGCCCGCGGCCGACGCGCGCCAAGCAGAATCCGCCCGCTATTTTTTTCCGGGCGGCGTCGCGGCGAACGGCGCGCGCGCGGCTTCGGCCCAATCGGCCACGAGTTTTTTTTCCGCGGCGGTGAGGATGGCATCGCGGTGAATCCAGGTGTAGGAGTGCAGCGGCATGAAGCCGCTGTTCACCGTGCGTTCGACGCCGCGCAGCCGGCGCGCGGCGCTCTTCGCATCGTACGCGCCGAACTCGGAAAAATTGAGATGGCGCTTGCCGTCGCGGATATGCGAGGCCAGCCACCAGCCGACGGGTTGCACCTCGGCGTACCAGGGATAACGGGTGTGATCCGAGTGGCAGTCGTAGCAGGCCTTGGCCAGGACGCGCTGGACATCGGCCGGCACGGTCGTACGCACCGTGATGTCGTTCGGTCCGGACACGGGAGAAAGGTTTTTGGCGGGGCGGACGAACTGAATCGCGACGAAAACAACGGCGAGTCCGAGGAGGATTTTTTTGATCATGCAGCGAGAGCCAGGGATTTGCTGCCCGGCTTCACACCGGCGGGCAAGCGCAGAGTGGCGGCGTCCCGTCCGCCGCGGCCCTCTTCGGCTTTAGGGATACAATGGCTGCTGCTTCCACTTCCCGCCTTCGCGGACGTAGCGCACGCGCTCGTGCAGCCGGTAGGCTCGCTCCTGCCACAGCTCGATCACTTCCGGCACGAGATAAAAACCGCTCCAGTGCGGCGGCCGCGGCACCTTGCCGCCCGGAAACCGCAGCAGCGTCGCCGCCACCGCGCGCTCCAGTTCCGCATAGCCGCCGAGCGGCCGCGATTGCCGCGAAGCCCACGCGCCGATGCGGCTGAGATACGGCCGCGACGCAAAATAGGCATCGGCGTCTTTCGCGCTCACCGGTTTGACCGGTCCATGCACGCGCACCTGCCGGCCGGGCGGGTTCCAATAAAAGCAAAGCTCGGCCTCCGGATGGATGCGCAGGGCGGCGGCCTTCGGACTTTCGAGATTGGTGTAGAAAACGAATCCGTGCACGTCGGCATGCTTGAGCAGCACCATCCGTACTTCGGGGCGACCCTCGGCGTTCACGGTCGCCAGCGCCATGGCTGTGGGCTCGCGCAAGCCGGCGCGGCGCGCATCGTCAAGCCAGGTGTGGAACGTGACGAGAGGATCGTCGTCCATGCCGGTCATCATGACGCCGGCGGCCGGCGCTGGCTGCACCAAGCTTGGCGAAAATTGCGCAAATCTGGCGGTGTAAAAACGCCGCCGCTAGCCCACCGCCTCGCGCACGAGCGCGGCGATGGCCGGCGGGAGCTCGAGGTTGCGGGCCAGCTCCTGGCCGCGCGGACTCATCTTGCGCCAGGTTTTTTTCAGGATGTCGATGAACTTTTCCCGCGGATACTCCGCGTGCTGCGCCGCGAAGGCGCTGATTTCGTTTTCCAAAAACACGAGGCAGGCGGCGTCCTCCAGTGCCTGCGTGCCGGGATTGGCTTTCAGGCCGGCTTTCGAAACCCAGGTCGCCACTTCGCCGGCCGCCGCCGCCGGCACGCCGGCTTGGAGCAGCAGTTCCCGCGCGCGCCCGGCCTGCTTGGTGTAGAGCGTTTTCCGCCAGGCGAGATAGCCTGGGCGGCCCAGCGGAAACGACGCGCGCGGCACGCTCCAGCGCTCGAGATGCTGGCAGCGCGCGGCCAGCCGCAGCAAGGGCGCCGCCTCCGGCGCCAGCCGCGCCACCCACGCCTCCATGCGGTCGGCGTAGACCAGCTCCGCCGGCCGGCCGTCTCCGGCGCGCCGCAAGTCGGCCGCATGGGCGGTGTCAATCAATTCACGGGCGCGGGCAAAGGCATCCATCGCGCCCAGCCAAAGGCGAAACGATCGGAAATGAAATGCAAAAATCTGGCGCGGCCGCGCCGCGATCGCGGTTGACCCTTCTTTATGCCGGCGCCAGACTTTTCACCGAATCGCAAATGAATCGCCTCTTGGTTTTTTGCGTTCTGTTTGTTCTGATCGGCGCGTACGTGCTTCATCAAGTTACGCACCTGTCACTGGGTGCGAAACCGGCCGAACAAGCCGCCTCCGAGCAAACGTGGCGGACGGATTTCTCCGCCGCCAAGACGCAGGCGGCCAGTGAAAACAAGAAGCTGCTGCTCGATTTCACCGGCTCGGACTGGTGTCCCCAATGCAAGCGACTCGAGGCCGAGGTCTTGAAAACCGATGCCTTCAGGAATTTTGCCAAAGACTACATTCTCATCCGGCTCGATTTTCCGCGCTCGACTGAGCTTCCCCCGGCCCTGAAACAGCAGAACCGTGCGCTGGAAAAGCAATTTCAAGTGTGGGGATATCCCACGCTCATCGCGCTGGATTCTTCGGGCAGGGAAATCACCCGCCAGGTCGGCTATGAACCGGGCAGCGGGCCGCGCGAATATCTCGCCGGCTTCAAAAAATAGCCGGCGCGTCAGGCGGGCGGGGTGCGAAGGCGGCCGCCGCCGATCCTTTGCCTGCGGGCCGTCGCATCGTTGCGCCGCCTTGATCCCGCGCCGGTTTCACGGCTTGCTGGTTTTCATGCCATCCCGACTACTGCGCTTTTTCACGGCGGCGTCCGCGGCCGCCATTCTTCTGTTCTCGGCGGGCGCCGCCGTGTTCGCCTCACCTCCGCCGGTCCGGGTCGCCTGCGTGGGCGACAGCATCACTTTCGGGGCCGGAGTACCGGACCGCGTGCACATGGCTTATCCCGCCGTGCTGGGCGGCCTGCTTGGCCCGCACTATCAGGTCGTGAATTTCGGCGTGTCCGGCGCCACGCTGCTGAAAAACGGCAACAAGCCT
This sequence comes from Opitutaceae bacterium, assembly GCA_035499715.1. GTDB lineage: Bacteria > Verrucomicrobiota > Verrucomicrobiia > Opitutales > Opitutaceae > DASRHD01. Next base: position 14,956 of record DATJYF010000291.1, on the reverse strand, counting down.
TATTGGAAGCAGCCGGCCTTCCAGCGGGCGGCGGATTTCCAGCCGCAGATCGTCGTGATCAAGCTCGGGACCAACGACAGCAAGCCGGTCAACTGGGCCCACCGCGACGAGTTCGCGGCCGATGCCGCCGGGCTGGCCGGTTACTTTGCGCAATTGCCTTCCAAACCCGCCGTGTGGCTTTGCCTGCCGCTGCCGGCTTTCAGCGACGCCTACACCATCCAGGAAAAAAATCTCGTCGAAATCCGCGCCATCCTGCGCAAGGTCGCGGCGGAAAAAGGCCTGCGCGTCATCGATCCGACGCCGGCCTTCGCCGGACATCCGGAGCTTTTCCGCGACGGCATTCATCCGAACCAGGCCGGCGCGGCGCTGCTGGCCAAAACCGTGGCGGCCGCGCTGCAGACGGCCGTTCAATAGACTTTTTCCTCGAGCAGCGCGAAGAGTTCGGCCTCGTGGATGCGCTTCTGCTGCATCGAGTCGCGGTCGCTGAGCGTGAAGATCTGTGCCGCCCAGCCAAAACCCAAACGGCTGGAGGTGAAACGCAAAAAGCTGGCGGAATCGGGTCGCGATCGCGGTTGACCCTCAATGTATTCGGCTGCCATACTGCTGCATCGCAGATGAAACGTCTTGTGATTTTTTGCGTTCTGTTTGTTTTGATCGGCGCCTACCTGTTTCGCCAATTCTCCCATATTGCAATCGGCGCGAAACCGGCCGCAAATGCCCCGACAGATGCCCCCGCTGGAACTTGGCTGACCGATTTTTCCGCTGCGAAGGAGCAGGCTGCACGGGAAAACAAGGAACTGCTGATCGATTTCACCGGCTCCGACTGGTGCGGCGAGTGTCAACAGCTCGACGCCAAGGTCTTAAACACCTACGAATTCCAGCAATTTGCCAAAAACTACGTCCTCGTCCGGCTCGATTTTCCGCACGACCACGAACTCTCGGCGGCCCTTCGGGAACAGAACGACGCGCTTCGAAACCAATATGGGCTGGAAGGATTTCCCACGGTGATCATAGCGACTGCATCCGGCCAGGAGATTTCACGTTCAGAAGGCTACTTTGGTGCAGCTCCTGCGGTTTACTTTGCCAGCTTCCAGCCGCGGCACCACTAGGCTGGAATGCTTCAGTAAACTTTTTCCTCGAGCAGGGCGAAAAGCTCGGCCTCGTGGATGCGCTTCTGCTGCATCGAGTCGCGGTCGCGGAGCGTGAATGTGCCGTCCTTTTCGATCGTTTCGAAATCGATTGTCACGCACCACGGCGTGCCGATCTCGTCCTGCCGGCGGTAACGCCGGCCGATCGCGCCGGACTCGTCATAGAACACGGCGTACTTGCGCTTGAGATTTTTGTACAACGCCTCGGCGCGCGCGACGAGTTCGGGTTTGTTTTTCACCAGCGGCAGCACGGCGACCTTGACCGGCGCCAGCCGCGGGCTGAAGCGTAACACCGTGCGCTTTTCGACATTTCCTTTTTCGTCCTTCACATCCTCCTCGGCATAGCCGGCGCAGAGCACGGCGAGGAGGATGCGGTCCACGCCCACCGCCGGCTCGATCACGTGCGGCACGAATTTTTTCTTCGTCGCCTCGTCGAAAATCTCCATCGGTTTGCCGCTGGCCTTGGCGTGCTGCGAAAGATCGTAATTGCCGCGCGCGGCGATGCCCCAGAGTTCCTGCACGCCGAACGGATACTTGAACATGATGTCGACCGTGCCCTTGGAATAAAACGCCAGCTTCTCCTTCGGATGCGCGTAAAGCGACAGGTGCGACTCGGGCAGGCCGATGCTGAGCAGCCACTGGCGGCACCATTCGATCCACTCCTTGTGGCACTTGTCCCAGTCCGCGTCCTCGTGGATGAAATATTCCATCTCCATCTGCTCGAATTCGCGCGAGCGGAAGATGAAGTTGCGCGGCGTGATTTCGTTGCGGAACGACTTGCCGATCTGGGCGATGCCGAAGGGCAGCTTGACGCGGCCGGTGTCGACCACGCTCTTGAAATCGACGAACATGCCCTGGGCGGTCTCGGGCCGGAGATAGGATTTGGCCGAGTCGTCACGCAGCGCGCCGACGTAGGTTTCGAACATCATGTTGAACGCGCGCGGCGGCGTCAGGCTGCCCGGCTCGCCGGTGGCCGGCGAGGGGATCAAAGTTATTTCTTCAAGCCGGGCCTCTGTGAAATCCCGAATTTTGAGAGGTAGCAATTCGCCTTTAGCAGCACGTTTTCGTTTTAAGGCTTCGGCAGCGGATTGAAGCTCTCCTTTGGTATTCTCGCTTTCGAGAACAGAAACGTAACCGATAATTTCATCCTCAGTTTTAATCTGAGTGCTCGTTGCTTCCGTATCAGTAGAAGTAAATCCCTCTTTGGCTATAGATTTTGTGGTCTTTGTTTCTTCAACTTCAAGACCCTTTCGTACTACCACTGGCGCAAAGAAAAGTTGATCCGCGCGGTAGCGCTGCTTGCTCACCTTGCAATCGACGAGCGGATCGGTGAAGCCGGCGACATGGCCACTCGCCTCCCAGACCTTCGGGTGCATGATGATGGAGGACTCGAGGCCGACGATGTCATCGCGGCGGCGGACCATGTCGTTCCACCAGCAGTCGCGGATGTTTTTCTTCAGCTCGACGCCGAGCGGACCATAGTCGAAAAAGCCGTTGAGCCCGCCGTAAATTTCGGAGGAGGGGAAGATGAAGCCGCGGCGTTTGGCGAGCGCGACGATGCGCTCCATCAGGTCGGTCGGGGGTTCGGCGGTGGACATGGAAGGCGAGAGTTAGCGCGACGCGGGGCGCCGGGTCAATCCTCCGAAGCTGGCCCGCCGTAGGAGCTGTCGGGCTCAACGCGGGCTTGCGGCAGGCGCGACGGCCCGGCACGCTGCCCGGCGCATGAAATCCCGCTTCACGCTCGCCCTGTTTTTTGTCCTCGTCCTGAAACTCGCCGCGCAGGATGTTACTGTCAGCGGCCTGTCGTGGGTCGATCCGCACGATCCGCCGGACACGTTGCCGAGCTTTAAGGAATATTTTTGGGCGCCGCAAAAGCCTTATTACCCCGAGCGCTTGAAAGGATCGCCAGAGATCGGCTACATCATTTTCACCCCGTTTATCGATGCGAGCGGGAAGCTGGTGGTCAATCAGGAGATCGCAACCGATGAGCTATTAAAAAATGACATCATCGATTCGATGGACTGGCGTTCCGGCTGGCATTTCAAACCGGCCCTGCGCAACGGTCAGCCGGTGAATTCGCTGGTTCGCTTCACCGTTATCTTCAACCCGGCGTGCTCCAGCCAGAAGAAGCCCGACGCCACACCGCGGCTGCTCAGCCTCGTCGCGCCCGAGGTGTCGCGCGCGCAGGCCAAAAAATACGCCCAGCGACCCAAGCTCTATGTGACCGCGAGCATTGATGCCGTAGGGCATGTCACCAAGGCTGTGGCCGATGCCGGATCGCCGGACGAACTCGGGCCGCTGGCCGAGGCGGCCGTCCTGAAGTGGACTTTTGCGCCGGCCCGACAGAACAGTCAGCCGGTCGCGCAGGATGTGCGAGTGCCGGTATTATTCATTGTGCCGGTGAATTTTGATGAGACGGCGGACTCGCCGCCGCGCGTCGTGCACCGGGAACGGCCCCTTTATCCGCGTGCGCTGATCATGGCGGAATCAAATGGCGAGGTAACCCTGAATTTCGTCGTGGATATTGAAGGACGAGTACGCAATCCGGTGGTCGTGGCCTCAACCAATCCTTTTTTCGACCAGCCGGCCCTGGATGCGATCATGAAGTGGCGGTTTGAGCCGGGAACGCGGAAAGGAGTGCCAGTCAGCACGCGCATCACACAAAACATCGTCTTTTCTGTCAAAAGAAACGGAATGGATGTTGGCGAGGAGCCGTACCACGTCGACGACGACGTGGATCAAAGCAAGCTCCCGCCCGAGTTGCGCTTCGACATTCCGCCCAAGCCGGCCAACACGGTCTTCGCCGTGTATCCATTTGAACTGTTGCGTGACCGTGTGGAGGGTTCGGCTGAAATCAGATTTCTCGTTGGTCCGGACGGGTCGGTCGCGCAGTCCACCGTCGTCAAGGCCACGCGCCCGGAGTTCGGCCTGGCGTTGATCGCGATGCTCGACGAATGGAAATTTCAGCCGGCGATGAAAGGGGGCAAGCCGACCTGGGCTCCGATGGATGTAAAACAGGTATTCTGGCATTCGGGCGGGGCGGACGTGCCGGTGAGCAGCACGGCCCTGGAGCTGCTGTGGGAACTAAAAAGAGAAAAACCCGATTTTTGTCCGATCAAGGAACTCGACGCCAAGCCGCAGATGTTGTCGCGCCATCCTCCGGTGTTTCCCTCCGCGCTGAATGGCAAGGTGGCCGGAGGTCAGGCGGTCGTCGAATTTCTCATTGACCACGATGGAAATGTGCAGCTTCCGCGGGTCGTCTCCGCCACCGATCCGGCCTTCGGTTATGCCGCGGTGCAGGGCGTGGCCGCGTGGAAATTCGCGCCGCCCACCAGCCATGGAAAGCCGGTGGTGGTGCGCGCACAGATCCCGGTGAAATTTACCGCGCCCGCGCCCAAGCCCGCGCCGGCCGCGGCTGCCCCGCCAGCCCAAAATTGACGCCGGCCGGGCAAATTCCGGGATTGCGCGCTGGCCGGGTTCGCGTCCCAGTTGGTGGAATGAAATTTTCGTTCACGCCCAAGGAATACGCGCGGCTGCTCGAGTTGGCCTACCTCGGCCGCTGGGTGACCGTGGCGCGCAAGGGCGATGAGTCGCCCGCCATCCGGCGCTACGACGAGATTTTCCAGAAAATCCTCGAGCTGGCCACGCCGCTCGGCTGTGCCGACCTGGTCGAGGAAGACGACGACGGCAGGCTCGGCCCCTCGGCCAAGCTCGAGGACGACGAGCGTCTGCGCGAGATCATGGCCGAGTTCGACAACGACACGTTCTGGAACGAGCTGGTCACGCGTCTGGCCGAGCGCGACTACGCGGCCGAGCAGGCCAAGCGTGCGCTGGCCGACACGCCCGGCGTCGAGCCGCCCCCCACGCCCGACGAGCGGCTGAAACAGCTTGAGGACGCCTACTGGGACGAGTTCGAAAAGCACGACCTGGCCAACATCGTCGCGCTGCGCGGCGGCCGCGGCTGAGGCGCCGGGGCCCGGCCGGCTTTGCCTTGGCAGCCGCGACGAACTGTTTTTTAAGCAGGTCATGCCCGAAGCCGGTTTACCTCGCGCAGGCCTGGCCGCCTGGATCAAAAATTCCGGCCGGCATCTGGTGCTGACAGCCGATCCGGCCCGGCGGCACCGGCTGACGGCGCTGACCTGGGGCCTCGTTCTCGCCATCGGCCTGGTGGACTATGCGATCGACAGCGGCGACCAGATTTCCCTGCACCTTTTTTATTTTCTGCCCGTTGCGCTGGCGGTCATCAGCCGCGGCTGGAAATTTGCGATCCTGGTCGCCACGGCGTGCGTGGCCGTGATGCTGGCGGGCGACCTCGCCGCGGGCGCGCGTTATGCCGGCTGGTTCATTCCCTGCTGGAACGTCGTCATCACGTTCGGGAATTATCTCATCCTCATCTGGCTGCTGGACAGCCTGCTCGCCATGCAGCGCGAAATGGAGGAGCGGGTGCGCCAGCGCACGGCGGCCCTGGGGGCGGAGGTGGCGGAACGCGAGCGGCTGGAAAAGGAGATCGTGGCGATCGGCCAGAAGGAGCGCCTGTCCATCGGACACGATTTGCACGACGGGCTGTGCCAGCATCTCACGGGCACCGCATTTGCCGCGCGCGTGCTGGCGGAAGAGCTGGCGGAGAGGCACGACGCGTCCGCGGCCAAGGCGGAAAAGATCGTGGGCCTGGTGGAAGATGGCATCGGCCAGACCCGGCGGCTGGCCCGGGGCCTGCTGCTCGTGTCGGTCGAGGAGGGCGGCCTCGCGGCGGCGTTGCAGGAGCTGGCCGCGACCTCGGCCGAGCAGTTTCACCTGGCATGCGAGTGCCATTGTTCGGGCAACGCCGACCTGCCGGACACGGTCGTGGCTTCGCATCTTTTCCATATTGCGCAGGAGGCGGTCCGCAACGCCGCGCGGCACGGCCGGCCGCGCCGCATCACCCTCCGGTTGCGGGCGGACGCGGCCGGGCTGACGCTGGCCGTGAGCGACGACGGGACCGGCCTGCCGGAACGCGGGCGGCCGACCGAGGGCATGGGGCTGCGCATCATGGCCCACCGCGCGGCCATGATCGGAGCGGATTTTTCCGTTGAAACACCGGCGGAAGGCGGGACAAAAATCGTGTGCCGTCTGCGGCGCCCGGCCCTGAACGCATGAGCGCGTCCCCGGCAATCAAAGACTCCCGCCGGCGGCGGGTCTTCGTGGTCGATGACCATCCGCTGGTGCGCGAATGGCTGATCAATCTGATCCAGCGCCGCGGCGACCTGGAAGTGTGCGGCGAGGCGGAAGATGCCGCGACGGCGCGGGCGGCGATGGCCAGGGCGCGGCCGGACATCGTGATCGTGGACCTTTCCCTGAAAAACGGCTCCGGCCTCGATCTGATCAAGGATCTCCGCGTGCAGCATCCCGCGGTCAGGATTCTGGTGCTCTCGATGCACGAGGACGCCTCCTATGCCGAGCGCGCCCTGCGCGCCGGCGCGCGGGGCTACGTCATGAAGCGCGAGTCCACCGGCCAGATCATCGAGGCGATCCACGAGGTGCTGCGCGGCGGCGTTTATGCCAGCCCGAAGCTGCTGGCCGGGCTGGCGGAACGCATCGTCGACGACCCGGCGCGGAAATCCGGCACCCGTTCGCCGGCCGACCTGTTGAGCGACCGCGAGCTGGAGGTTTTCCGGCTGCTCGGCGGCGGCCTTGAAACCAGGCGGGTGGCCGGGCAGTTGAACCTGAGCATCAAAACCGTCCAGTGCTACGCGGCGCGCATCAAGGAAAAGCTGGGTCTGAACAACGCCAGCGAACTCATGCGCGAAGCGGTGCGCTGGGCGGACGCTGAGCGACGGCACTGAGCGCGCGGAGCCCGCCTGCCGGGCAATGTCCTGCAAAAATTTTGGGTTCGGCCCGGCATACATCGGCGGCAAGTCTTGCTAAATTCTTTGCGCCCCTCCCCGCCAAATCCGGCCCGTCGCATGAAATTTCCATCCCGCCGCCCGCCCACCGCCGTGCTCTTTTTGCTGGCGCTCTCGTGCGCCTGGAGCGCGCCGCTGCGGGCGGCCGACGAGACGACGATTCTGCCGCGGATGGTGGTCCGTCCCTCGGTGCAGACCGATTTCAGCCTGGGGACCAGCACCTACACGCTGAGCCGCGACCAGATCGAAACCATGGGACAGGGCGCGAACTCGGCTTTCAGCCAGATTGTGGTCCGGGCGCCGGGCGTGTCGCAGGACAGCAATGGAGAGGTGCATTTCCGCCTGGAGGACCCGTATTATCAATATTATCTCAACGGCATCCTCCTGCCGCGCGGGAGCAGCAGCATCAGCGGCTTCAGCGAAGAAATCGACACCCGGTTTGTCGACACCACCTCTTTCAAGGTCGGCGCGCTGCCGGCGCAATACCCCTGGGGCAACTACGGAATCATTTCCATCCAGACCAAGACCGGCGCCGGCTTGCATGGCGGCGAAGCCTCGTTCTACGGCGGCAGCCACGACACGCTCCATCCCGGCCTTTCCTACGGCGGATCGACGGGAAGCACCGACTATTATTTTTCCGGCAGCTACCTGCATGACGACCTCGGGATTGAAAATCCGACACCGGCCGCCCGCGCCCTCCATGATGCGACCGATCAATCCAAGGCTTTCGGCTATATCTCCACCCGCCTGACCGACACGAGCCATCTCAGCTTTATTTTCAGCGGCGCGCACGCCGACTTTCAGATTCCCAACAATCCGGGTCAGTCGCCCATCCTGGAGTTCGCCAAAAAGGTGAAAAATTTTCCCGTGGCAGACTCGGCCGACCTGAACGAAACCCAGACGGAGCAATCCTATTACGCCATCGTGGCCTACCAGCAGACCGCCGGCGACCTTTCATTCCAAATCGCCCAGGTGAACCGCTACGGCAGCCTCCAGTTTCGTCCGGATGAAAACGGCGACCTTTATTTCAACGGCGTGGCCGGCCGCGTCTATCGGGACATCCTGACCGACGGCGTGCAGGGCGACTTCACCTGGCAGGCGGCCGACACGCACACCGTCCGCGGCGGCTTGCTCTTCGACACGGAAAGCGCGCGCGACCACGACGACGTGGCGGTGTTTGCGGCCGAAGACGACGACATCGACCCCCTCAACGGCGAGCCGATCGCGAAGGCGCCGCCCTTTGTCATCACGGACAACCACGCCAAACGCGGCTACGACGGCACGCTCTATCTGCAGGACGAATGGAAGGCCGCGCCGCGCCTGACGCTGAATTTTGGCGGACGTTTCGACGCCGTCAGCGCCTACGTGCACGAAAATCAGGTCAGCCCGCGCGTCAGCGCCGTGCTGAAGGCGTCCGATGCCACCACGCTGCATGCCGGCTATGCGCGCTATTTCATTCCGCCGCCGCTGGAGAACGTTTCGCCCACGAGCGTGAGCAAATTCGACAATACGACGAACGCTGCCGAGGTGGACACGGACGATCCGGTGAAATGCGAACGCTCGAATTATTTCGACGCCGGCGTCACGCACGATTTTTCACCGGGCTTCCAGCTCGGCCTGGACGGCTATTACAAGCGGGCCACCGACCAGCTTGATGACGGGCAGTTTGGCGCGGCGAACATTTTCTCGCCCTATAATTTTGCCCGCGGCACGATCTACGGCGTGGAATTATCCGCCAGCTGCGTTCGCGGCGGCTTTTCCGCCTACGGAAATTTCGCCGTGGCCCAGGCCAAGGCCCGCCAGATCGTTTCCAGCCAGTTTGAATTCAGCGCCGACGAGCTGGCCTACATTGCGACTCACGATGTTTATCGCGACCAGAACCAGTTCTACACCGCCTCGGCCGGCGCGGCCTACGCCTGGAAGCGCGCCACGATCCACGCCGACGCCATCTACGGCGACGGTATGCGCCGCGGTTTCGCCAACACCGGAAAACTGCCCGCATATTATCCGGTGAATCTCGGTCTGGAATACCGCGTCAGACTCGGCGGTCTGCACGAGGCGACGCTGCGCTTCGACGTGACCAATCTTTTCGACCAAAGCTACGAACTCGACGACGGCACGGGCATCGGCGTCGGCGCTCCGAAATTCGGGGCCCGTCGCGGCTTCTTCGGCGGCGTCTCCGGCAGCTTTTGAAGCCGTTGCGAAAATCACGCTTGCGCCGGCTGCGGCCGGCCGCGTGTCGCGAAAATGGCCAGCGCATTGATGGTGAAACCGGCGCCGATGAAAATCAACGTCGGCCCGCCCCGAAGGGTCACGGCAAAGACCAGCTCGGCCAGGCCGTAGATCCAGATGAAGAGTTCGCTCACGAAGGCCTGGCGCCAGCGCGGCTGGCGGCCGCCGGCGGGCAGGCGCGGCCTCAACGACGGAAAAAACGCCGGCACACTCCGGCAATATGCCGCGTAAGACTCGCCCTGCGCCTCCCGCAGCTCGGCCTCCTCGCGCCGGATCAGGCGGAGTAGGTATACATAAATGCTTGCGGTCAGGAAGATCCAGCCGAGGCCGCTGGCCATCACGCCCAGTCCGGCCGCCATCAACATCACGCCGAAATAGAGCGGATTGCGCATGTGCCGGTAGGGTCCGTCGGCCACGAGCGTGTGTGCATGCAGCTTGAGGCCGTGGACGACCTCCGCCCGCATGTAGGCCGTGGCCCAGGTGCGGAGCAGCGCGCCGGCAAAAACCAGGCCGGCGCCGAATCCATAGACGAGGTGCAGCCAGCCGCGACCGGCCGGCGGTGCGAGCAAATGAAGCACGGCGGCGCCGAAGCTTATATGATCAAAATAATAGAGGCTGAACGCCACGCAGTGCAGCAGCACGATCAGCCAGAAGCGGTAGCGGAATTCAAAGTCGGTTGCGCGCACCGGATCCTTTTTTCACGAATCGTAGCCGCGAAGGCCGGCGCGACAAGAACAGACAAAAATAATCGCTTCCGGCCGGGAACTGCATAACCGTGGGGCGAACCTCCGAACGCCCATGAAAAAACTCATCCCCTTGCTCTGCTTCCTGGCTCTCACCGCGCTGCGCGCCGAAACCGATCCGGTGCTCGACGCTGTTCGCAAAGCCGACGACGAACGGGCCGCCGCCATCATTGCCGCTGATCCCGCCCGGCTCGGCGCGATTTTCTCCGATGATCTTCGCTACGCGCACGCCGTCGGCAAAGTGGACAACAAGGCATCCTATACCGAGACGCTCGTGAGCGGAGCCACGAAATATTTTTCCATCGAGTACGTGCGGCGGGACTTCAAGCAGGTCGAGCCGAACATCGTGCTCATGACCGGCCGCTGTCACATCAAGTCCGCCGACAGGGGCAAGGAGCCGTCCACGTCGCTCTTCGGTTTCCTGGCGGTTTACCGGCTGGAGGACGGGGCCTGGCGGTTTCTGGCCTGGCAGTCGACCAAACTGGCGCCGGATGCGCCGCCTGCCGCCCACTAGCATTCCGTCGTCATGCCCGAGCGCCCGCCCGCCGCGCGTGCCGCCGCCGTTTCCGCCGGCGGCGGATCAGGTCGGCCCGCGGCCTCCGGCTGGTGGGTGGCGGCGGGAATTTTTTGCGCGGCGTTCATCGTTTATCTTCCCGCGCTCCACGGCGGGCTGGTGTGGGACGATGACGGGCACGTCACGCGCGCGGCGCTGCGCTCCTGGCATGGGCTCTGGCGCATCTGGTTCGAGCTCGGCGCCACCCAGCAATATTATCCGCTGCTGCACAGCGCATTTTGGGCCGAGCACCGGCTGTGGGGCGACGCGACGGCCGGCTACCATCTCACGAACATCCTGCTGCATGCCGGCAACGCCTGCCTGCTCGCGCTGATCCTGCGGCGGCTGGCTGTTCCCGGCGCATGGCTGGCTGCGTTCATTTTTGCCGTCCACCCGGTGTGCGTCGAATCGGTGGCGTGGATTGCGGAGCAGAAAAACACGCTTTCGACCGCATTTTATCTGTGCGCGGCGCTGGCCTACCTGCGTTTTGACCGCGAGCGCAAGCCGCGGCACTATGCGGCCGCCCTGTTTTGCTTCGTTTGCGGGCTGCTGACCAAGACCGTCACGGCCACGCTGCCGGCTGCCTTGCTCGTGGTTTTCTGGTGGCGGCGCGGCCGTCTGTCCTGGCGGCGCGACGTCCGCCCGCTGGTGCCGTGGTTCGTGTGCGGCGCGGTCGGAGGGCTGTTCACCGCCTGGGTGGAACGCAACCTGATCGGTGCGGAAGGCGCGCCGTTCGAGCTGACGCTGCTCCAGCGCACGCTCCTGGCCGGCCGGGTGATCTGGTTTTATCTCGGGCATCTGGGCTGGCCGGCGCGCCTTACCTTCATCTATCCGCGCTGGAACATTGATCCAGCCGCGGCATGGCAATGGCTGCCGCTCGCGGGCGTGCTGGCGCTCACGGTGGGGTTGTGGCTGGGGCGGAAGCGTTCGCGCGCGCCGCTGGCGGCATGGCTGTTTTTTTGCGGCTCGTTGTTTCCCGTGCTGGGATTCTTCAACGTTTTTCCGTTCATCTATTCCTTTGTGGCGGATCATTTCCAGTATCTGCCGAATCTGGGCCTCATCGCTCTGGCTTCGGCCGGGCTGGCCAATCTGGGCGTGCGCCTTGCTGCAGCCTGGCGCGCGGCGGGTGGCACTGCGGCCGCACTTTTGCTCGCGGCGCTGAGCGCGATGGCGTGGCAACAGAGCGGGTTTTATCGCGATTCTCGGACGCTTTACCGCGCGGCCATCGCGCGCAATCCGGACTGCTGGCTGGCCTACAACAACCTCGGCACCGACCTCATGGACCAGGGCGGAAAAATCAACGAGGCGATCTCCGATTTCGAGCGCGCCTTGCAGGCCAAGCCCGATTATGCCGAGTCCCATTACAATCTCGGAAAAGCACTGGCGCAGTCGGGCCGGCTGCCGGAGGCGGTCGCCCAGTACCGCGAAGCGCTGGAGTTCCGGCCCAATCATGCCGACACCCACGACAGCCTGGGCAGCGCGCTTTACCGGGAAGGGCGGATCGCCGAGGGAATCGAGCAATTTCAGCAGGCGCTGCAGATCAATCCCGCGCATGTTCACGCGCACAACAACCTGGGTGTGGCGTTGGCGCAGCTGGGCCGGCTGCCCGAAGCCATCGCGCAATATGAGCAAGCCTTGCGCCTCGAGCCGGAAAACGCGGAGGTGCACAATAACCTGGGCATCGCCCTCGCGCGGTCCGGCCGCCTGGCCGAGGCCGTCCAACACTACCAACAGGCGCTGCAGATCAAGCCGGACGATGCCAACGCCCACACCAACCTTGGCATCGCCTTCGCCGAGCTGGGCCGGCTGCCTGAAGCGCTCGACCAGTATCAGCAGGCGCTCAGCCTCAAGCCGGACTATCCGGAGGTGTATCTGAATCTCGGCAACGCCCTGCTGCGCATGCACCGGGCGGCGGAGGCGATCGAGAGCTACCAAAAGTCGCTGCAGCTGAGGCCGGATTATGCCGAGGCGCATTTCAACCTGGGAATCGCTCTGGCCCAGGCCGGCCGGCTGCCGGAGGCGGCCGAACACTTCAAAGAGGTACTGCGTATCAATCCCGCCGATACACAGGCGCGCGCCTGGCTGGAGCGGCTGCAAGCTTACGAGCCGCCGCCGGCCGGCCCGCTGAAGTAGCCGGCTCCGCCGGCAGCCGAAAAAAAGCGGGCGCCCCTCGCGAGGCGCCCGCGCAGAAATTTCAAACGATTATTTCGTCGTGATCAGGTCGTCGACCGCGGGGTTAACCTCGATCGTGACATTCCGGTATTCGTCGTGCAGGCCGCTGTTGTGCATCTGGAAGGCGAAATAGCCGGTGACCGCGTCCGTAGGATCATTGAAGTCGATGACTTCGGTCGCCTTGCTCCCGACCGGCTGGGCCTCCGCCAGGCGGGCCGTTCCGTGCCGTCCGTCGATGAGAACTTCAACCGAGAACCACTGCGAGCTGTCGAGCGTCGGGTGCGGGAAGCTGGTGAAATGCGGGCCGCCGCCTTTGTTCACGCCCGGCCGGTAATCCCAATCGCCGCCATTGGGGTACTGGAACTGGATGCCGCCCATGGCGTCGAGGGAGGGCGAGGTGCCGAAGAACACCATGCAGGACTTGTGGTCCTTGTTTCCGCCGGTAACCGGAAGGTGGCGCATTTCGAACCGCAGGCGATAGAACTGATACTTGTTGTTCGCATAGATGAAGCCGCGGCCGGAGCCGAGGCTGGACATGGCCAGGTTGGGGGTGTCGAGCGTCCAGGAATTGGCGGGGACCTGCGTCCAGCCATCGAAGGACGTGCCGTCGAAAAGCGTGACGACATTGCCCCCGCCGCCGATCGTGTAGGTCGCGCTCGTCACCGTGCTGTCTGTCATGCCGGCCGCATAAGCGATGGCATTGAGCGTCGTCGTGGCGCTGATGCTGACTGGGCCGGAATAAAGCGTGCCGGCGGTTTCCGAAGGCGTGCTGCCGTCCGTCGTGTAGCGGATGGAGGCGCCGCTGGTGGCCGAGGTAATCGTCACAGTTTGCGTCGAGCTGTATGTGCCGCCAGCGGGACTGAAGGTGGGCGCGATCACTTGCTGCGGCGGGACGAAAATGCCATAAATACCCGTGGTAATGCTGCTGTCGGTCATGCCGGCCTTGAACGCAATGGCACTGAGCGTGGTCGTTGCGCTGATGCTGACCGGGCTGGAGTAAAGCGTGCCGGCGGTTTCGCTCGGCGTGCTGCCGTCGGTGGTGTAGCGGATGGAAGCGCCGGCCGTCGTAGTGGTGATGGTCACGGACTGCACGGTTGCATAAGTGCCGGCGGGCGGAGTGAAGGTCGGGGCAGCCACTATACCCTCATTGATCCCTATCAAGGTGAATTTGTCGGCGGAGAGAGCTTCACCACTCGACTTGGAGTTTTTGCCGGTCACGGTCAGCCGGATGTCGTGATTGCCGGCCGCGGCAAAGGTCACGATGCCGAAGGTGGTCGTCGGATAGGTCTGGCCCGAGGCATACTGGTCGAGCGTGGAGCCGAGGTTGGTTCCGTCGACGGAGAGCTGGAGGATGCCGCGGTTATTGTTGCCCTTCCATTCCATCTTCAGCTGGTAGGTGCCGGCGGCCACGTTGGGCACGGTGAAGTCGATATGGTCGCCGGTGCTGTTGCCGGCGAGTTCGACCCATTTGCCACCACTGCTATTTTTGTCGGTCTGGACCGAGGTGGTTGCGCCGCTGCCGGTATACTTGAGGCTTTCCGCCTCAAAGTTGGTGGTCTGCGCCGAGAGACGGCCGGCCATGCACACGGCGAGGAGGCAAAACGCCGCCGCGCTCGCGACTTTCAGGCCGGGCCTGAAAGCGGAGGAAAAAGTCGAAGCGGCAGGCCGCATCGACGGAGATAATACAGATGTTATTTTCATGGTTGGGATTTGTGGTTGGGGACTGACAGAGTTGAAGCGGACTTGCTGAGGCGAGCTTACTGTCCAACGAAGGTGAACTTGTCGGCGGAGAGCTGATAGGAGCTGGACTTTGAGTTCTTGCCCGTGACGGTCAGGCGGACGTCATGGCTGCCGGCCGTGCTGAAGGTCACGTTGCCGAAGGTCGTGGTCGGATAGGTCTGGCCCGAGGAGTATTGGTCCAAGGTCGAGCCGAGGTTGGCGCCGTCGACGGAGAGCTGGAGGATGCCGCGGGTGTTGTTGCCCTTCCATTCCATCTTCAGCTGGTAAGTACCGGCGGCCACGTTCGGCACGGTGAAGTCGATGTGATCGCCCACGCTGTTGCCGGCCAGCTCGACCCACTTGCCGCCGCTGGAATTCTTGTCGGTCTGGACCGAGGTCGTGGCGCCGCTGCCGGTGTAGCTCAGGCTTTCCGCTTCGAAGTTGAGCGTGAGGGGCGCGATCGTGTAGGCGCCCGTCGTCACCGGGCTGTCGCTGAAGCCCGTCTTG
>DATJYF010000290.1:0-3583 GCA_035499715.1 Opitutaceae bacterium | reverse complement strand
GCCGCCGGCGCCGCGCGCCAGGCCTTTCCCTGTCTGGCGGTCGAACCCTGGCGCGAAGGTGAGGCCTTTTCCGGCCTGCTCGTCATCAGCCACGTGCTAAACGAACTTTCGGCCGGAGCCCGGACCGGGCTGCTTGCGCTGGTCCGCCGTGCCGCCGCTGTTCTCTGGGTCGAGCCCGGCACGCATGCCGACAGCCGTGCGCTCCAGCAGCTGCGCGAGGAGCTGCGCGGCGAATTCCGCATCGTGGCACCGTGCACGCATGAGGCCGCCTGCGGCCTGCTTGCGGCCGGGCGCGAACGCGACTGGTGTCACCACTTCGCCACACCGCCACCGAAAATTTTCAGCGACGGCGGCTGGATGAAATTCGGCCGGCGCGCCGGCATCGACTTGCGCAGCGCTCCCTACAGCTTTCTCGTGCTCGACCGCCGCGCCGCCGCCGCGCCGCCCGCCGGCCTGTCGCGGATCATCGGCCGGCCGGAGCACTTCAAGGCCTTCGCTCGCTTCCTCAATTGCGACGCCGGCGGCGTCGCCGAACTCACCCTGCAAAAGCGCGCCGATCCGGCGCTCTTCAAGCAGCTCGACCGCGAACGCGGCCCCCTCGTCTATTGCTGGCGCAGGGAGGGTAGCCGCGCCCTGAACGGCAAACACCTTGAATGCGCAACGGCGAACGCCGAACCGTAAACCTCGAAGCTTGAACCTGGAACGGCTTGAGTCCATCCCCCCGCTCCTGAATCAGGGAAAACCGTAGCTGCTTGTTTTTGCAATTTTGGGGCGATTGGCACCATTCTGGCTCCACTTTGCGAAAGCGATGAATACCCGCGTCACGAGCTTCATGGCCGTCCTCCTTGCCGGCTTTACCTCGGTGTCGGCGGCACAATACTCTTATACCATCACGGATCTTGGCACGTTGGGCGGAAGTGAGTCTTACGTCGCCGGCGTCAATTACTCGGGGCAGGTCGTGGGGACCTCCACCACGACGTATGGTGTGTCCCGTGCTTTCGCCTGGTGGCACGGCACGATGATCGACCTCGGGACTCTCGGCGGGGATTATTCCTCCGCTGCCGGCATCAACGACCACGGGCTGATCGTCGGGACGGCGGCGACCTCGGCCGGTGTGCAACATGCTTTTATCTTTTCCTTCGCCACCGGAATCATGACCGATCTCGGAACCCTCGGCGGCGATTCTTCGTATGGCAACGCGATCAATAATAACGGCATCGCCGTGGGCTCCGCGGCCATCGCCTACGACGGCTCGGCCCGCGCGTTCGCCTACTACGCCGGCGTGATGCACGATTTGGGCACGCTCGGCGGCGACTATTCTGAAGCCACTCTGATCAACGACGCCAACGTGATTGCCGGTGATTCGGCGACCACCACCGCCTCCGTGTCCGGGAACGTTTATCCGTTCGTATTTGCCAACGGCACCATGCTGAAAATCTTTTCGAACATTGACGGCGAAATGGATAGTACCGAAGGGGTGGGTATCGCCGCCCTCAACAACTCGGGGCAGATTGCGGGGAACGCGTTTCCATATCCAGTGGGCTTTGGTGGCGAGACCGGGTTTTTCTTTTCGCAAGGAACGTACACCTATCTCGGTAACGTCGTGCCAGCCGGATTGAACAATGCCGGCCAGATGGTGGGAACGGTCGTCGATTTCTTGGATGCCGCGGTTCCCGACGCCGGAGCCAGCCAGTACGGGCCCTTCATCTATTCGGGCGGAGTGCTGACATTTCTCGACACCCTGACCGATTTATCGACCAGCGATTTTTCCTTTTTGGTGTCCGCCAATGCCATCAGCGATTCCGGTTACATCGTGGGGATCGGCCATACCACCAGCAACGAAACTCACGCGTTTCTGATGACTCCCATTCCTTCGCCGTCACATTAGCAAACCGTTTGTTTTATATTTCGGCAAAAACGATGAATATCCGCCTCACGAGCCTTCTGGCCATCGTCCTCGCCGGCTTTGTCCCGGTTTTACAGGCACAATACTCCTATACCATCACGGATCTTGGCACGTTGGGCGGAAATTATTCCTCGCCCACCAGTGTCAATTACGCGGGACAGGTCGTGGGGACCTCCACCACGACGTATGGTGTGTCCCGTGCTTTCGCCTGGTGGCACGGCACGATGATCGACCTCGGGACTCTCGGCGGGGACTATTCCTCCGCCGCCGGCATCAACGACCATGGGCTGATCGTCGGGACGGCGGCGACCGCGGCCGGCCCGCAACATGCTTTTATCTTTTCCTTCGCCACCGGAGTCATGACCGATCTCGGAACCCTCGGCGGAGACACTTCGTCCGGCAGCGCGATCAATAATAATGGCATCGCCGTGGGATCCTCGGCCATCGCCTATGACGGCACGTCCCGCGCTTTTGCCTACTACGGCGGCGTGATGCATGATTTGGGCACGCTCGGCGGCGACGAATCAGAAGCCACCGCGATCAACGACGCCAACTTTATTGCCGGCACCGCCGCGAGTGGCATTGGCTTCCTCGACGAGGACCACCACGCGTTCGTATTTGCCAACGGCACCATGCTGCAAATCTTCTCAAACCTTGGCGGCATATCGGATCAGAGCCAGAAGGTAAATATCATCGCCATCAATAACTCGGGGCAAATTGCGGGGAACGCGCAACGGTATCCAGTAGGCTTTGGCGGCGAAACCGGTTTTTTCTTTTCACAGGGAACGAATACTTATCTTGGAACGGCCATACCATATGGAATGAACAAAGCCGGCCAGATGGTGGGAGAGGTCTTTGATTCTTTGTTTCTGGCGGCGGTTCCCGCGGCGGGAGTCAGCCAGACCGGGCCCGCCTTCATCTATTCCGGCGGAGTGCTGACCCACCTTGACACGCTGGTCGATTTGTCGACCAGCGATTTTTCCTCATTGATATCTGGCAATGCCATCAGCGATTCCGGTTACATCGTGGGAACTGGCATGACCACCAGCGGCCAGACTCACGCATTTCTGCTGACCCCGATTCCTCCGCCGTCGTCCTGACCGCTCTCGCGCTTATCGGGTTGCGGACGGGGGTGCCCTTGAGGTCGATCGTGGGGTGAGGCAGCCCGGCAGCATTCTCAGACGTACCGGCACCGGAGACCATCCGCCGCTCTTGACTCTCCGCGACCAGCCTGAATCCTTAACTCCTTTCCTTTTAACATGGGTCAACAATACAACAAAGTCATCAAACGGAAACGTCGCGCCGCCTACCTCAAGCGCCGGAAAGCCAGCAAGCCCGCGCCCAAGAAGAAATAGGCCCGCCACGCGTTTCGTTTTCCAACACCGCGGCCCGCGCCGCGGTTTTTTCGTCATGAATCCGTTCCCCCCCGCCAAACTCCGGCATGATTAAAGTCAGCCTCATCTCGCTCGGGTGCGCCAAGAATCTCGTGGACAGCGAAATCATGGTCGGCCACCTGCACCGGGCCGGCATGCAGGTCGTGCCCGATGCCACGCAGGCCGACGTCGTCATCGTCAACACCTGCTCCTTCATCGATTCGTCGAAGGAGGAGTCGATCGGCCACATCCTCGAGGTGCACCAGCAGCGCGGCCTGCGCAAGCGCCGGCGCGGGCAGAAACT
>DATJYF010000289.1:0-4651 GCA_035499715.1 Opitutaceae bacterium | reverse complement strand
CGGATGTAATCCATTTCCTCCCCGTTGATGCGGCCGGATTCGGAAGGATTGCGATAAAAAAGAAACCAGAGGCCCGCCCAGACGAGGCCGACGATTCCAGTGAGAATGAAAACGAACTGCCAGCCAAAGGATTTCTGCGCTTGAAAAAGAAACCAATTAAGAAATGCCAGACCAACGAACTGTCCCGACGTATAAAATCCAATGGCGCCGGCGCGCTCTCGCTCGGGGAACCAGGAGGTGACGACCCGGTTGCAGATCGGATAAGCGGGGGCTTCGAACACGCCGAGGAGCAGGCGCAGCGAATATAGGATCAAAAATGTGCCGGCAAATCCCTGTAGGATCGTCGCGATCGACCATAGCGCGCAGAGAATCGCATAGATCACGCGGGCGCTCGCGCGGTCGATCAGCCAACCTCCCGGCACCTGTAGAATTACGTAGGTGAGACCGAATGCCGCGTAGAGCTTGCCCAAAAGAACCGGATCGAGATTTAAATCATGGGCAATGCTAGTCGCCGCGATGGAGAGGTTGCTCCGGTCCATGTAGTTGATGACCACGGTCACGAACAGCATGAACAGCACGCGGTGACGCACGCGGGTGGGGCGGGCGGCGTGGAGCGCGGCTGGGGTAGCCGTGGGGTCGGTCATGAACGTCAGGTGACGGACAGGGGAAACTTCGCGACTTTCCGGTCGCGCGTGGCGTGGTAAATGGCGGTGAAGAGCTCGACCGAGCGCCGGCCTTCCTCGCCGGTCACCAGCGGCGGACGGCCGTCGATCACGGCACGCAGGAAATCCTGAATCTGCAACCGGTGAAAATATTCCGTCGCATCAACCGAATTGAAAAGCCGGACGTCCTCGTCCTTCCACGGCGCGAGCCGGTCTTCCTCGCCGCGCACAGTCCAGAGGTCGTTGAACGGCGGCTCGGCGATCTTGGACAGCCCGGGCACGAACATCATGCCGCCGTCGGTCTGCACGCCGACGGACGCGCCGTTCGACCCGTGCACGGTGACGCGCGCGTAGAGCGCCGGATTCTGGCTGTTGCTGACCACGATGTTGCCCAGCGCGCCGTTTTTGAAGCGCACCACCGCCGCGGCGGTGTCGTCCACCTCGATGTAAGGGTGGTTGATATTCGTCCAGTAGCCGAACACTTCCTCCACCTCGCCGAGATACCAGAGCAGCAAATCGAGCTGATGGGACGACTGGTTGATCAGGACGCCGCCGCCTTCGCCTTTCCAGCTGCCGCGCCACGGATCGCTGCGATAGTAGGCCTCATCGCGCCAGCCCAGGACGACAGCGGCCCCAAGCATCGGCGTGCCGAGTTTGCCGGCGGTGATCGCCTGATGAATTCGCTGGCAGGGCGGGTAAAACCGCCGCTGATAAACCGTGCCGAGCACGACCCCGCCGGCGCGTGCCGCGGCCAGCATCGCGTCGCAATCGGCGAGCGAGGAGGCGAGGGGCTTTTCCACCAGCAGGTGCGCGCCCGCCCGCGCCGCCGCGATCGTGGGCCCGGCATGCTGCGGATGCGGCGTGCACACGCAGACCGCCTCGACCTTCGCCTTTGCGACCATCTCGCTCACGTCGGTGAAGGCGGCCACGCCGTAGCGTTGCGCAAAAGCATCCGCTTTTTCCCGCGTGCGGCCGCACACCGCCACGAACTGCGATTCGTCGAGGCTGCGCAACGCCGCGGCGTGCAGGTGCCCGACCTTGCCGCATCCGATCAGGGCCGTTCGCAGTTTTTTCATGGAAATAAAGGAAACGCGTCGCGCGGGTCAGGGTTTAAGCAGCACCTTCATCAGGCCTTTTTCGCCGCGGTGCAATTTTTCAAACCATTGCGGGCCGTCGTCCAGCGGTGCGGTGGCGCTGATGAATTCCGTGACGTTCACCTTTCCACTGGCGATCAATTCCAGGCAGGCCGGATATTCGCCGGCCGAGGCGCAGGTGCCGTTGAGCCGCAGCTCGCGCGTGACCACGGCCTGCAGCGGCAGGTCGATCTGCGGCGCGAGGTTGCCAACGAGTGTGACGCTCCCGCCCTTGCGCACGCAGTCAACGGCGGTTTTGACCGTCGGCGTGAGGCCGACGACCTCAAAGGCCGCATCCGCGCCGCGTCCTCCGGTCAGCGCGCGCACCTGCTCGATCAGAGCCGGATCGTCGGCCTTGATCGTCGCGGTCGCGCCGAGGCGCCCGGCCAGTTTCAGGCGTGACTCGTCGAGATCGATCGCAATGACCGGCCGGCAACCGGCCGCGCGCAGAACCTGGACCACCAGCAACCCGATCATGCCGGTGCCGACCACCGCCGCCGAGGCGCCGTCCGCAAGCGCGGCGCGCCGCGCGGCATGCACGGCGACCGAAACCGCCTCGACCATCGCGGCCTGCTCAAAGCTCAGATTATCCGGCAGCCGGTAAAGAATGCGCTGTGGCACCGCCACGTATTCGGCGAACGCCCCGTCGCGCCGGTAGTCGGCGCAGGACACGCCCAGAACCCGCCGGTTGTCGCACAAATTCACTTCGCCGCGCCGGCAATGCCAGCATTCGCCGCAATACACCGTCGAGTCGAACGTGACGCGGTCGCCTTTTTTCCAGCCGGCCACGGCGGCGCCGAGTCCGGCGATCTCGCCCGCCGCCTCGTGCCCCATGATGATCGGCGGAATGCGCCGCCCCGTGCTGCCGTCCATGCCATGGACATCGCTGCCGCAGATCCCGCAGGCCCGCACCCGGACCAGCACTTCGTCGGGCTGAGGCGCGGGCGCCGGTCGCTCCTCGAGGGCGAAGCGTTTGTAGTCGGTCAGGACGAGGGCTTTCATGCAGGAAGAGGTTCTTTCATTAGAAAAAGTTAATTGGGTTGAGGCACAACTCATTTAGACGTGCGAAACATCGCCTTGCAGGCCTGAATTCTTCAACCCCATGTCATCATGAAAAAATCCCTCGTCTGCTTTCTCCTGCTTTTTGCCGCGGGTTTTTCGGCCGGCCGCGCCGACGTTCCCGAATTCAAAATCGTCCGCCTCGACCCTGCGCTCGACGCGCTGATCCCACCCGGGGCCAAAATCGAGACGCTGGCCGGCGGCTTCACCTGGACGGAAGGACCGGTCTGGCGCAAAAGCGGCGGCTACCTGCTCTTCAGCGATATTCCCCGGAACACGATCTATCGCTGGAAGGAAGGCGAGGGGATTTCGGTCTTTCTCCGCCCGGCCGGTTACGATCTGGGCGACACGCCGGATTGGGAACTGGGCAGCAACGCACTGATCTTCGACGTCCAGGACCGCCTGGTCATGTGCGATCACGGCAACCGTCGCATCGACTGGCTCAACGAGTCCGTTTTCACGAAGACCACCCTTGCCGAAAAATACCTCGGCAAGCGTTTCAACAGCCCGAACGACCTCGTTTTCAAGTCGAACGGCGACCTCTATTTCACCGATCCGCCCTACGGCCTCGACAAGCGCAACCAAGACCCGAAGAAGGAGCTCGATTTCAACGGGGTCTTCCGGCTCAGCCCGAAGGGCGGGCTTACGCTGCTCACGCGCGACCTGACCTTTCCGAACGGACTCGGCTTCTCGCCGGACGAGAAAACCTTCTACGTCGCGGTTTCCGATCCGAAGCGCGCCGTCTGGATGGCCTACGATGTCCAGACCGATGGCACGATCGCCAATGGTCGTGTCTTCTTTGACGCGACCGATCAGGTCAAAGCGGGCAGGGCCGGCCTGCCGGACGGAATGAAGATCGACCGTTCGGGCAATATTTTTGGCGCCGGCCCCGGCGGCTTGTATATTATTTCACCGGGCGGCAGGCAGCTCGGCCTCATCCAGTCGCTCACGCCCGGCATTCGGATCGCCAACTGCGCCTGGGGCGATGACGGCTCGACGCTTTATTTTACTGCAACTTCCTATCTCATGCGCATCCGCCTCGCCACCAAGGGCGAGGGATTTTGAACGGACTATATAGTCAAAAATCCCGGCCGAGGCGCGCGCCGGCGCCGGGCTCGTCCAGGACGATGACCTGCTGGCAGTAGCTGCGAGCGACGCGCTCGGCATGGAACGAACTGGGATAATTGCCAAAGGGTTCCTCGTCGCTGGAGAGTCGCAGCGACCACCCACCTTGGCCGTTGCGCTCCACATAGATGCGGCTGGGAAGGGCCTTGGGCTTTTGAGAACGGGAGGAACGCGTTTCGTCTGGCATGTGGTGTTTCCCCTAAGCTGCCGGTCCGCTGCACAAAGCGTCAAGGCAATGCCTGGACATTTTGTTTTTCTCGCAAGGTATTTTCAAATCTACATATCGCCAGCCGTGATAATCGTGCCGATTGCGAAAAGAGTATAAAATGGCAGATGGGCTATCGCCATTTTTTTGCAAACAAAACGTACTTATAACACAGAGCGGCATGATCGTAAGTTATTAAGATAGTATTTTGCATTTTAGATCACACCCAAGCCGACGGTTCGATCCGCTATTTCGCCGCGACCTCGTAGCTGCTGTGCATCCGCCTGGCGCCCAAAGGCGAGGGATTTTAGTGTTTGCCTGACAAGCGATTCAGCTCTGCGCGGGCGAGAGCGAATTCCAAAAATTCTGTTACATTCGTGGCCACGCACTTTTCGAAAAATCTCCGAGCAATTTCGGGCTCGTTCGCGAGAAGATGCATCATGCCGACATAATAAAATGCCTCGCAC
>DATJYF010000288.1:0-2364 GCA_035499715.1 Opitutaceae bacterium | reverse complement strand
AGGCTGCGTTTTGAAAACAAGGGCGACACGGAAGTCCGCTACCAGCCGCAGCGGCTCGCGGTCCGCGTGGGCCAGAACGTGTATTACGCCTCCATCGCGGATGCCTCGGGCATCGTTCCGTCCAAGGCCACGACTACGGCCTTTCTCGCTATCACCGGTAGCCCGACCGGAGGCCGTGCAAACCTGAGCATCAAGAATCAGTTCAACATCCTCGTCACGCGGGTCGAGCGCGACGCGAAGTTGATCGTGCCGCAGTGACCATGAAAATCGTCAAGTTTCTCAAGTCACCGGCCGGCAATCTGGCCGTATTCCTCGGTTTCGTGGCCGTGGGCGGGCTGCTCCTTTACCGCAGCAACCTGCGGGCAAAGGCCCAGTCGGAGCAGATGACGAAAGTCACAACGGTGGAAACCGGCGTGCCGCTGGCCTCGTTCACCCGCGAAGCCGCGCCCCTGAAAATCCCTACCGCTGACAGTTCTCCGGTTGCGGGACCGCGATCGATTGATGCGCGAAAAAAAGCCGCCAGCCAGCCGAAGCCGCTGCCGATTTCTATTTTTTCGGCGGGAAAATCGGTGGAAAATGGAACGGAGCTGTCAAAAGTTTACGCGCCTTACGGGCGGTTGATTCCGTGCCAGACGGTCATCACGCTTGAATCGTCCCGGCTCGATACTCCGGTCATCGGGCTTGTGACCGAGGACGTCTGGCACAATGGCCGGCTCATCATTCCGGCTGGTGCCGAGGTGCACGGCCGGGCGCAACTCGACCGTTCGCGCGAGCGCATCGCTGCCACCGGCAAGTGGGTCATTGTTTGGCGCGACGGTTCAGCCATGAACGGCACCGAGCTGGTCCTGACTGGCATAGCCCTGGACCGCGAAAAGGACGACGACACCGGGGAGTTCGGCCTGCGGGACGGCTCGGCCGGCCTGATTGGCGATCTGGTCCGCACCGACAATTTGGAGGAAATCAAGCTCTTCGCCTCCACCTTCCTGGCCGGCGTGGCCAGCGGATTCCAGCAGGTTCAGACCCAGGACACCGTGCTCGGCGTGGCGCAGATCGCCTCGGGTACGACCCGCAATGCCGCCCTTCAGGGCACGGCCGACGTGCTCAACGCCTATGCGAAACAGATCCAGGAGGCGATTGAGCGGGACGGTTTCTTCGTCCGCGTGCCCGCCGGAAAGCAGTTTTACCTCTATGTGACCCAGACCATCGATCAGGGGCAGGGCACGCGGGGCAATCGCAACAACGAGGACATTTGGAAACATGAAAACTAAGATCATCCTGCCGGTCCTGGCGCTCGCCTTGGCGGGCTGCCAGCACATGACAAAGGAATCCGCCAAGGCGCCGGCTCCACCGCCAGTTGTGGCGCCGCCCGCGCCGGTCGCGGGCACGGAACTGGACCAAAATAACATGGAGCAGGTGCGCCTGGGCGAATCGCTCAAGGCGTACCCGGTCGGCCGCCTAGTCGATCCGAACGACCCCGAAGTGATGCACGAGGCGCACACCGTCTATCGCCGCGAGGCCGGGGCGAACTGGAACTTGAATCCGAATGCGCCGACCGTGGTGCCGTTGGGGCCGGTGCTCGCCGTGGCCGATCCGGCCAAGGAGCCCAATCCGTTGCCTGCGGAATTGGAGCAGAAGATCGCCGAGCAAAGCCAGCTCATGGCTTCGCTTATCGAGCAAAACGAAGCCCTGTCCGCGCAACTGGCGAAATTGAGCCACGACATCGCGGACCTCCGCCAAAAATCCTCAGCCGTGCCCGGAAAGGACGGAGCCAGATGAGCGTCGAGACCAGGGGAGCGGTGATTGAAGTCGAGGGCCAGCCGTTGCCGCCGCACCTCCTTGAAAATTTTGAAAAGGCGGACCTTCGCCTGCGCGAACTCTATGGCTTCAGTCCGGGCGTGCCGGCGTTGTTTCGGCTGTGGCTCGCCTGCGGGACCTCCTCCCGCATCAAGACGGAATTTGAGCTCGCCGTGCTCGACATCAAAAAATCAACCGCTCCCGCGGAGGGCCGGCTCGATTTGGACGCTTTGTGAACAATTTGAACGGCATTCGTTCAAACAAGGTCAATCGCCGCTGGCGACCAGCCGCCTTGCCCAACCAATGGCTGGAGTAAATCAGGACACATATCATGTCACTAAAACAGCAAATCGCCGAAAAAAAGGCGCAGCAGGAATCCACGCTCCGGAGAAATCCGGAAATCGACGCCAAACTGGACCAGTTCATCCAGGCGAATCCAAAGTTGCGCGAGTATTACAACGGGCTCAGCAAGGACGTGCTGATCCGGAAACTGATGCTCGGAAAGATGCAGCGCAGCGAGTTCTCGCAGCGTCGCAATCAGGAGATCGCCCAATGGGTGGAGGAGCACCC
>DATJYF010000287.1:0-7437 GCA_035499715.1 Opitutaceae bacterium | reverse complement strand
TGAGCGGGATGCGGAACTCGATCGTGTGCGCGTCCTTTTTCGTGAATTCGTCGGATTTTTCCGTGATCTGCCAGTTCAAGCCGCTGTAGAGATGTTCGACGACGCGAACTTCGACCGGCTCGGCCTTGTGGCTGCGCAGCTTGATCTCGAATGACTGGTCCGCCTGGCTTTTCATGCTGCTCACCGATTCGTTTGTGCCGCGGCGCTCGGCCACGATGTCGAAGGCATCACCGGTCTTGACGCGCACGGTCTCGTTCTTCGCCGTGTGGTCGATCGTGTCCTCGCCGACGAATTCGAGCCGGTTGTCGGCGTCGTCCTTGCGGTAAAAGCGCGTGCGGCCCTTCGGCAGCGGCAGGCCGAGGCCGTTTTCCTCGCTGTTCTTGAATTCACGCATCACCGCAACCTTGGTGGGGTTCTTCGTTGCGTCGTAAACGTAGACCGTCGGCGCGCGCACGCCGGTGGCACGCATGAATTCGACCTGCTTGGTCTCGCGGTCATGCAGCGTCACCGCCCGCGGCAGCGAGTAGAGGTGAAATTCGTCGAAGGCTTTTCCCGTGACAGTTGTGTCCAAAAAACTACTTGTCGGCACCGCGCTTTTGTATCCTCCATAGGCTCGCTCTTGCGGTTGAATTTTATTCACGTCGCCGGCCATCAGCTTGATTGTCGCGTTCTCGAAAGTCTTGCCGGAGGTGTTGTTGATCGTGACCCAGCCGACAACGTCGAGCGTGTCGCCTTTTTCCGGCGCGATGAAGTTGTAGGCCGCCTGCCAGCTCATCCCGCCGGTCACGTAGCCGAGCTCGGCGTCGAACTGCGCCGCGCGCTCGGCGCCGATTTGCCAGACGAGCGTGGGCTTGAGCACGCCGGCGTCACTCAGCGCCGGAAAAAGCGGCTCGCCTGGGAGCGAAAAGCGCAGCTTGCCGTCGACTTCCACGATTGGCGTCTCGCTCTCGCCGCCCGGCGCGTAACCGCTACGGATCACCTTGCCGTGCACGGTATATTCCTTGGCATTCTCACCGCGCACGAGAAAATCGAGTTCCTTGCCCTCGTAGAGCGAGAGCAAAAACGCCGGTGAAAGCGTGTCCGCCCGGTAGCTCTGCTCCAGGACTTGAAACGGAATCTTCCCCGCCGGATCGCGCAGCACCACCGAGTCGGGCTCGAGCTGGCGCGTGGCGCCGGAAAATACCACGGAATTTTCGCCAGCCTTGAGGTCGAGCGGCACGCGTTCGCGGACGACGGCAAAATCCTGGTTGTAGATTGTGAGGGCAGGCTGTGCGGCGGCCGTAAGCGCGCCGAAAAGAAACAGAAGCGGAATTTTCATGGGAGTGTGGAAGATTATCCTTCGTGTGATCGACGCACAACGCGCATTTTTCTTAGAAACTTTCGCTTTGCGCCCCGGCGGCTTTGCGCGAGGGTTGAAGCTCCCGCATGGATTTCGTCCTCGAAAATGACCGCCCCTCGCCCGGCGCGCTCCCGCCCATCGATTTCCGCGGCGGCCTGAACGACGAGCAGTTCGCCGCCGTGACCGCGCCGCCCGGTCCGCTCCTCGTGCTCGCCGGCGCCGGCTCCGGCAAGACCCGCACCCTCACCTATCGCGTCGCGTGGCTGCTCGCCCAGGGCGTCCGCCCGGGCGAAATCCTGCTCCTCACCTTCACCAACAAGGCCGCCAAGGAAATGCTCCACCGCGTCCACGACCTCACCGGACTCGAGCCGGCGCGCTTCTGGGGCGGCACGTTCCACTCCATCGGCCACCGCCTCCTCCGCGTCCATGGCGAGGCCGTCAACCTGCCCCGCAACTTCACCATCCTCGACGCCGACGAATCCGAAGACGTGCTCCGCGATGCCGTCGAGGACCTCGACAAGACGTTTTTCAAGGACAAGACCCATCCGCGGCCCGGTCCGCTCCACGAAATCATCTCGCTCGCGCGCAACACCCAGCGGCCCCTGCCCGAGATCGTCACGCACTTTTTCCCGCAGCACGAGGGCCTGATCGACCGCCTGCCGGAGTTCGCCCAGAAATACGCTGCGAAAAAACGCGCGCAGAACGTCGTCGACTACGACGACCTGCTCGAGTTCTGGCTCGATCTCATGCGCCGCATGCCCGACGTCGCCGCCTACCTGCAACAGCGTTTCCGTCACGTCCTGGTCGACGAATACCAGGATACCAACACGCTCCAGGCCCAGATCGTCGACCTGGTCGGCGCGCACCACCAGGTCATGGCCGTGGGCGATGACGCGCAGTGCATCTATTCGTGGCGCGGCGCGAATTTCGAAAACATCATGACGTTTCCCGACCGCCATCCGGGCACGGTCATCCATCGCATCGAGACCAATTACCGCTCCACGCCGCAGATCCTCGACCTCGCCAACGGCGTGCTCGCCGCCCAGCCCAAGGGCCGCCACTTCGACAAGGAACTGCGCGCCGCCCGGCCCGGCCACGAAAAACCGTTCCTCGTCCAGGCCATGGACGGGCGCGAACAGGCCGCGTTCATCGTCCAGCGGGTCAAGGGCCTGGTCGATGAAGGCCGCTCGCTCGGCGATATCGCCGTGCTCTACCGCGCCCACTTCCAGGCGCTCGACCTCCAGCTCGAACTCTCGCGCCTGCAAATCCCCTACGTCATCACCAGCGGCGTGCGCTTTTTCGAGCAGGCGCACATCCGCGACCTTGTCGCGCTGCTCCGCTTCGTCTACAACCCGGCCGACACCGCCGCCTGGCAGCGCGTCGCCATCCTCCTGCCCAAGGTCGGCGACAAGGGCGCGCAAAAACTCCACGCCGCCGCGCTCGCCCTCGCCCAATCGCAGCAGAAAAATTTCCTCGATGCCCTCGCCTCGCCCGACGTCGCCGCGAAAGTACCGAAGGATGCGCGCGACGACTGGGTCGACCTCACCGCCTCGCTCTCGCAGGTCGGCGATGCGATGAAAAACCTGAAGCCGTCCAACGCCGTCGAACTCGCAATCGACGGCTGGTACGGCGAATACCTCAAGGGCGCCTACGCCAACTACGTTTCGCGCCTCGACGACCTCAAGTCGCTCATCGGCTTCGCCGGCCGCTTCGAGGACATGCAGGAGATGCTCGCGCAAATCATGCTGCTCAATTCCGAGGCGAGCGACCGCCAGATCGATCCCGACGCCGATGCGCTCAAGCTCACCACCGTGCACCAGGCCAAGGGCCTCGAATACGGCGTCGTCTTCCTTATCAGCCTCGCCGATGGGCTTTTTCCGCTGCGCCGCGCTATCGAAGGCGGCGACCTCGAGGAGGAGCGGCGGCTGTTTTACGTCGGCGTCACGCGCGCCAAGGACGAACTCTATCTCTGCTTTCCGAAAGTGAACACCAAGGGCGGTCCGGCCATGCTGCTCTCCCCCAGCCGCTTTCTGCAGGAACTCGCGCCCGAACTCTACCAGCCGCTGAAAATCCGCCGCAGCTACGCGTGGTGAGTGCAAATTCAACAATTTAGAGCACTGATAAATATTCTGGTTTTCATTCTGGAGTACCAAGCGTGACGACTAGGTTACCCAGCGTACTATTGGAAAGAAAGCGCGTTCTTGTAACGTCAGTCCGCTTGTGTCGCACGGCAAATTGCCCCAATTTCCGGGCAATTTATGAAAACCGTCCTCATCACCCTCGGCGTCGTCGCGGTGCTCATCCTCGGCGTCGTGTTGTACGCCGTCGGCTCCTACAACGGCCTCGTCAACCAGCAGCAGGCGGTCGACGCGCAGTGGGCGCAGGTCGAAAACGTCTATCAGCGCCGCGCCGACCTCATTCCCAACCTCGTCAGCACCGTCTCCGGCGCGGCCAACTTCGAGAAATCCACGCTCATCGCCGTGACCGATGCTCGCGCCTCCGTCGGACGGGTCAACATCGACCCGAACAAGGCGCCGACCGACGCCGCGCAGCTCGCGCAATTCGACCAGGCGCAGGGCCAGCTGACCTCGGCGCTGTCGCGGCTGCTCGTCGTCTCCGAGAACTATCCCCAGCTCCGGGCCACGGAGAATTTCCAGACGCTGCAGGCGCAGCTCGAAGGCACGGAAAACCGCATCGCGGTCGAGCGCGGACGTTTCAACGAGGTCGTCCAGGCCTACGACAGCGCGATCCGGCGCGTGCCGGCGGTGTTTTTCGCCGCAGCCTTCGGCTTCAAGGAGCATCCGTATTTCCAGGCGACCGCCGGCGCCGAGACTGCGCCCAAGGTGCAGTTTGATTTTTCCCAGCCGGCGGGAGCGACTAAGTAACCGTGCCGCGCCCTGGCATTTTTTCCTTTTGGTTTGTCCGGACCGCGCTGCTCGCGGCGGCCTTCGCCATTGCTGCGCCGCTGATCCGCGCCGCCGAGGTCATTCCGCCGGCGCCGACGCAGTATTTCAACGACTACGCCGGCATCGTTTCGCAAGACACGGCTGAGGCGCTGAACCAAAAGCTGGAGCAATTCGAGCGCGACACCTCGAACCAGATCGTCGTCGCGATCTATCCGCACATGCAGACGGATTCCTCCATCGAGGATTACACCGTGCGGGTGGCGCAAAGCTGGCACGTCGGCCAAAAAGGCCGCGACAACGGCGCGGTGCTCTTCGTTTTCGTGGCCGAGCACAAAATCTACATCCAGGTTGGCTACGGCCTCGAAGGTGCGCTGCCCGACGCGACGTGCTTTCAAATCATCAATCACGAAATCAAACCGCGCTTCCGCGCGGGCGATTACGCCGGCGGACTCGAGGCGGCGGTGAACGATATGATCGCCGCGACCAAGGGCGAATACAAGGGCACGGGCTCGACGGCAAACGATTCAACCGAACAAAACGGCACCAATCTGTTCGCGCTGCTCTTTGTGGCCGTCATGATCGTGTTTTCTTTCTGGTCCATTCGCCGGCGATCGCGCGTCTACTCCAGCTCGGGCGGCATGTGGTTGGGCGGCTGGGGTGGAGGAAGCGGTGGCTTCGGCGGCGGGAGTGGCGGATTCGGCGGCGGAGGATTTTCCGGCGGTGGCGGGAGTTTCGGCGGCGGTGGCGCAGGAGGGAGCTGGTGACATGAAGACACGCCATTTCCTTAAACAGGTTGAGCACGACCGCATCGTGTCCGCCATTGCCGAGGCCGAGAAAAAGACCTCCGGCGAGTTGCGCGTCCTCATTTACCACAAGCGCGCCGAGAACGCCGTCGCCGTCGCAGAAGAGCAATTCGCCCGGCTGAAGATGCACCACACCCGGCACCGCAACGCCGTGCTCATCCTCGTGGCGCCGCTCTCGCACACGTTTGCGATTTATGGCGACAGGGCCGTCCACGAGAAATGCGGCGAAAGTTTTTGGCGCGAAGTCGCGGCCGCGATGGAGGCGTATTTTCGCCGCGGCGAGTTCACCGACGGGATCGTCCACGGGGTCGAACGCGCCGGACAGCTGCTGGCGGAGCATTTTCCACGCTCGCCCGACGACCATAATTCCCTGCCCAATGCGGTCGTGGACAACGGCCCGGTGATTTGAAAGGGTCGGATCTTGCCACGGTCGCGGCGGCAAAACCGGCGGCACTTGCCACTTTGCCCTTTTCAAATGTGCTAAGTTGTAGCTGAACTCTTCGCTCCCATGTCCGCTTCCCCGATCGAAAACGTCGTCATCGTCGGCACCGGCTGCGCCGGCCTCACCGCCGCCATCTACACCGCGCGCGCCAATCTCGCGCCGCTCGTGATCGAGGGCTCGCTGCCCGGCGGCCAGCTCACGACCACGAGCGAGGTGGAAAACTTCCCCGGCTTCCCCGAGGGCGTGGACGGCTTCCAGCTGATGGACAATCTGCGCAAACAGGCGGCGAAGTTCGGCACCCGCTTCGAGCAGGCGCAGGTGCAGTCGGTCGATTTTTCCTCGACCCCGCGCAAGCTCGTCTGCGCCGACCGCACGATCCTCGCGCGCAGCGTCATCATCGCCACCGGCGCGTCCCCGCGCATGACCGGCGTGCCCGGCGAAAAGGAGCTTTACGGCGGCAAGGGCGTGACGACCTGCGCCACCTGCGACGGCGCGTTTTACCGCAAGCAGGACGTCGCGGTCATTGGCGGCGGCGATAGCGCGGCCGAAGAGGCGCTTTTTCTCACCCGTTTCGCCAGCAAGGTCTATCTGGTGCACCGCCGCGACTCGCTGCGTGCCTCGAAAATCATGGCCGAACGGGCGACGTCGCATCCGAAAGTCCAGATGGTCTGGGACAGCGTGCCGGTCGAGGTGCTCGGCGTGAAGGAGGGCGCGGTCAGCGGACTCAAGGTCAGGCACGTCAAGACCGGCGCCGAGAGCGTGCTGCCGGCGCGCGGCATCTTCGTCGCGATCGGCCATGTGCCCAACACCGCGCCGTTCGCGGCCGCGCTCGACGTGGACGAAAACGGCTACTTTCTGCCGGTCGACGGCTCGCAGGTGAAAACCAAGGTGCCCGGCGTGTATGTCGCGGGCGATTGCGCCGACCACGTCTACCGCCAGGCCGTGACCGCGGCCGGCATGGGCTGCCAGGCGGCGATCGAGGCCGAACGCTGGCTATCCGAGCACCACGGCTGAGTGCCGCGGTTATTACTTGGTCGGTTTGTCCTTCGCCGCCTGCTCGTCGAGCACCGACTTGATGAACGGACGCCAGAATTTGTCCACCCCCGCCTGCTCGCGGTCGTAGAGGAAGGAATCATTCTGCTTGAGATACGATTCGAGGTCGGCGACTTGTTTGTCATCGCCCGCGTAGATGGCAGGACAGATGCAGGCGTAGGCCAGGATCGAGTCCGGCTTGTCCTCGTAACGTGCCTTGAGCGCCTTGGTCAGACTGCTGCGCAGAACGGAATCGTAGATCAAAAAAGAACGATACGGCCAGCCGCCATGGTTTTCCTCGTCCACGATGGAAGCCTTGATCTCCCAAAGGTAGAGGTTGACCATGCTTTCATTGTAGGCTTTTAACGCCTCCTGACCGCTGGATTTGAGAATTTCCGCCCGTTTGTCCGGATCGACCGAGGTAATCGCTCCGCTT
Organism: Opitutaceae bacterium; assembly: GCA_035499715.1. Classification (GTDB taxonomy): domain Bacteria; phylum Verrucomicrobiota; class Verrucomicrobiia; order Opitutales; family Opitutaceae; genus DASRHD01. Next base: position 479 of record DATJYF010000287.1, on the reverse strand, counting down.
CTCAAACCGGCAATCAAATCGTCGAGCCGATCGGCGCGGACCAATGAGGCACAAAAAGCGAGGCAGCTTGCCAACGCGAAGAGGAATTTGTTCATTTTCATGGGCTGTTTTAGGCCGGATTTTGCCTGCATGGTGTATAAAATCAATGATGTTTCGCTTTGTATATTAATTGGATATAAAATGAATTAGAATTATTCCAATTCCGACTTGCGACTTGGAACCATTCCAATTTGGTTATTGAGTCTCAAGATGAAAAGCTCCCTCCCAGTCCGCGATGCCTTCTCCGAGAAGCTTGCCGACAGCGGCCTGCGCGCCACGCCGCAGCGCGAGCTGGTTTACAACGTCCTGATCAAATGGCGCGACCATCCGACGGCGGACGAGGTCTTTGCCCGGGTCAAAACCGAGCTGCCGACCACTTCGCTGGCCACGGTCTATAACTGCCTCGAGACGCTGGTGCAATGCCACCTCATCCGCACGGT
>DATJYF010000286.1:0-10612 GCA_035499715.1 Opitutaceae bacterium | reverse complement strand
GAATTGGAAGTGGCCGGCTGCAAAGTGCCGGCCCACCATCACCACCTGCCGTGGATCCGGCAGCACGGCGTGCTGAATTCCGGCATCCCCGCGCACATCTACAAGCTCAGCCAGTTGTTCGCCTCGGCGCACTATATCTTTGTGCCGTCGCGCGCCGAGGCTTACGGAATGATATTTGCGGAAGGCAACGCCTTCGGCCTTCCGGTGGTCACCGCCGCGACGGGGGGAATTCCCTCGATCGTCCGCGACGGCTGGAACGGACTGCTCCTTCCGCTGTCTGCCGGCCCGGCCGATTACGCCGAGGCGATTGCCGCGTCATTCGCCCGGCCCGAGCACTACCGGCAACTCTGCCGCCAGGCTTTTTCGGAATTCGAACAGCGTCTCAACTGGCGGACGTTCTGCAGTCAATATCTCGAACGCGCGGCGGAATGCTGCCGCGGACTGGATCACAACACGATGGCAAAAGCCGCCCGTTAACTTGAGTTTCCCATGCGCGTCGCGTTTCTCGCCAACAAATTTTTTGATCCGAGCCGCCCCGGCTCATGGTCCGGCCTTCCTTTTTTCATCCGGCGCGCGCTGGAGGACGCCGGCGTCGAAACCGATGTGATCGGGTGCGAGGACAGCCGCCGGGCCGCCTGCTGGATGCAGTTTTTCTATTGGCGGCTGATGCACCGCAAACGCTACCTGAGATATTGCCATGAAGGGCTTTTGCAGGGCTATGCCCGGCAGATCCAGCGCCGGCTCGCCCTGCATCCGAGGGTTGACGCGGTCTTCAGCGTGAGCACATGGCTGCTGGCCTTTCTCCAGACGGAATTGCCGACCGTCCTCTACACCGACGCCTGCTTCAGCGCCATGGTCGGCTTCTACGAATCGTTCAGCAACCTGGCTCCTTGCAGCATTTTTGAAGGCCATCAGGCGGAGCAGATGGCCTTGAACCGCTGCAGCCGCATCATCTATTCCACTCATTGGGCAGCGCGGACCGCGCAGGAATACTACGATGTCGACCCGGCCAAGATCCGGGTGGTGTTTTATGGGGGAGGATTGCACGATCCGCCCGAGCTGGAAGACATCAGCAAGCTGATCCGCGCGCGCGACCTGACGTCATGCCATCTGCTGCTCGTCGGGGTCGATTGGCATCGCAAAGGAGCCGATATCGCGGTGCACGCAGCGGAAACGTTGCAGACGCGCGGGTGCAACGCCCGGCTGACCATCGTCGGCTGCAGACCGCCGCGCCCGGTCCGGCTCCCCCCCTTCGTCGAGGTGATTCCCTTTATTGACAAGGGCAGGGAGGAAGGGCGCCGGCAGCTTCATGAAATATATAAAAGGAGCCATTTTTTCATCCTTCCGTCGCGGGCCGAGGCCTCGGGCGTGGTTTTCTCCGAAGCGGCGGCTTACGGACTTCCGGCGCTGGCGGCTGACGTGGGCGGGATTTCCTCTGTGATCATCAATGGCGTCAACGGCCGCCTGTTCAGCCCGGCGGCCAACGGCCGCGAGTACGCCGACTATATATTGTCCGTCACGACTGATCCGGGTCGCTATCGCGCGCTGGCCTCGCGTTCGCTCAAGGAGGCGGCGACACGGCTTTCCTGGAAGGTGTCGGGGCCGAAGATGGCGGAAATCCTGAGCGAGCTGGTGGCCGCCCGCGCTGATGCCAATCCGGCGGCCAACGCGAATTTTGGGACTGAACCTTTGCGAAAATCATGACGCCGTCCACTCACGGTCTTGTTTCCCGGGCCGCATGGGAGGCCAGCGCGACGGCCCCGGAAATTCGCCAGGCGCCGGCGCGGTTTCCGCTCTCGGCGCTGGCGTCGTTCCTGGCCGGTGCCCTGACTTCCTTCACGGTGTCGCTGGGCGGCGAGATGCCGTTGGGCGAAATCATCCTGGCGCTGACCGCGGGATGGGCGGTGCTTTGCGTGATTTTCAACCAGTGTTGGCCCGGCCCGCTGTGCCGGAGCAGGCTGCTCTGGACCTGGCTGGCCGCCCAGTTGGTCGCCCTTTGCAGCTATGTTTTTTCGGATCTTTACCGGCACAGTTTTCCCCGCGACATGGCGCGCGGCTGGAGCCGGATGATTTTTCTGGCCGTCGATATTTTTGCGGTGGCCTATCTCTTTGGTCGCTCGCGCCGCAATTTTCTGTGGTTTTTGTCCGGACAGTGCGCGGGCGATGTGGCCAGCGCCGTGATTTTGGGCCCGCTGTTTGGAGACCTGTGGAAGTTCGGGATCGGGGCGCCGCTAACCGTCCTGCTGTTTTGGCTGGCACCGGCCGCCGGGCGGTTCGCCATGGTGGTGGCCGCGGGGGCGGCCGGCGTGCTGCACTTCGCGCTGGATTATCGGAGCTTCGGCGGCCTTTGCCTGCTGGCCGGCATGCTGATACTTCTGCATATGGTGCCGAGAAGATCCCGGCTGTGGCTGGTGCCGTTGGGCACCGCGGCGGTCGCGGTCGCGGTTTTTTGGACCTACGGGCACACCCGGAGCCGCAATGAGGAACGGACCACGCGGTCCGACGTCGAGCGGTCGGCCATGGCGACGGCGGCGATCGAAGCCATTGAATCCTCACCCCTCATCGGGCACGGCTCCTGGTTCAGCAATTCGCACGTCTACGACAATTTTGAACTGATTCGCCGCGAAACGGCGCGGGAGGCGCACGTGGGCGGATTCCCCGATTCCAGCGAGGACCCCGGCACGACCGCGCTGCATTCCCAGATTCTCGTGGCCCTGGCCGAGGGGGGATTGTTCGGCGGAGCGTTTTTCCTCGTATTCGGCGCAAGTCTGCTGCGGGCTCTTTATCAAACGGTCTTCGTGCGGCGCTGGCACCGGCTGGCCCCGCTGTGCATCCTGCTTCTGCTCTCGGCGCTGTGGAATCTTTTCTTCAGCCCGTTTTCCGGAGCCCATCGCGTCTACATCGCCATGGCCTGCGGCCTCATGCTCCTGTTGCACGAGGACCGCTTGGCCGCAAACCGGGAGGAGGCCGCCGATGGACCTGCTTGAAACGATCAACCGCCGCCTCAGCCGGCTCTCATCGCGTTCGAAGGCGGTGGGCCTGTTTTTTGCCACCTCCCTGGTCGCCCGGACGGTCGGGATCGCCTGCCAGTTGTTCCAGGTTCCCATCGCGGTCAAGGCGCTCGGCGCCGAGGCCTTCGGGCTTTGGATGACCCTGACGAGCATCGGAACGATGATCATGTTCGCCGATTTCGGCATGGGGCAGGGCGCGCAGAACCGGCTCGCCGAGGCTTTTGCCGAGGGAAGGCCGGATCGGGCGCGCGAACTTTTGGGCAGCATCTTGGTTTTTCTCGCCGTGATCGGACTGCTGCTTGCGACCGCGGTGGGAGCGATCGCGCCGGCCCTGAATTTTACCGCGATCTTCGGTCTCGCCAATCCGGCGGTGCAGCACCAGGCGCCGCGCGCGGTCATCCTCACGCTGCTGCTGTTCTGCGGCAACGTCCCGCTCGCGCTGGCGCAGCGGCTGGCCTACGGCCGCCAGCGCGGCTGGATGCACAACCTCGCCCAGGCGGTGGGCAGCGCGGGTTCGCTCGGCGGCGTGCTCCTTGCCGCGCATCTGCGGGTCGGACTGGCCGAATTTATTGTGGCGGCTCAGCTTCCCCTGATTCTGGCCAACGCCGGATTGCTCGCCCTCCAGCTCGTTCAACTGGGCTGGTTTAATTTCCATTCGTGGCGCTGCCGCTGGGCCACGATGCGCCAGTTGCTGGGACTGGGCGCCTGCTTCGGCATCCAGCAGGTGCAATTGGTGCTGCTGATTTCATTGCCGCAAGTGATCATATCCACCTCCTTGGGCGCCGCCGCCGTCACCCCCTACAACCTGGCGCAGCGCCTGTTCAACCTTTTTGCGATCATTCAGAACGCCTTCATGCTGCCGCTCTGGCCGGCCTATTCCGACGCGAAGGCCCGTGGAGAATTCGGCTGGATTCGCCGGACCTGGCTTTTTTCCCTGCGCGCCACGGTCCTGTGCACGATCGCACCGATGGCCCTCGGCGCCTTGTTCGCAAGACGGATCATCGCCCTGTGGGTCGGGCATGCCGTCGCGCTTCCATCGGAGACCTTGGTCTGGCTGCTTTTTTCCTGGAACGCGCTTGTTTTCCTCCAGCAAACAGCCGGCTATCTGCTGGCCGGCCTGTCGGAAATGCGCCGTCTGGCTTTTTATGCGGTGATCAGCACGGCGGCCATCGCCGGCCTGATGTGCCTGCTGGTGCGCCACTATGCCCAGGAGGGCGTGGTGCTCGGCATGATCGTGGGCTACCTGCCCTATCTTTTGTTCGGCAATGTCCGCGAGCTCATCCGCGTGTTTCGCCTGATTTGCGGACAACCCAAGGCCAATCTGGCGCTGGCGGAGACGCCGCCGGCAACGCTGTGAGGAACCGGTCTTATGATGACGGCCCCCGCCAACGGCTCCGAGTGCCGCCCGTCCGACGATCAGCGTGATCCCGCCCGGCGCGGCGAGATGCAGGTCATGCAAATCTGCACCACGGCCGTGTGCGGCGGTGCCGCCCGCGCGGCCCACCGGTTGCACCGCGCCCTGGCGCAGGAAGGCGTTCATTCACGAATGCTGGTGGCACAGAAATTCGGTGCCGATGAAGATACGCTGGAATACAACCCTCTGGCGCCGGCTCCGCCCGCCCTCGGCCGTCTTTTTTTCCGGTTGTGCCGGCGCTGGCATCGGCCCGCTTTCCGGAAGGCCGGCGCCTATTTCACTCCGGATCGCACTCCCATCGGCTGGCGTCTCGCCGCGCAATTGCCGGCGTGCGACCTGGTGCATCTCCACTGGGTCGCCGATCTGCTCGATTACCGCATGCTGCCGCGCCTGGCCGCCCGCGTGCCGGTGGTATGGACCTTTCACGATATGAACGCCTTTACCGGCGGCTGTCATTACAGCGGGCCATGCACCGGCTACATGGGCCGGTGCGGCGCCTGTCCGCAGCTAAAGACGTCGGCGGGAGAAAATGACCTGACCCGGGGGGTGATGAATCGGAAACTATTGGTGTTCGCACGCATTCCTCCGTCCCGGCTCGTGATCGTGTGTCCGAGCCGCTGGCTGGCCCGGGAGGCGCGGCACAGCCTTTTATGCAAAAATCTCGATATTAGGATCATTCCCAACGGCATCGATGCCGAGGAATATCATCCAATGGAGCAGGTCGAGGCGCGCCGGCGTTTGAGCCTGCCGGCCGGGGCAAAAATCGTATTATTTGTCGCGGATTTTATCGAGGACACCCGCAAGGGGTTGCCGCTTTTGCTGACCGCGCTCGAAAGCATTCGCAACATTCCCGATCTCTTGCTCGTGACCCTGGGGCGCGGCAGCGCCTCCTGTTTGAGCGAGCCCGTTTTCCGTCATCTGGGGGTTTTAAATAATATAGAGCTGTTGCGCGCCGCTTACAGCGCGGCCGATGTCTTTGCCATTCCGTCGCTCCAGGATAATCTTCCCAACACCGTCTTGGAATCAATGGCCTGCGGCACCCCGGTCGTCGGATTCGATAGCGGAGGCATCAGCGAGGCGATCAGCGAAGGGCAGACGGGTTTGCTGGCGCCGAGCGGCCGAGCGCCGGATTTGGGCCGCGCCCTTCGCAGGATATTGGAAGATAAAATCCTGCGCCAGTCCATGGCCGTCGAATCGCGCCGGCGCATCGTGAAAGAATACACCGCGCAACTGCAGGCGCGTCGCCATGCTTCATTATATCAAGAAATCCTCCAGCGCGCCCCGACCCAGACGGCAATCTCCAAATCCTGCCGGGCATGATGAGGGCGGCGCAATTTATCCCGATCACGCTTCTGGCCGCGACCTTTGTGCCGCCGGCCGGCCTTGAGGCTTCGCCACTGCTGGAAGACGAACGATTCGGCGTCATGACGCATTTCGCCCACGGCTGGGAGCCGTCGTGGATCCCCGCCGTGGCCCAGGCGTCGCTGACGGAGATCCGCGACGAACTGTACTGGCAGACGGTCGAGCCCGAGAAAGGAAAATATGTTTTTCCGCGCCAGTACGAGAGCTACATGGGCGGTCTGGAGGAGAGCCGCGTCGATCCGTTGATTGTTTTGAGCTTCGGGAACAAAAATTATGATCACGGAGACACTCCCTGCACCGATGACGGCATCGCGGCCTATGCGCGTTACGCGGTCGAGGTGCTGCGCCACTATGGAAGGCAGATCAAAGCCGTGGAAATATGGAATGAATACAACGGGACTTTCTGCAAAGGCCCGGCGACACGGGATCGGAGCGGGACTTATTTGCGGATGCTGCGGGCCGCCTATGCGGCGATCAAACGGGAGCGGCCCGATGTGACGGTGGTCGGCGGTGCGACCAGCGGCATACCTCTTCCTTACTGGGATAAATTATTGAGCGGCGGAGCGCTTGATTTCATGGACGCGCTCTCGGTCCATCCCTACCGATATGATGCGCCACCGGAAGGGATCGAAACCGAGATCGCCGGCCTGCAGGCTTTGGTTGAAAAACACAACGACGGCAGGCCGAAGCCGATCTGGGTGACCGAGATCGGCTGGAACACCAAGGCCAGCGAAGCGCCTGGCGACCTGACGATCGACGACTCCACCCAGGCGAAATTTCTGGTGCGGGCCTATGCACTCCTCCTCTCCGCCGGCGTCAAGCGAGTCTACTGGTATTTATTGCACGACGATCAGGGGCTCAACATGGGCCTGATGCGCGACGACGCGCAGCACACGCCCAAACCGGCTTATTTCGCGATGGCCACAATGATCCGGCAGCTGCACGGGGCGGATTTTGTCAGACGCGACGCGAGCATCCCCGGCCTCTATTCGCTGGTGTTTGCACGCCCCTCGGGCGAGGAGGTGCGGGTCGTCTGGGCCGTGAAGCCGCTGACCGTGGCGGCGAGCGGGGAAACGGCGGTGATGGACATGCAGGGCAGGGCGATGAAGCCCGCGCCGGCACTGGCACTGGATGATTCCCCGCTCTTCATCACCGGGCCGCTGACCGGACTGCCGCCCCCGCCGCCCGCCACCGACGAAGAGATCCTGACCGATTCGGCGCACGATTTTTCCGGGCGACAGGGGGACCACGGTTGGTCTTATGGCGTGTTTGAGGGCGACTCGACGGTTTTCCGGCCGTTGCCGGTCTGCAACACCACCGATTGGAAGCAGGAGTGGTCCGGCGACTATCCTTTTATCTCGCTGAGCGCGCATGATCAGCATCCGTCCGTCAAGGACGGCATTCCGGTTTCGGCGGCGCGGCGCTGGGTGAGCGATTATGACGGATCGGTCCGGGTCGCCGGACAATTCCGTTGCGGGACGCAGGGTGACGGGGTGGGCGTGAGCGTCTGGGTCGACGGCCGGCGCAAATTCAGAAAGCTGCTGGGAGGGAAGGACGGGAACGCGGTCGTGGAAAATTTTGATTTCATCCAGGCGGTGCACCCGGGTACGAAAATCGATTTCGCGGTCGATCCCGGGCCGGCGACCGACATCAACTTCGACGCCGCCGCGGTCTCGGCCACCATCTTCAGGAGGGCGCGATGATGTCCGCCTACCGGCGCATTTTGGTCGTCACGCCGACCCTCGGCGAGTCCCGGTTTCTGGACAAGACCGTGGATTCGGTGGCGACGCAGCCGCTGGAAATCATGCATGTCCTTTCCGCGCCGGTGGAAAGGCAGCAGGCGCTTCAGGCGCGTTTTCCCCACGCCCATGTCGTTCCCGACAACGGCAAGCTGGGCGGCATTTACGGCGCGCTGAACGCCGCGCTGACGCAGGCCAGGATGTCGGCAGGATGGGACTGGTTCACTTACATCAACGACGACGACGCCTTGCTGCCGGGCTTCAGCGAGGTCCTCTACCGGCATCTGCGATCCGCCTTCCCGGAATCCGTGGTCTATGGCGACGTCTCGATGATCGACGAAAGCGACCGGACGATTGCGCTCGTCACCGTGGAGCGGAATCCGGCGTGGATTCCCGCCCTCCTGCAGCAGGGCATCAGCCCGCTGATGCAGCAAGGGATGCTGTTTCGGCGCGAGATTGTCGAAAGCCTCGGCGGGTTTGATTCGCGCTACCGGCTCTGTGCGGACCTCGATTTCTGGCTGCGCGCCCGTGCCGCCGGCGCCGGCTTCCGCTATTATCCGGCGCGCGTGGCGCAATTCCGCCTCCGCGGCGGCCAGCTTTCGGCCGACACCGCCGTGACCGTGCGCGAGCAGGAGGAAATTGTCCGGCGCCATCTGCCTGTTTCGGTCTCGTATCTGCGCAAGCAGGCCGCCTTCTGGCGCTACCGGGTGCACAATCTGCCGCGCTATCTGGCCAGGATACGGGCGCGCGGCTTTCAAACCAGCTATCGACTGCTGCAAAGCGGAGTGTCGCAGCCATGAACCCGGCCCCCTTCGAAATCGTCATCCTGAACGACTACGCCGCGCCGACGGGCGGATCGACGGCGGTGGCTGTCGCCTCGGCGGTGGCACTGGCGGCGCGCGGCCTGCGCGTGACGTTTTTCAGCTGCGTCGGGCCGGTGGCGCCGCAACTGCGCAACGTGCCGAATCTGCAGGTCATCTGTCTCGGGCAGCGGGAGATTGGAAAAAATTCCAACCGGCCGCAGGCCTTCATCGATGGCTGGAGAAATGCCCGGGCGGTGCGGGCCCTGCGCGCCGTTCTCGCGCACAAATCCCCGGAAAAAACGCTGGTGCACGCCCACACCTGGAGTCAGGCGCTTTCGCCCTTCGCGCTCGCCGCCGCCGCCGGCATGGGATTCCGCCTGATCGTCACGCTGCACGACTTTTTCACTACCTGCCCGAACGGCCAGCTGTTCGTGCATCCGCGACGGGAGATCTGCCAGCGCACTCCGCTCTCGCTCGCGTGCTGGCGGTGCAACTGCGACCGGCGGAACTACGGCCACAAACTCTGGCGGAATGCCCGCGCGTTGCTCCAGGACCGGATCCTGCGCGTGCCGGCGAAGGCGTCGCATTATATCGGAGTCTCGGCTTTCAGCCTGGATCTCATGCGGCCCCGCTTGCCGGCAGGGATTCCGGCCAGGGTCGTCTGCAATCCGGTCGATTGTCCGAAGTCGGCGCCGGCGCCCGTGGCGGAAAACCGCGATTTTATTTTTGTCGGCCGGTTTGAGATCGAAAAAGGCGTCTGTCTTTTCGCCCGGGCGGCGCAGGCAACCGGAGTCGCCGCCACTTTCGTCGGCGACGGTTCGCTCCGCTCGACCGTGCAATCCCTCTGTCCGCAGGCCCGCTTTACCGGCTGGGTGCCGCCGCCGGAAATGCGCCGGCATCTGCGGACGGCGCGGGCGCTGGTCTTTCCCTCGTTGTGGTACGAGACGCTCGGCCTGGTCGCCGTCGAGGCGGCGGCCGCGGGTGTTCCGGTGATTGTTTCGGATGGCTGCGCGGCCGCGGATTTCATCCGCCACAACGTCAACGGGCTTCATTTTGTCCGCGATTCGGTGGAATCGCTCGGCGCGCAAATGAAGGCGCTCGCCGACGACGACCGGCGCGCGGCCCGGCTCGGGGCGGCGGGTTATGAGTGGTATTGGCGCGATCCCTGGACGTCCGGTCGCCACGTTTCCGAATTGCTTGAAGTCTACGCCGAAGTCGCGGGCGGGCCGCTCGTCGGCGCGAGCAGGGAAGGAGCCTATCATGAATGTATTGATGGTGTCTGAGCCCGGGGTTGACGGCGTTTTCCGCTATGTGGAGGGGCTCTGTCATTTTTTGGCCGGGCAGCAGGTGGGCGTGCACCTGGCCTATTCCGACCGGCGCGGAAGCGACCGCCTGTTTGAACTGGTCGCCTGGATCGAGGCGCAAGGCGGCCAAACCGTGAATCTGCGCACGTCCAACCGGCCGGCGCTCTCCGACGGCGCGGCTTTTCGTTCGTTGCTCCGGCTGGCCCGCGCAGTGCAGCCGGACGTCGTCCACAGCCACAGCTCCAAGGCGGGATTTCTCTCCCGTCTCCTGCCGCTTTTTGGGATCAGGGCCGTCCAGATTTATAATCCGCACGCCTATGTCGGCATGAGGCCCAAGGCCGGAAGGCTGGACTGGCTTTACAACACGATTGAAAGGCGGCTCGGGCGGACAGCCTACACCATCGTGACTTCCTCCGGTGAAAAAGCCTTCGCCCTCGAACGTCTGAAACTCCCGCCGGCGCGCCTGCGTCTCCGGTCGAACGGGGTCGATACGGATTTGTTCGCCCCGGTTTCGCCTGAAGAGAAACGCCGTCTGCGCCGGAGGCTGGGTCTGCCGGTCCAACGCTCCATCCTGGGTTTTCTCGGGCGTTCCTCGGCCCAGAAGGATCCCGTCACCCTTTACCGGGCCTTCGCCAACGTGGCCGCCAGGAAGCCCATCGCGCTTTTTCATGTCGGAAAAGGCGAGCTGGATGGCGAACTCGACAGACTGGTGGAACAGTCGGGCCTGAGCTCCCGGGTTTATCGCTGCCCCTACATGTCCACGCCCGCCGATTTTTTTCGCGCGGTCGATGGATTCATCCTCACCTCACGCTATGAAGGCCTTTCCCTGGCGGCCCTGGAGGCGCTTTCCTGCAACCTGCCGATGATTCTGAGCGAGGCGCCGGGCAACTTCGACTTGCTCAAGCAGCCGCTGTCGCACGTGTGGAGCGCGCAGGCGGGGGACGTCGAAGGATTCGCGCGCGGCATCACCGGCTGGTAC
>DATJYF010000285.1:0-7202 GCA_035499715.1 Opitutaceae bacterium | reverse complement strand
TTTCTCCGATATTTTCAGCCGAAAAAATCCGCGATGACACCGGCCGCCACCGCGACTCCCGCCGGTTCATTTTCTCGCCGCAGCCGCAGTCTTACGCTGGCAGGCAACGCAAAAATAAACACGCGCCCGGGCAGGCTTCTCACCGCGCTTGCCTTCGACCGCCGACCGCCGCATATTGTCTGGCTCGTTCTTTGATCGCTTCCGCGCCATCCGCCTTTTTGCAGTCCTGAGCCTTGTTGCTTGCCCCATGTCACTTTTTCTTTTGGGGGTGTTCCGGATTCGACCCTTGGTTGGAGCGCGCCGCTGCCTGTCGAGCGCCGAAGCCGCTCGTTAATCTCCTTCGAAACCAATAAACGGCAACTACGAAGCAATGCCTCTGGCGGCCTAATTAAACGGCCGCCTCGTCCGCCCGGCGACGCCTGCTGGCCGGTGCGAACGTCGACAGCAGGCATAACCCGCGCGCTCGCCGCCGACGCGCGGGCCGTACCTTCGCTTCGGTGGCTGGCCGTCGTCGAGCGCGCGTTGACGCATGACGGCGGCGAGATCAAGTCAGCGCTACACCGGTAGATGCGGTTCGCGAAGGTCAGGGGCACGCGGGTTCGACTCCCGCCACCTCCACCATTTCGATCAACGACTCACGACTAATTAAGTCGGTTTCTGTTCGATTCCAGCGCGCATTTGGAGCGCGAAGCGCTGCGCGGGTGGAAGGCTCATCGCTTTGGGCAAGTTGGTGGTCGACCCGGGGCCGACATCGGGGCGCCACTTCATCGTAATAAGTCGTCGCGGCAACAAGTTATGCGCACCAGCCAAAGATTTTGAATCCAAACGGGTTGATCGGGGCATCTCTTCTATAAACAACTCGAAATGCGATCGACCAACATGAATACCACATTCAGGAATTTCTTTGCCGCCATTTTGCTATTCTGCGCCGCCACGGGCCCGTTGTGGGCGCAGCCCGCGGCGGCCGGCGGGACCGTCACGAACAATCCCGCGCCTCCTCCGTCCGTCAGCATTGATCGCAGGGGCCTTCACATTGTCGGCAGTCCCGGCCCGGCCAATCCCGGGGAGATCAAATTGTCCCCCAGCGTGCTGGTGCAAAACATCGTGGCGATACTGGGTTTTTTCGGCATCATCCCGTCCATTTTCGGAATCATCGGATATTTTCGCTCCCGTCGAAACAAAATGCTGCATGAAACCTTGCGCGCGATGGTCGAAAAGGGCGTGCCCATTCCCCGAGAATTGATCGCCCAGCCGGATCGCACGCGCCATTCCAGCAGCGATCTCCGGTGGGGCCTGGGTTTGGCGGGATTCGGGATCGGCGTGATGACACTGGCGGTCAAAGTCGGATTGATTTTTCTATTTATCGGCCTGGCGTTTCTGATTGTCTGGATGGTGGAAAGGAAAAATCGGAATACCGAGCCGGCGAAAAAATAGCGCGTGTCCTTTACCGATGCCGATCTCATCGCCCGCGTCCTGTCCTGCGAAGACCACCATGCCTTTGGCGAACTGGTGCGGCGCTATCAATCGCCCGTGCGCGCTTTCCTGACACGCATGACCCGGGGCGACTCGCATCTGGCCAACGATCTGGCGCAGGAAACCTTCTTGAAGGCGTGGCACAAACTCGGGACCTATCGCGGCGGCGCGCGTTTTTCCGCATGGCTCTTCGGTATCGCGTACAACGAACTTCGCATGGCCGGCCGCCGGCGAAAAGAGCTGGCACTGGAGGACATGGTCGAACCGCCGCCGGAGCCGGAAGGGCCGGCGGCGGCTTCCGGCAGCCAATTGCGCCTGGATCTGGCCGAGGCGCTGAAGGCGCTGAGTGCCGACGAGCGCGCGGCCGTGATCCTTTGCGGCCAGAACGGCTTGTCGCACGAGGAGGCGGCGCAGGTGCTGGATTGCCCGTTGGGCACGGTGAAGACCAACATTCTGCGCGGGAAGGAAAAATTGCGGCGGCGACTGTCATCGGCCTACAAAAATTATGAATCCGCCTGAAACCAACGATCCGCTCGACGCGCTGCTCCGCGCGCAGGACACCCATGTCGAAGACGGCGGCTTTACCACGCGCGTGCTGGCGGCCCTGCCCCGCCGCCGCCCTTGGTTGCGTCCAACGTTGTTGCTCGGTGCAACGGTCATTGTTGCGATGCTGGCGGCATGGTGGCTGCCGTGGGAAAATCTGTTTCCACTCGGCTCACCGGCATTGCTTTTGCTCAGCCCCAAGGCGTTGTTGCCCTGGCTGCTGCTGATCGCGGCCGTCAGTTCTCTGGTCACGGGCGCAATGGCCGTGTTTCGGTGGGAGGATTGAACCGGCTCTCCGCGGCGCAAAGCTCACGCGCGGCTAATGGCGTGACAGCCCCTCCGGCGGGTTGTAGGCTGGGACTGATTAACCTCCAGCATCATGTCCACCCCCACCCGCTTCACCCTGACCCAATCCGACATTCCCGACCAGTGGTACAATCTACTGGCGGATTTTCCCGAGCCGCTTCCGCCGCCGCTTCATCCCGGCACGAAGCAGCCCATGCCGCCGGACGCGCTGGCGGCGATCTTTCCCGAGAATCTCGTCCAACAGGAAATGTGCCCGGACCGATGGGTGCCGGTGCCCGAGGAAGTCCGCGACATTTACGCGCTGTGGCGGCCCACGCCGCTCCTGCGGGCCGTCCGGCTGGAAAAAGCGCTCCAGACTCCGGCGCACATTTACTATAAAAATGAAGGAGCCAGCCCCGCGGGCAGCCACAAGCCGAACACCGCGGTCGCCCAGGCTTATTACAACAAGGTCGCCGGCACCAAACGGCTCGCCACCGAGACCGGCGCCGGCCAATGGGGCTCGTCGCTCGCGCTGGCGTGCAAGCTCTTCGGCCTCGAGTGCAACATTTACATGGTGAAGGTCAGCTATCACCAGAAGCCCTACCGCCGGATGCTCATGCACACGTGTGGCGCGACGGTCCACGCCAGCCCGAGCAGCCAGACCGAGTACGGCCGCAAGCTCCTCCACGACGATCCGGAATGCCAGGGCAGCCTCGGCATCGCGATCAGCGAGGCCATCGAGGACACGGTCAAGCACCCGCAGACCAAATATTCGCTCGGCAGTGTGCTCAACCACGTCTGCCTCCACCAGACCGTGATCGGCCAGGAGGCGATCCGGCAGATGGAACTCGCCGGCGAGGAGCCCGACACTGTGATCGCCTGCTGCGGCGGCGGAAGCAATTTCGCCGGCCTGGCGTTTCCGTTCATCCGCGGCAAGATCACGGCGAAGAAAAAATACCGCATCGTCGCGGTCGAGCCCACCGCCTGCCCTTCGCTGACAAAGGGCGAACTGCGCTACGATTTTGGCGACACCGCGGAAACGACTCCGCTGCTGATGATGCACACGCTCGGCCACAACTTCATGCCGCCGTCGATCCACGCCGGCGGACTGCGCTATCACGGCATGGCGCCGATGGTCAGCCACGCGCTCAAGCTCGGCCTGATCGAGGCCGAGGCCTACCACCAGACGAAGATTTTCGAGGCCGGCACGCTTTTCGCGCGTACCGAGGGCATCGTGCCCGCGCCGGAATCCGCCCACGCCATCGCCGCGGTCGTGGCCGAGGCCAACCGCGCCCGTGAAACCGGCAAGAAACGCGTCATCCTTTTCAACCTTTCCGGCCACGGCCTGCTCGACCTCGGCGCGTATGAAACCTATCTCACCGGAAAAATCCAGGATGTCTGACCGGTGGCTCGCCACTTAAGCTCCAGCCCCGCGCAGGCGAGGCTGGAACAGATTCAACTCCGCAGCTTCACGGCGCTTTCCGTCGCGCCGTTTTTGAAGGCGAGCGGCGCGGCGGCCTGGGTCAGGTCGCCGCCGTCGATGATGATGCCTTCGTTGCCGGTGCCCTCCAACTGAAGGAAGACCGGCGACGGATTCAACACCCGTACCGCCGTGAACAGGATTTTTTTGGCGTCGATGAAGCGCAGGACCGATTCCGCCTGCGGATTGCCCTGGACGCTGAAGCCGTTGATGGCGACGTCCTCGACGTGGTCGAGAATCAGCGCCGGCCGCAGTTCCGCCTGGCTGACCTGGAAGCGCACGTTCTGCAGCGTCACACCGCGGGAATTGCGGGCATAAAAGCCGTAGGCGGGAATGGGCCCGAGCTCGAAATATTCGCCGGCGGTTTTCGGCAGATCGCGGCGGGCGGCGTCCTCCGCCGTGCCGCCGCCGCCGAAGGTGAGATGAAGGTTGTCGAAGGAAATGTTTTCGACGATCGAATCGCCCACGCAGTTCAGCACGATGGCGGACATCTTTTCGCCGGGATTGTAACCGCGGTTGAACGGAAAATCCGGCAGCGGCGGCGGATCGGTCGTGACCGTGCCGTGAATATTGCTGAAGGAAATGTTGCGCACGATGCCCGGTCCGGCGTCGCGCTCGGGCGCGGGAAGATCAAGCAGTGTGTGTGGCGGTGCGGCCGTGCCGGCGGTCGCCGCCGCCGGTGCGCCAGCGGCCGGGGCGGATGGCGTGGCGGAAGTGGAGACAGTTGCCGGCGCAATCGGTTCGCTCGGCGTCATTGCCGCTGGCGGAGGCACATCCGCCGGTGTGCCGGCCGCGGCGGCGGGGGCGGCCCCGCCCGCCGGCACGGGCCGGCGGCGCTGCCCGTACGGTCCCACGCTGATGTTGATCGGGCCGGTCACCTCCTGGAGGACGAGGTTGGAAAACGACATGTTCTCGAAGCGCGAGCCGGGGCCGCAGTGCATCTTGATCGGGCATCCAAAAACCTGATACAAAAGGCAGTTCGAGACCGCGATGTTCCGCGCCACGCCGCCGCCGAAGCGGAAGACCGACCAGCGGGTGCTGAACGAGCAGTTGGTGATGGTCACAAACTGGCAGCTGCCGAAGAGCGCGCAGGCGTCGTCCTGCGACTGCACGATGCAGTTGCTGACCGTGACGTGCTGGGCGCTGATGAAATGGAAGCCGTCGTTGTTGCCGGTGACGCGGTTGTAGATGTGCAGGCCGTCCAGGTGGACGTAGTTGCTCTCGATGACGCGCACGGTGTGGTACGCGCTCCGGAACAGGTCGATGTCGCGGACCGTCAAATTCTGGCAGTGATAAAAAAGCAGCAGATAGGGCCGGCGGTTGCCGCCAAGTCCGCTGGGCGGCGGCTCTCCGCGGACGGCCGCATGGAATTGCAGCCCCTGGCCGTCGACCATGCCGGGCCCCTCCACCGTCACGTTCCTCGCCTCAACCGCAAAAATCAGCGCCCAATGTCCGTCGCCCAGCGTGGAATCGCCGTTGGTCGGAATGGCGTCGACGCCGTGATACTGTTTGCCGTCGGCGCTGCCGAGCAATTTTCCCGCCGCGGCGAGATGCAGGGTCACGTTGCTTTTGAGCTCGATGGTGCCGATGTGGAAAACTCCCGCGGGAACGAGCACGGTGCCGCCGCCGTCGCGATGGCAGGCGTCAATGGCCGCCTGGACCGCCGCCGTATCGAGGGTCATGCCGTCGCCTTTCGCGCCGTAATCGCGGATGTTGTAAGTGCGGGCGCCGAGATCGCTGGATGCCTCCGCCGGCGCGGCCGGTTCGGCGGCCAGGGCTTTGGCACCGAGCAAGCCCGCGCCGACTGAAGCCGCCAGCGCCGGCGGCGAGACGAGGCCGATCCATTTGCGCCGGGAGATGAAGTGTGGGTCCGTTTCAGTCATGATGGGGTGGATTTGATGGTGCGGGAGGCGGATTATCGACAGGCTGGTCAGTCTGGGCGGCGCAGGAGAAGTGCAAAATTCAAATTTCGGTTCGACGGGATAAAACAAGCCCGCCGCGGGCGGAAGCCGCGCGGCAGGCAGGGATAAAGAAAAAATCGCCGGTCACTCGCTGGGTGCGGGTGGAGGCGGCGGAGGCGACTGGTCGCCACTGGCAGGCGGCGGAGGCTGATCACCGGTCGGAGGCGGCGGACCATTGCGGTCACCGCGCCCGCCGGGGCCGCGGTCCCGCATCTTGTCGAACTTCTCCTGTTGATCCGCGGTCAGCAAGGCGCGGATTTTTTCGCGCGTATCCTGCATGATCGGGCGCATTTTTTCGCGGCGGTCTTCGCGCGAGAGCGACTCGTCGCTCATCAATGCCTTCATCTGATCCGCCTGGGCCTGCAGCAGCGGCAAGATCTTTGCCTTCTGGTCGTCGGTCAGGTTGAGGCGCTCAGACATCGCCTGCAGCATTCTTTCCGGCGACATGCGGCCGCCGCCGCGGCGCTGGCCTTCACCGCCGCCCGGCGGCGTGGTGGCCGGAGGCGGCGATGCCGGCGGAGGCGAAGCTGGTTGATCGTCGGCGCGAAGAAAGGCCGCCAAGGACAAGCCAAGGGCCAGGGCGACCGGCAATAATCTTGAGGTAGATTTCATGGTGGGATGGAGAGTCCTATGAGCAGACGTCAGAAACACGGAAAAGTTGCAGTTTGCAAACCACGGACGATGGTTTGCGGAGATAAGGCCCTCTCCGCCAGCCCCATGAATTTCTCCCAACTGGCGGCGCTCGCCGCCGCAACCGTCGCTGCGACGCAGCGCCAGCTGCCCCGCGAGATCAAGCCGCTCGCGCTGGCCCTGCCAGTGAGTTATGAGCCCGCGCCCGGCGCGGCGCTTCTCGCCGATGGCTGTGAGTCCGACCTTCTCGGGCTTTTCGTCGGCCCGGCCCATGCCGAGGCGCAGTCGCCCGATTTCGCCGACGTGCCCCCGCAAATCCTGCTCTTTCTGGAAAACCTCTGGAACTACACGGAGCACGACGTGGAATTTTTTCGCGAGGAAGTCCGCCTCACCTACCTCCATGAGCTCGGCCATTATCTCGGTTGGGACGAGGACGACCTCGCCCGGCGCGGCCTGGATTGATCACTCCGCGCTTTCCAAGCCGCCCCAGGCGTGCTTTTCTTTCCCCCAGCCGCGCCCCGCGCGCGGAACAAACGTCCGTTCTCCGTCATCCAACGCAACATGAAAAAGCTCCTCCTCTGCCTGCTTGCCGCGTGTCTCACGGCGGTGCCGCTTGCCCGTGCTGAAGACACCTTCGGCGAGCTTGTCGGCCATCTCAAGAATGCCGAGTCGATTCTGCGCGACTTCATGGGCAATCCCGATACCGCCATTCCCCCGGCCGTTCTGGCCAAGGCCCGCGGCATCGTCATTGCGCACCAATTCAAGGCCGGTTTTCTCATCGGCTTTCAGGGCGGCTATGCCGTCACCCTGGTGAAAAAGAAGGACGGCCA
>DATJYF010000284.1:0-7085 GCA_035499715.1 Opitutaceae bacterium | reverse complement strand
CGGAGGGTTACGGTGTGGACAAGGCTTTTCCGAACATCATCTACGTCCCGCACGACACGCATTTTGACCTGCACACCCAGCGCGTTTCCTGGGAGCAGGACGGGGTTGAGCGCAGCCTCAAGCTGCAGCCGGACAAGACCTATGTCCGCCCGTCCGGCTACAAGGTGCGCATGGAAAAGCCGGCCACGGACCGCGGGTGGCGGCTCGTCGGGACGGTGGCCGAGGGCACGCTTTGCCACAAGCCCAGCACGGTTTCCGGCGGCGGAAAATCCGAAATTTCCAAACCCATCACGGACGCGGTGCTGACGGGCCCGGTGTTCGTCGCGGATTTGAAAATTGATTTTGACCGTGTCGCCGAACTGATCGACCACGATTATTCCGACCGCTTTCTCGACCGAACCAAGGTGGACCGGCGTCCGGTTCTGGCGCCGGAACGTTCGCTCGGCTCGGTCATCAAACTGCTCACGCCGGACGCGCGCGAATACACACCGGCCTACAATACCTGGCTGGAGAGCATCCCGCAGCACGTCAAGGAGCTCGTCTTCGTGGTGAAACGCTATTGCAAACCGGCGTGGGGCGCGGCCTGGCGCGATCACTTCAGCGTGGACATCATTAACGGCACGCCCGGCAACGAGTTGAAATGTGACAACCGCAAGCTGGTCACGACGTATCTGCGCGTCGGCTTCGACGCCGACGGCTCCTGGCGTACGTTCGGCCTGCGCAAGGATTTTCATCCGGCGGTGAAGGTGCAGATGGAGGACGACATCACCGCCTCGGTGGTCGTGCCGGACGGACGGGTTGAGCATCTGGCGGACGTCAACGGCGCGCCGTCGTTGAAGTTTGTCCAGAATTGCGAGCAACGCCTGTTCCAGCGGCCCGATGACGCCATCCACCGCGGCTACGACAAGCAG
This sequence comes from Opitutaceae bacterium, assembly GCA_035499715.1. Taxonomy (GTDB): domain Bacteria; phylum Verrucomicrobiota; class Verrucomicrobiia; order Opitutales; family Opitutaceae; genus DASRHD01. Next base: position 6,174 of record DATJYF010000284.1, on the reverse strand, counting down.
ACCGAGGCGGATTTTGCGATGCCGGACAATTTCTTTTCCAATTACGAACCGTTGACGCCGACGGCCGCGCGTGAACTGGTGGAGGAAGCCATCGGCTTTCACCAGTTCACCCCGCCCATGCAAAAATTGATCGGCGAGGTGGCCGCCACGGGCCGGCCGGATTTTTTTGTGTCGTCGGCGCACCCGCGCCTCGTCGAAGGCAAGCCCAGCAAAAATCCGCGCTATCTCCAGAAGCGCCCCGATCTGGTGCACCCAGACCGGGCGTATCTGGCCGAGCTGTCCGCGCGCCTGCGCCGCCGGGTGCCGGCCGGGCGGTTTGTGCCAACCCCGGTGGGCGCGGTGCTGGCCGGCCGCCGCAACAATCCGCCGGAGGCGGGCGTCCGCGCGCTCGCCTGTTACAATCCGATCCATTATTTCGAACTACCGGAATTGTTCATGGAATTCATCTGCAGCATGACCGGCAAATCACCTTCCACCACCGGCGCCGGCTCCGAAGGAGCGCTGACGAAGGGGCCGTTCAACGCGTTGCCGCCGATCATGGACCTCAACAATGCGCTGGTTTCGTGGGTGCTGACCGGTCATGACGGCTTCGTCACCGCCGCCGGCTGCGTCGGCCCCAAAGTCCGCGTGGACCATGACGTGAGCCTGATCGTGCCGGAGGTTTTCTGCCGGATGAGCCCGAAGGAGCGCGATCCGCAATTCCTTATCGCCAACCATTTTCTCGACCAGCTCGAAGATTTCGATCATCGCGGCCAGAAGGTGCTGGCCAGCCGCCTCGGCTACCGCATCAATGCGCGGTTCATCCACGCCTTCTTCGGCCGCGTGTTCAACCATCCGCACGCCGTCTTCACGGAGGCGATGCTGTGCCCGGAATTGCAGGACCCCGACATTTTCGCGGACAGCCTGGACAACATTGTGACCACGCAAAAGCGCGTCGCCAAAATGTATTTCGACGACGGCAGCATCGTGCAGGCCTGCCCGCCGCTGAAGGCGTTGCTGCAGATCATGCGGCATGATGAATGGGAGGGCCGCGGCCTGGACCACGCGGAATTCCGGAAATTGTTCACGCGCGAGCACATGCTGGCGAGTGACTGGTACGCGGCGCGGCTGGCGGCCAAACAGGCCGTGGACCGCCGTCTCGGGAAACGGCACGTCGAGTATCTCACCCAGTTTTTGCGCCGGCCCAGCCATGAGGATGTTGCCGCGGCCCTCGACATCCCGGGCCGCCTCGCGGGCGCGCGCCAGCGGCTGGCGGAGGTCGAGCACCCGGAATATTTGAAAAAACTTTCCGGCACCCTGGGTGCCGAGCCGGTGGAGAATTATTTGAAGCACCGGTGATCACCGCTAAACCGGGTCACCGGCCGGATTGAAGCCACCGCCCGAGGCGGTGGCCGGCGGATTTTAATCAAGGAGAAGAGAAGAGATGTCCATACACGTCGCGCTGCATCATAAAACGCATTATCAATACGACCGGCTCGTAAACCTCGGACCCCAGGTGGTCCGGCTGCGCCCCGCGCCGCATTCGCGGACGCGGATCCTGAGCTATTCCCTGCGCGTCACGCCGGAAAAACATTTTCTCAACTGGGTGCAGGATCCGCAGGCGAATTACGCCGCGCGCCTCGTCTTCGAGCAGCCCACCCGCGCCCTGTGCGTCGAGGTGGATCTCGTGGCCGAAATGTCCGTGCTGAACCCGTTTGACTTTTTCCTCGAACCGCAGGCGGAAAAATTTCCATTCGCCTACGACCCGGCCCTCGACCACGAACTGGCGCCGTTCAACCGCAAATGCTGGCTCACGCCGAAATTCAACAAATATCTGACGGCCGTGCGCCGGGATTTTCTGGGCGAGATCCGACGGCGCACCAAAAAGGAACGGCTCGAAATCCCCGAAAAGGAAAAACCGCGGACGATTGACTTTCTCGTCGCCGTCAACCAGCGGTTGTGGCGGGACATCAAGTACACCATCCGGCTCGAACCCGGCGTGCAGACGCCCGAGGAAACGCTGGAAAAAATGAGCGGTTCCTGCCGCGATTCGGCGTGGCTGCTCTGCCAGTTGTTCCGGCATTGCGGTCTCGCGGCGCGCTTTGTCAGCGGCTACCTGATCCAGCTCAAGCCGGACGTGAAATCGCTCGACGGACCCAGTGGCGCGGAAAGGGATTTCACCGACCTGCACGCCTGGACCGAAGTCTACCTGCCGGGCGGCGGCTGGATCGGGCTGGACCCGACCTCGGGTCTGCTCGCCGGCGAAGGCCACATCCCGCTGGCCTGCACCCCGGATCCTTCGAGCGCCGCGCCCATCTCCGGCGCGGTGGACGAGTGCGAATGCGAGTTCAGCTTTGACATGAAGGTGACGCGCGTTCACGAATCGCCGCGCGTCACCAAGCCATACACCGAGGAACAATGGACCGAGATCGAGCGGCTCGGCCACGCGATTGATGCCGACCTGAAAAAAGGCGACGTCCGCCTGACCATGGGCGGCGAGCCGACCTTTGTTTCCATCGACGATCCGGACGGGCCGGAATGGAATTTCACCGCCGTCTCGCACCAGAAACGCGTCCTCTCCGGCGAACTTATCCGGCGGCTGCGAAAACATTTCGCGCCCGGTTCACTGCTGCATTACGGCCAGGGCAAATGGTATCCGGGCGAACCGCTGCCGCGTTACGCGCTCGCGGCCTATTGGCGCAAGGATGGCGTGCCCATCTGGAAAGACGACGCGCTCATCGCGGACGAATCGAAAAATTACGGCCACGGGCCAAAGGAGGCGAAGGAGCTTTTGTCGCGCATCGCCGCGCTGACCGGAGGCGATCCGGAGCATTTGATTCCCGCCTACGAAGACGCGTTTTATTACACGTGGAAGGAGCGCCGCTTTCCGTCCAATGTCACTCCGGAGAAGTCCAACCTGAAGGACAAGCTGGAGCGCGATCGCATCGCGCGCATCTTCCAGCAGGGCCTCGGCTCGGTGGTCGGCTACGCGCTGCCGGTCAAGCGCGTCCCCAGCGGCTGGATGTCCGGCGCCTGGTTTTTGCGGGATGACGACACGCTCTGGCTGATTCCCGGCGATTCCCCGATGGGCCTGCGCCTGCCGCTCGATTCCATTCCGTGGGTCTCGGAAAAGGATTTTCCGTGGTTGCGGCAGATGGATCCCTCCCAACCCAAACTGCCCGAGCTGCCCAAAGAATTTCCGTACCGGCAACGATTCGTCGGCCGCGCGGAGGCGCCCACGCCTCCCGGGCAGGGTCGCGGCCAGCGGGCGCAACGACTCGGTGACCGGCCCAAACCATTGGAACCACTGCCGCCGGACGAAAATCCGCTGCGCCGTCCCGGCCCCGGCCAGAGCGCCCCGTGGATCATCCGCACCGCGTTGTGCGTCGAACCGCGCGACGGGCGCCTACATGTGTTCATGCCCCCGGTCGAGACCACGGAGGATTATCTGGACCTGATTGCGGGCATCGAAACCGTCGTCACCGAAATGGGCACACCGGTCATCATCGAAGGCGAAACCCCGCCACGCGATCCGCGTTTGAACAAGCTCGCGGTCACGCCCGACCCCGGCGTCATCGAGGTCAACATGCACCCGAGCAGCAACTGGGATGAACTGGTCGAGCGCACCACGATTCTTTACGAGGAGGCCCGCCAGACGCGGCTCGGCACCGAAAAATTCATGCTCGACGGCCGGCACACCGGCACGGGCGGCGGCAATCACATCATCATCGGCGGCGAATCCCCGCAAAACTCGCCCATCCTGCGCCGGCCCGATTTGCTGCGTTCGCTGCTCGCCTACTGGCAGAATCATCCGTCCCTGAGCTGGCTCTTCAGCGGCCTGTTCATCGGGCCGACCTCGCAGGCGCCGCGCATCGACGAGGCGCGGAACGACTCGCTCTACGAACTCGAGCTGGCGTTCAAGGAAATGGACCGGCAGCTCGGCGCCTTCGGCCAGACGCCGCCGTGGATGGTGGACCGCCTGTTCCGCAACCTGCTCATCGACGCGAGCGGCAACACCCATCGTTCCGAGTTTTCCATCGACAAATTGTTCGCGCCGGAAAGCAGCAGCGGCCGGCTCGGCCTGGTCGAAATGCGGGCCTTCGAAATGCCGCCGCACGCGCGCATGAGCCTCGCCCAGCATCTGGTGCTGCGCGGCCTGGTTGCGAAATTCTGGAACGATCCCTACAAAAATAATCTCGTGCGCTGGGGCACGGACATCCACGACCGCTGGATGCTGCCGCACTTTTGTGAAACCGACTTTCGCGACGTCATCCACGACCTGCGCGACGCGGGATATCCATTCCAGTTTGACTGGTTCGCGCCGCATTTCGAGTTTCGTTTTCCACGCATCGGCGACCTGGAACAGCGTGACATCCAGCTCGAACTCCGCACCGCGCTCGAGCCGTGGCATGTCCTCGGCGAGGAACCCGGCGGCGGCGGCACGGTGCGCTACGTGGACAGTTCACTCGAACGCCTGCAGGTCAAGGCGCGCGGGCTTGCCGGCGGCCGTTTCGCCATCACCGTCAACGGGCACCGTCTGCCGCTGCATCCGACCGGCACCAACGGCGAGGGCGTCGCCGGCGTCCGTTATCGCGCCTGGCAGCCGCCGGAATGTTTGCAGCCGACCATCGGTGTCCACGCACCGTTGCGATTTGATCTCTATGACACGTGGAATCAACGTTCGCTCGGCGGTTGCACCTATCACGTCGCCCATCCCGGCGGCCGCGGTTACGACACGTTTCCCGTGAACAGCTACGAGGCCGAGAGCCGGCGCCTGTCGCGCTTTTTCCGACATGGCCACCAACAGGGCAAATTCACGCCACCGCCCAACATCCCGAACGGCGAGTTCCCGTTCACGCTCGATTTGAGAAATGTTTGAGCCGGCAAACAAACGGATCAGGCGGGTCGAACAATCCCGGCGTGCGCGGTCAAAATACTTCCGCGTCGTTTGAATGGCCGACAAAACTCGCAAAACCGACGGCGCTCGTTTAGATTCCCGGCCGCCGATGACGCAATCGCAATCCCCATCCGTGGCGGAAGAAGCCCGTTTGACCGCCCGGCCGGAAAAGCTGCTGGCCGGTTACCGGCGTGCCGCCGGAACGTTTGATGAACTGTTGGCGGTGGATGGAAGCATCTTTCCGCATTACGCCAGGCTGCTCGGCGAACTGGAAGCTTTCGGCGCCGCCGAACTGGCGCGCCGAGCCGATGCCGGCCAGCGGCTCGTCCAGGAACATGGCATCACTTACAATGTCTATGGCGACCCGCGCGGGATGGAGCGCCCCTGGCAATTGGACCCGGTGCCGCTGGTCATCGCCCCGGCGGAATGGCAGGCGCTTGAAACCGGATTGATCCAGCGCGCGACGCTGCTGAACAAGATTCTGGCGGACTGCTATGGCGCGCAGGAACTCATCCGGTCGCGCTGGCTGGCGCCGGCGCTGGTGTTCGGCCAGCCGGATTTCCTCCGGCCCTGCCACGGCATCCACGTGCCGGACGACCTTTTTCTGCACTTTTACGCGGCGGACCTGGCGCGTTCGCCCGACGGCCGCTGGTGGGTCATCTCGGACCGGACGCAGATTCCCACCGGTGCGGGCTATGCGCTGGCCAACCGCGTCGTCACCTCACGCATCCTGCCCGAACCGTTTCGCGACAACCACGTCCATCGCCTGGCCGGATTCTTTCTGGCCGCACAGGATACGCTCGCCCGCCTGGCGCCGCGCCGGGCGGACAAGGCGCGTGTGGTGATGCTCACGCCCGGCCCGCACAACGAAACTTATTTTGAACAGGCCTACCTCGCGCGTTACCTCGGTTACATGCTCGTCGAAGGGCAGGACCTGACCGTTCGCGACAACCACGTTTTCCTGAAAACTTTGAGCGGCCTGGAGCCGGTGGATGTCATGCTGCGCCGCGTGGATGATGATTTTTGCGATCCGCTCGAATTGCGGAACGACTCGATCCTCGGCATTCCCGGGCTCGTCGAGGCGGTCCGCGCGGGCAACGTGGTCGTCGCCAACGCGCTCGGCAGCGGCCTGGTGCAAAGCCCGGCCTTCATGTCGTTCCTGCCGGGACTCTGCGACCATTTGCTTGGCGAGAAATTGAAATTGCCGTCGGTCGCGACGTGGTGGAGCGGACAAAGGGCGGCGCGCGAATACATCTTCGCGCATCTGGACGAACTCGTTGTGAAGCCCGCGTTCCGCA
>DATJYF010000283.1:0-3558 GCA_035499715.1 Opitutaceae bacterium | reverse complement strand
GCTTGATTGCATCATCGGATGCGCCCGCGCCCAAAAGCTCGCGGATCGCCGGTTCGCGCGAGAGGATGAAAATCCGCTGTCCCATGCAATCGAACAGCCAGCCGGCCGCCGCCATGACCAGCACCAGCCAGTGATAGCCGGTGACGCCTTCGCACAGGCGTTGCTTGGGGGCGGTGGGCATGCCAGGGAGTCCGGGGATGTTCGCGGGCCCGTTCATCGAGGGATCGGGGCGGCGGTTGGTTCGAGCGGTTTTGTTTGAATTCGACCAGCGTTGATTTCTTCAGCGGAGTGGAAACTTTTTCGGGGCGGCGGGCTCATCAAGGCGTCGCCGCCATGGCGCCACGGCTCCAGGCAAAGGGCGACTGGCCGGTTTGCCGGCGAAACCAGCGGGCGAAATAACTCTGATCCGGCAATCCCGCCATGCCTGCCACGGCGGCGACCCGCAGGCCTTCCGCCAGCAACCGTTTCGACAAGGCCAGGCGCTGCTGCGCCCGGTATTGCCCCAGCGTCAGGCCGGTCTCGCGCTTCACCAAAACATTCAGGTGATCCCGCTGATAGCCGCTCCGGGCGATGATCCTGGCCAGCGGAACCGACGGCTCCATCCGGCCCAGCAGGTCGCGGATCGCGCCGCTGGAATGCCTGTCCGTGACCGGAATCTCCCGCTCCATCCAGCCGGCCGAGCGCATCAGCATGATCAGGACTTGCAGGACGATCACCGCGCCTTCGCATTGCAGCGTGCCGTCCGCGCCGGCCTGCAGGCGCAGCAAGCGCGCCAAGCTCTGCCGCAGTTGGGCCAGCTCGGAACGGTTGAGTGTCGAGACCGCGGCGCGGCGTCTCGGCCCGCGGCGCAGGCGAAAATCGATCACGAGACAGAGCGGCGTCTGGCTGCCGGAGCGCGCAAAGGCATGCCAGACGCCAGACGGCACGATGACCACGGTGCCGGGCGCGATCCGGAGCCGGTCGTGCGACACCGTCTGGCGGCCCTGCCCGTGCAGATAAACCAGCGCCTGGTGCCAGGCGTGGCGATGCGGGTTGACCGAAACGAGCTCCGGCAAATGGCGGTGCACCGCCAGGTTCAGCACCCGCAGGTCCGGCGTGCGGATGTCGATGTCATCGATGAGCAGGGAACGAAAGCGGCGCATGGCGCATGTCTGGGGTGCTGCATGCCAGCCTAGAGGCATGACCGGGAGAAAGTCCAGCATTAGGACGTGACATAACTCGAAAAAATCCTAGTTGATGCCGAGAAAATCCTCACTCCTCCCCGCCGGCGGGAGTATAATCGCACCGTGCCCCACCCTTCCGGAAACCTCCCGGTCATTCTCGTCACCGGCGCCAGCCGCGGGCTGGGCCGGGGGATGGCGCGGGAGCTGGCCGCCGAGGGATATTCCGTGGCGATCAATTATGCCGCCAACCAGGCGGCGGCGGCGGAAACCGCCGGGCTCTGCCGGGCCGCCGCGAAAACCGCCGGGCAAAAATTCATCCCGGTCCAGGCCGACCTGCGCTCCGGCGCGGACCGCACCCGCCTGCTCCAGGAGGTGCTGGCCCAATTCGGACGGCTCGACGGGCTGGTGAACAACGCCGGCGTGGCGCCCGAGATCCGTGCCGACATTCTCGAGGCCACAGAGGAATCGTTTGTCGAAGTTGTCCGCACCAATCTGCAGGGGCCGTACTTCCTGACCCAATTGGTCGCGCGGCACTGGCTCACGGACAAGCCGGCCGCACTCCTGCCCGGAGGCTTCAAAATCGTCTTCATCACCTCGATTTCGGCCGACACCGCCTCGGTCATGCGCGGCGAATATTGCATCTCCAAGGCCGGGCTGGCGATGTCCGCCCAGCTGTGGGCGGCGCGCCTGGCTTCGGCTGGCATTCAGGTCGTGGAACTGCGCCCCGGCCTCATGGCCACGGACATGACCGCGGGCGTGAAACGCAAGTACGACGCTTTGATCGCCGACGGCCTCATTCCGCAGATGCGCTGGGGCACGCCCGAGGACGTGGGCCGCGCGGTCCGGTCCGTCATGGCGGGAAATTTTTCCTTTTCCACCGGTGCCGTCATCGCGGTCGACGGCGGGTTCAGCATTCGCCGGCTCTAGGCTTCCATGCTTCGGATCGACCATTCGCTCACGTACCCGGCGCTCCGCCCGCAGGCCGAACGGCTCTTTGAGCTTTCCGCGCAAAAAATTCATGCGCTGCAGAAAGCCTGGGATCCCGCCCGCGGCGCGCCGGTTTTCACCGTGGCCGGCCGTTACACCTCGCGCGGCTGGACAGAATGGACCCAGGGATTCCAGTTTGGCTCCGCCATCCTGCAGTTCGACGCCACCGACGATGTGCGCGCCCTGGGCATCGGCCGGATCGGCACCATCCGCCATATGGCAAGTCACGTCAGCCATGTCGGCGTGCACGACCACGGCTTCAACAACGTCTCGACTTACGGCAATCTCCATCGGCTGGCGCGTGAAGGCCGGATTTCCGCGGACGGGGACGAGCTGCGTTTCTACGAACTCGCCCTCAAAGTCAGCGGAGCGATCCAGGCCGCGCGCTGGACCGACCTGCCCGACGGGCTCGGCTACATTCATTCGTTCAACGGCCCGCACTCGCTCTTCGCCGACACGATTCGCTCGCTGCGCAGCCTGGCCATCAGCCACCAGCTCGGCCATGTGCTGATGGGCGAGCGGGACCGGAAAATTTCGCTTTTTGACCGGCTGCTGCGCCATGCGGAAACCACCGCGCGCTACAACGTCTATTTTGGCGCCGGCCGCGACCGTTACGACGTTCGCGGCCGCGTGGCCCACGAATCCATTTTCAATCCGAACGACGGCTCCTATCGCTGCCCGGGCTCGCAGCAGGGCTACTCGCCCTTCTCCACCTGGACGCGCGGCCTGGCCTGGATCTTGTGCGGCTACGCCGAGCAGCTTGAGTTCCTGCGGACCCTGCCCGCGGCCGCGTTCAAGGATCACGGTGCAAAGGACAGGGTGCTGGGCCGATTTCTCGCGGTGGCCAGAGCGACCGCCGATTTCTTCATTCAGACCACGCCGGTCGATGGAATTCCCTATTGGGACACCGGCGCGCCCGGCCTCATCCATCTCGGCGACTATCTCGACCGGCCGGCCGATCCGTTCAACGATCACGAACCGGTGGACAGCTCTGCCGCGGCGATCGCTGCGCAAGGCCTCATCCGTCTCGGCCACCATCTCCGGAGCGCGCGAGAAGCAAAATTCGGCGCGCACTACCTCGCGGCCGGCCTCACCGTGGCCCGGACGCTGTTCAGCGATCCCTATCTTTCGGTTTCGCCGAAGCACCAGGGCCTGATCCTGCACTCGGTTTACCATCGGCCCAACGGCTGGGACCATGTGCCCGCGGGCCGGAAGATTCCCTGCGGCGAATCGAGCATGTGGGGCGACTATCATGCGCGCGAGCTGGCGCTGCTGATTCTCCGCCTGGCCCGCCGGCAGCCGTATTACGTTTTTTATCTCAACCGCGCCGAGGTGGCATGACTCTTCCTTTGAAAAATTTTGACCGGCTGTGCCTCCACACCATCACCACGAAACCGTGGCCGCTGGA
>DATJYF010000282.1:0-14927 GCA_035499715.1 Opitutaceae bacterium | reverse complement strand
GTCGACCGGCACGATTGCGGCTGGGTGGTGGAGCCGGGCGACGTCGCCGGATTAAGGCAGGTGCTCGGGCGCATCGCCCGAAATCCCGACGAGCTGGCCATGAAACGCGGGAAGGCTTTTGCGGCGGGTCATCAGCACTACGACATGGGCCGCGTGGCGGGCCAGTGGCTGCGGCTGTTTGCCGAACTGGAAGGATGAAACGACTGTTCGATCTTTTGGTCTCGGCGGTGGCACTAGCGTTGCTTTCGCCCGGATTACTTGTGCTGGCCCTCCTCGTGTGGCGGAAACTGGGGCGCCCGGTGATCTTCCGGCAGCCCCGGCCGGGCCGCGGCGGACGCATCTTTCAATTGTGCAAATTCCGCACCATGACCGACGCCCGCGACGACGCGGGCCGGCTGCTGCCCGACGCCAAACGGCTGCCCGCGTTCGGCCGGTGGCTGCGGGCCACAAGTCTGGATGAATTGCCCGAACTCTGGAATGTGCTGCGCGGGGAGATGAGCCTGGTCGGGCCGCGTCCGTTGCTGGTCGAATACCTGCCGCTTTATTCCGAGGAGCAGGCGCGGCGGCATGAATTACGGCCGGGGCTCACCGGCTGGGCACAGATCAACGGACGCAACGCGCTGACGTGGGAGGAAAAGTTCCGCCTCGACGTCTGGTATGTCGATCACCAGACCTTCTGGCTCGACTTGAAGATCATCGCCCTGACCGTGGTGCGGGTTTTCCGCCGTGAAGGCATTTCCGCGGCGGGCGAGGCGACGATGACCCGGTTCGCCGGCAGTCCCGCGCCCGTCCGCAAGGACTGACCGGGCGCGCCGCCGCCGCACGCTTTGCCATGGAGTCCGTTTCGCTGGAAACGATTGCGTTACATTTTCCCGACGACCGAGCCGGCGCCGGCCGGCCGTGGAGTCACAGTAATGTAACCTTCCGATACTCGACTCGCCAGAAGGCAGGGGCAACCGTTCAGAACCTATGAGTATCCATACGCAGGTCGGTGCGGAAAAAATCCGTCAACTGGTGATCGACACGCTCCCGCCCCAGGCTTCGACCGCGGCCGGAGGGGTGATTTTCGGTCCGGGCGGAGCCCTCGACAGCCTGGCCCTGGTGAATTTCCTCGCCGATCTGGAATACCGGCTGGCGGAGGAATTCGGCCGCGAGGTGGTGCTGGCGAGCGAACAGGCCATGAGCCGGGGCCGGTCGCCTTTCCGGGATGTGTCCGCCCTCGCGGATTACATCGCTGAGCTGCTGGCCAAATGAATGCCCGGCGCGTCCTCCTTGTGACCGGAACCAGCCGGGGCATCGGGCTCGGGCTGGCCCAGCACTATCTGGCCAAAGGCGACATCGTGTGCGGATGCAGCCGGGCGCCGGCGGCGCTGCAGCATCCGGATTATACGCATTTTGAGCTCGACGTGTCGGACGAGGCGGCGGTGGTCGCGATGGTGCGCGCGGCGGTGCGCCGGCACGGCCGGATCGACGGCCTGCTGAACAACGCCGGCATTGCGTCGATGAATCACGCCCTGCTCTCGACCGCGACGACCGCCCGAAACATTTTCGCGACCAATTTTCACGGCACGTTCCTGTTCTGCCGCGAAGCGGCCAAATCCATGGTGCGACACAAGGCCGGCCGGATCGTGAACTTCGCCACCGTCGCCACTCCGCTCCGGCTGGAGGGCGAATCGCTTTATGCCGCGAGCAAGGCGGCGGTGGACTCGTTCACCCAGGTGCTCGCGCGCGAGCTCGGCCCCACCGGCGTGACGGTGAACGCGGTCGGCCCCACCCCGGTGCCGACCGACCTGATCAAAAGCGTGCCCAAGGTCAAAATGGACGCGTTGCTGGCGCGGCAGGCGATCCAGCGTTTCGGAACGATCGAGGACGTGATCAACGTCATCGATTTCTTTCTCACGCCCGCGAGCGGCTTCATCACCGGCCAGGTCATTTACCTCGGAGGAGTCAACGGCTGAGCCGGCCGCGCGCCGGCTTTCCCTCATCCGCCAAAAAATGGACGAAAAACCGGTTCATCTTTCGGTGGAAGCCATCATCGCGCTGGCCCGCGAGCGCGCCGACGCCGAAGTGTGGCGGGATGACGCCGGTGCGCGCTCATGGCGGGAGTTTGGCGCGGCGGCCGAGGCCGCGCAGCGGCAATGCCTGGAAGCCGGTGCGACTCCCGGCTCCGTGATCGTCGGGCCCGGCGAAGCCACCTTCGAGTCCCTGGCCTGGCTTTTTGGCGCGGCGGCGACCGGCGCGGTGGTCGCGCCGCTCCGGCGGGAGCGCGCCGGGGAAATCCCGGGCTGGAAAAAATTCATCGAGGTCGGCTGGCAGGTAGCGGACGGCCGGATCGCGCGCGTGGGCGAAGGGACGGCGGCGCCGGCGGCCGCGCGCTTGTTGGCGCGGCTGTGCGAACGCAACCATCCCGGACTCATCCTGGCCACGGGCGGAACCACCGGAACGCCGAAACTCGTGCTGCACGACCTCACCGCTTTGCTGGCCACGGTGCCGGTGAAAGCGGGCCGGCCGCGGCGGACGCTGCCGTTGATGCGTTTCGATCACATCGGCGGACTCGACATGGCTTGGCGGGCGCTGGCGGGCGGCCAGGTGCTGGTGACACCGCCGGCGGAACTCACGCCCGAAGCGGTGGCCGCCGCGATCGCGCGCCATCAGGTCGAAGTGATGCCGGCGACGCCCAGTTTTCTGAACCTGCTCCTGATGTCGGAAGCCGGCCGCACCCATGATCTCAGCTCGTTGCGCATCGTGCCCTACGGAGCCGAGCCGATGCCGGCGGGCCTGCTCGAACGGCTGCGGGCGGCCCTGCCACACGTCGATTTTGTCCAGCGATTCGGCACGAGCGAGACCGGCGCCCTGCCCGTGCGCCACCGCGGCGACGGCCTCGTGCTGCGCGAAGACCGGGAAGGTTTCGCCTGGAAGATCGTCGACGGAGAACTCTGGATCCAGAGTCCCGCCCGCGCCCTCGGCTACCTTTCCGGCCCTGCCGGCGGGCTGGAGGAGCCGGACTGGTTCCGGACCGGAGACTTGGCGGAGCAGCGGCCGGACGGAACCGTGCGCGTGCTCGGCCGGCGCGAAGAATTGATCAACGTCGGCGGGGAAAAGGTTCTGCCCGGCGAAGTCGAGAACGCCCTCCTGGCGCATCCGCTGGTGGCCGACTGCCGCGTGCGGGCGGAGCCGAACGCGGTGCTCGGACAGATCGTGGCCGCGGAGATCGTCTGGCGCGGACCGGAACGCGACGCCGTGGCGGTGAAACGCGTGCTGCACGGATTTGCGGCCGGATTGATCGCGCGGCAAAAGCTCCCGGCCGTGGTGCGGCTGGTCGAGGCCATCCAGGCAACGCGCAACCTGAAAAAGGCCCGGGTTTTTCAGTCATGAAACAGCTTGTCATCATCGGCGCAGGCGGATTCGGGCGCGAAGTGCTGGCTTGGGCGCGCCAGTCGGTGGATGGCTGGCAAGTCAAAGGCTTCCTGGACGACAATCTCCAGGCGCTGGACGGTTTCGCCAAGGATGTCCCCGTCCTGGGACGGGTCGAAGATTATCCGCCGGCGCCGGCGGATGTTTTCGTCTGCGCGATGGGTCGCGTGGAGTTCAAGCGCCGGAGCGTGGAACGTATCCTGGCCCGCGGCGGAAATTTCGCCTCGGTGATTCACGCCACGGCCGCCATCGGGGAAAATGTCGTTCTCGGCCGGGGCGTGATCCTTTGCCCGCACGCCGTGGTGGGCTCGGATGCGCGGCTGGGTGACTTCGTGTCGGTCAATCTGCATTCGACCGTGGCGCACGATGCCGTGGTCGGCCGCTGGACCCAGCTCCACTGTCATGTCGATATCACCGGCGGCGTGGTGCTGGGGGAAGGCGTCACGGTGGGCAGCCATGCCTCCGTCCTGCCGGGCGTGAAGGTCGGCGATGGCGCCACCATCGGAGCCGGCGCGGTCGTGATGCGCGACGTGCCGGCGGGCGCGACCGTGTTTGGCGTGCCGGCGCGGCCGTATGCCGTGCGGGAACCGGAGGTGGTCAATGAATGACGCGGCCAAAGGGGGATGGTGGCGATGGTCGCTGGGGCTGCCCGTGCTGGTGCTGGTCTCGGCCGTGGCGATACAGGGCGCGCATTTCTTCCACGAAAATCCCAAGCCGCGCGGCCCGCATCTCAACCGCTATATTCCCGAGACCTTGCCCGGCTGGAGCAGCCGCGACGTGCCGCTGGGCGCCAACGAATTCATCGTCGACGAAGTCGAAAAAGTGCTGAATTACGACGAGGTGGTCTGCCGCGAATACAACCGCGGCGCCGAGAGTTTCAACGTCTATGTCGCTTATTGGGGTGCGGGCAAAATGCCGACCCGGCTCGTCGCCTCGCACACCCCCGACCGCTGCTGGACGGAAAACGGCTGGCACTGTCTGGAAATGAAGTTCAAGCAGCACGAGTTTTTTGACGGCATGCCGCTCCAACCCGCCGAATGGCGGATGTTCGAGCCCCCGCTCGGCGGCAAGCCCGTTTATGTCCTCTACTGGCAGCTGGTCGACGGCCATGCCTACGACTACGGCGACCGTTTCAATGACGTGCCCAGTCCGTTTTTGTGGTGGAAGGACGCCGTGCAACAGGCGCTCTTCGGCAGCCGCGAGCAATATTTCATCCGGCTGACGAGCACGGAGCCGCTGGAAAGCCTGTGGAACGATCCCGGCTTCGCCGAGGTTTTGCGCGGCCTGGGACAGCTCGGCCTGGTCGCGAAGCACACCGTCACCGCCGGAAATTAATTCATCCCATGACCGTCGCCTCTCCTCCGAAGCCCCGCCTCTTCCTGTCGCCGCCCCACCTCGGCGCAGCCGAACTCGCTTTCGTGGAAGAAGCCTTTCGCACGAACTGGATCGCCCCCGTCGGTCCGCATCTGGACGCGTTCGAACGCGAATTCTGCGCGCGGTTTGGCTTCCGCCATGCGGCGGCGGTGGCCTCGGGCACCGCCGCGTTGCATCTGGCCATCCGCTTGCTCGGCATCCGGCCCGGCGACGAAGTTGTTTGCTCCACCCTGACGTTCGCCGCCTCGGCCACTCCCATCGTTTACGAGCAGGCGCGGCCGGTGTTCATCGACTCGGACGAGGCGACGTGGAACATGGATCCCTCGTTGCTGGAAGAATGGCTGGCGGCACGGGCCCGGGCCGGCCGCCTGCCGCGCGCCGTCATCGTCGTGGACCTTTACGGCCAGTGCGCGAATCTCAAGCCCATCGCCGCCGCCTGCGCGCAGCACGGCGTGCCGTTGCTCGAGGACGCCGCGGAGGCGCTCGGCGCCACCTGCGCCGGCCGGCCGGCCGGCGACTTTGGCCGCATGGCCGTCTTTTCCTTCAATGGAAACAAAATCATCACGACGTCCGGCGGCGGCATGCTGGTGTCGGACGATGCCGAACTCATCTCCCGCGCCCGCTTTCTCGCCACCCAGGCGCGCGATCCCGCGCCCCATTATCAGCATTCCCAGCTCGGCTTCAATTACCGCCTGAGCAACGTGCTGGCCGGCATCGGCCGCGGGCAACTGCAGGTGCTCGACGCCCGGATCGAAGCCCGCCGCCGCATTTTCGCCCGGTATCTCGAAGCGCTGCAGGATTTGCCCGGCGTGGCCTTCATGCCCGAAGCGGCGTTCGGCCGCAGCACCCGCTGGCTGACGTGCCTGACGATCGATCCGGCGAAAGCCGGTTTGGGCCGGGAGGAGGTGCGACAGGCGCTGGAAAAGGAAAACATCGAGGCGCGTCCGGTCTGGAAACCCCTGCACTTGCAGCCGGTGTTTGGCGGTTGCGAGACCGTGGGCGGAACGGTGGCGGAGCGGCTTTTCGACCAGGGGCTGTGCCTTCCGTCGGGTTCGGCCATGACCGAGGACGACGTGCAGCGGGTCGTCGAAATCGTCCGCGGAGTTTTTCTCCCGCGCTAACTTTGGCCCCGAGGTTCCATGTCCATCCCTTCCACCCAGGTTGAGAGTTCGCTCTTGGACGTCGCGGGCATGATCTTGCGCGCACGCCTGATGCGCGGCCTGCGCCGGCTGCTGGGATGGTTCGATCTCTACATCGGCAGCCATCGCACCACCCGAACCTCCGCGATCCTTCTGGTTTATGCGCTCGAACTCGGCGCCGTGTTCTGCTTCGCCTACGAACTGCGCTGGGATTTCTCGACGCCGCCCGACTTTCAAAGGCAGTGCCTGACCCTGATCGTGCCGATCGTGTTCTGCAAGCTGCTCCTGCTTTATTCCTTCGGGCAGTTTCGCAGCATCTTGAGCTACTTCGGCCTCGCCGATTTCAGCGGCGTCGTGCTCGCCATGATCACGGTGTCCGGCATGATGCTGGCGCTCGGCTATGAATCCGCCGTCACGGCCGCGCCGCCCCGCGGCGTCATCCTGATGGATTTCGTCCTCAGCGTGGGCGTGATTTCGGCCTTCCGCCTGTGCCTGCGCGTCGTGCGCGCGTGGTCCACCTCGGGCCAGATCCGGTCCGGCTTGGTCGACCGGCGGGTGGCAATCATCGGCGCGGGCGATGTCGGCGAGATGCTGGCGAAGGATCTGCTCCAGCGCCGCGGAAACGGCCTCTATCCGGTTTTCTTCATCGACGACGATCCGAAAAAAATCGGCCGCAGCATTCACGGGCTGCCCGTTTACGGGCCGATCGAAAAGCTCGTCAAACTGGCCCGGGTCGCGCGCGTGAACGAACTGGTCATCACCCTGACCGGCGTGACGCCAAAACGGGTGAAAGAAATCGTCGAGTACGGCCGCGAAATCGGGGCGACAACCCAAATCGTGCCGTCCTTCACCCAACTGGCCTCCGGCGAAGTGAAAGTCGAGCGGTCGCGGCCGGTGGCCATCGAGGACCTGCTCGGCCGCGCGCCGGTCAACCTCGACTCCGTCGGCATCACCCGCCTGCTGCACGACCGGGTCGTGCTCGTCACCGGCGCCGGCGGCAGCATCGGCAGCGAGCTGTGCCGCCAGATTCTGGCCCACAAGCCGCGCCAGCTCGTGATGGTCGAGCAGACCGAGATCGCCTTGTTTGAAATCGAACAAGAGCTGACCGGCAGCGGACACCAGGCACGCATACTGCCCTTGATCACCGACGTAACCGACGAAGAGGCGATGCGCAGGGCGCTGGCCCAGCACCGGCCTGAGATCATTTTCCACGCGGCGGCGCACAAGCACGTCCCGCTGATGGAACGGCAGCCGAACGAGGCGCTGAAAAACAACACCCTGGCGACGGCGGGCCTCACGCGGCTGGCCAGCGAATTTGACGTCGACCGCTTTGTCCTCATCTCCACGGACAAGGCGATCAATCCCACCAGCGTGATGGGCTGCAGCAAACGCCTGGCCGAAAAGGTGCTGCTGGCGCGCCAGCACGCGCCGGGCAACCGCACCGCCTTTCTCGCGGTCCGGTTCGGCAACGTCCTGGGCTCGAGCGGCAGCGTGATCCCCGTCTTCCGGCGCCAGATCGCGCAAGGCGGCCCGGTCACCGTGACGCATCCGGACATGACCCGCTACTTCATGACCATTCCCGAGGCCGTGGGGCTCGTTCTGCAAACGGCCACGCTCGGCCAGGGCGGGGACATTTTCATCCTCGATATGGGGCAGCCCGTGAAAATCCTCGATATGGCGCGGCAGATGATCGAGCTGAGCGGGTACAAACCCGACGTCGACATCGAGATCAAGATCACCGGGCTGCGTCCCGGAGAGAAACTTTTCGAGGAACTCCGCCACACCGACGAGACCCACGAACCGACCGAGCATCCGCGCATCTTCAAGCTCCGGAGCGAACCGGTGCTGGAAGATGTCGAATCCTGGCTGGCGGATCTGCGGGCCGCCACGGCGGGCACCGCCCATGAGAGCAAACTGGCCATGAAGCAACTGGTGCCCGAATATACGCCGTTTCCGGAGCGCGCGCGGCCCGCGGCCGACCCGGCGGAGAAGTCCGCCCTCGTCCCCTTACCGCAGGATCGGGCCGGATGAGGCCGGGGCTGGCGAACCGCCCGCCGTCCCCTCGCCCCTCGGCACGGTTGCGGTCCCCTGACGGTGGCGGCCCGTCTGGTCGAGCTCCGCCCACCGCACCGCGCCGGCGAGAAAAACCGCCCAGGTCAGGAGCACGGCGGGATTTTGAAAGACAAAGTCAACTGCGGCGTGCAGCAGGGCGAGCATGCAGCCGAGCACCAGCAGGAGCGCGACGGGATTGCGCCAAAACCGGCGCCGGCAAAGCTGCCACGCGCCGCATCCCAGCATCACGGCCAGCGGGGTCGCGCCGGCCAGGCCGAGCTCGAGGGGGAATTCCAGCAGATCGTCGTGAACGTGCTCCCAGTACTGCCGGTGGCCGTTGCCGATGTAATAAATCTCCGGATACCGGCGGGCATAGCCGGGAAAATTATAGCAGAAGCAGCCCGCGCCCCAGCCGAGCAGCCAGCGATCGCGCAGCATCTCGCCGGCGGCCTGGCGGACGATGGCGCGGGCGCGGATCGACGCCGTGGGCTGCGCCGCCGCCTCGGCGAACCGCTCCCACACCTTCTCCACCCGCAGCGCGAGGAGGCCGACGCCAAAAAAACCGGCGAGCGCGAGCACGACGGGCAAAAATTCCCGGCGAGCGCGCAGCGGCCCCTTCCGCCGCACCAGCCGGAATAAAAGCGCGCAGCCGGCCAGCACGATGAACGCCAGCAGCAGCACGATGGACATCCGTGAATAGGAAAGAACCACGACGAGCGCCGCGCAAACGGCAAAAAACGTAAAGACCACCGCGAGCCCCGGCGCTTCGAGCTGGCGGTGCGCGCGCTGATAATGCCACCAGGCCAGCGCCACGATCACCGCCATCATCAGATTGAAGTAGGCGCCCCCGTGATTGGGATAAATAAAACTGGCGACAAACGAATCGTTACTCGGCCGGTAGCTCCAGAAAATCTTCCCCGTGCCGCTCACCTTTTCGAGCACGCCGAACAGTGAGAGAAAAAAGGCGTTGACGGCGAGCAGCGTGAACAGCGCCCGGTAGCTCCGCCGGCGGGAAAAACCGATCCACACGGAGCAGACGAGCAGCCACCACGATCCGTGGACGGCAAGCGCGCGCCACGGATTCGAACGGACGAAAGGCGCATCCACGCCGGAAGGCAGCCAGGCCAGATGCGGGACCGGCTCGAGCCACCATGCGCCCTCGCTGCTGACAAAACGCCAGGCGGGATTCAGTCCCTGCGCGGCAACGTAGGCCAGCAGCATCAATCCGGCCCAGAAAACCGGAAACCGCACCAGCCGGGAAGCCGGCCGTCGGGCAACCGTGGCGAAATCATCGAGCTCCATTCGCGGCCACACAGCCAGAATAAACCCGACCGCGGCCAGAGCCAGGCTGGTGAGCTGGCTCCAGGCATGCATGGCGCCGAGCGCCCAAGGCAGAAAGCACAGGTGCAGCGCCGCGACGATGACGAGCGCCCTCTCCAGTGGATGAAGCCCGGACGGCCCCGGCGGCGCCGCCGGACCGCTTGCGGCCGGGGACGCAGGATGGAAAGTCCGGGAAAACGCCGTCACGCCATATAAAAACCGGCGGCGTGAACCAGCGTCGAGCAGAGATTTGCCGTCTTTTCCACGAATGCCCTCCGGTCGGCACAAAAAGCGGGCCGGCGAGATGGAATCCGCTTGCGGGCGAAAAAAATGAAATAATTGTTGTGCGGCCATGTTGAACGCCCTGACCCGGCTCCGCCTGGACGCCCCCGACCGCTTTCTCGCCGCCCTCGCGGTGGCCTTGGCTTTCATGGGCTTTCTGACGGTGGACCAGATGCACTGGTGGCAAATGAAGCCGGATTATGCCTTCGGCTGGCTCGTGCCGGCTTTCGTCGCCTACGTCGTCTTCGATCGCTGGCCGAAGTTGCGGGAGATTTTTCGCACAGCCGGGCCAAGTCCGCTGCCGCCGGGATTGCGCGCGGCCGTGGCGGTTGCAGCCGGCTTGGTTCTGGGCTGCGGTCTGGCCATTTTTTTGCTGGGCGCGTTTTACCGGGCGGGCGCCGGCGTCACCCAGCCGGGCTCGCTGGCGCTCGCGATCGGTTTTTCCGGCGTGCTCCTCGGCATGATTTACTTCAACTCTCCCGACGGCCGGCTGGGAAAAGACCGCCCGGCGACCGTTTGGGGCGCATTGCGGGCCGACGCACGGCTGCGGGCGGTGGCCCTGTTCCTGTTTCCGGCGCTGATCTGGATGCTCTCCGCCCCGCTGGTCACCGCCGTGGAAAATGCCGTCAGCCTTTTCCTCCTCCACCGGGTGGTCGCGGTGGTGTTCACCATTTTCAATCTGCTCGGCTATCCGATCGTGCAGGAAGCCAATGTCCTGGTCCTGCCCCACGGCCAGGTGGGCGTGATCGACGCCTGCTCGGGCATCCGCTCGCTCACCGGCTGTCTCTTCGCCGGCTCCTTTCTTGGCGCGGTTTTTCTCGATCGATTTTGGAAGAAAATCCTTCTCATCGGCGCGGCCATGGGCTTCGCCTTTCTGACCAATCTCCTGCGCAGCCTCTTCCTCACCGGCTGGGCCTACGCCTACGGCAGCGACGCGATTGAAGGCCGGCTGCACGATGTGACCGGCTTTGCGGTGCTCGGGCTGACGGTCGTCGGCTTGTTCTGCCTGCTGCCGCTTTTCCACACGGCCAACTGGCACCGCTGGCTGGGGCTGGCGCCGGAATCAGGCGGCCGTAGCAATCCCTAGCCGGCGCGGCCGCGCCAAGACGGACGCCTTCTTCAGCTACGGCTGACCGCGACCGCCGGGTTCGACTTGGCGGACGTTTTGTCTCCATCCACCGCCAGATCGTAGTACTCTTTGTAGGACTTGTCGTAGTATTCTCCGTAATAGTCGCCGGCAAACGCCATATTCAGGTCATTCAGCACCGCGCCAAAAATCTCGACGTTGGCGGAGAGCAGGCGGCGTACGCTGCGCTGGGCAGATCCGCGCCGCACCCGGTTGAACCGGACGGTGAAGATCGCCCCGTCCATCATGGGCAGGATGTTCAAGGCGTCGCTGACCACGCCCAACGGCGGCGTGTCCACCACCACCCGGTCGTAGCGTTTGCCGAGTTCCGTCATCAAGGCCTCGAATTCGCTGCTGTTGAGCAATTGCGCGGGGGACTTCGCCCTTCCGCCCGTCCCGACAACATCGAGATTGGGGTGGATATTCCGGGTCACGATCTCGTCCAACGACGCATCGTTGAGGCAATAATTTATGACCCCCTTGGGGGCCTGCAGACGGAAGGAATTTTCGATATTGGGCTTCCGCAGGTCGCAATCGACCACCACGGTGCGCTGCCCTTGCGAGGCAAAGGCCAGGGCCAGATTGGTCGCGACGAAGGACTTGCCCTCGCCGGGCAGCGTGCTCGTGACGAGCAGCAGCTTCGCGTGCTTGCTTTCGTTTTTAAGCCGCAACGTCGAGTGCAGCGACATGAACGCCTCGACAATCATGCGATCGGCGCCGTTCGAGACGATTTGCGCCTTGTCCGGCTGCTCCATCCGGCTGATCCGCGGAATGACTCCGAGCAAAGGCAGGCCGACCAGCGTCTCCACGTCAAAGGCGGTTTTCACCCGGTCATCGATCATCGCCAGCAAATAGGCGCATCCAAAGCCCAGCACGATCCCCATCAGCACGCCCATGATCATATTCGCCGGTATATTCGGAGAAATCGGGCTGGATGGCTCCAGGGCAGGATCAACGATGCGGGCATTCTGTGTTTCGATGGTGCTGTTCACCGCCGTCTCACGCATCCGGGTCATCATCGACTCAAGCAGCTGGTCGTTGACGCGAAAATCGCGGGCCAGATTGTCGTATTCGACGGAATAGTGGTCCAGATCGAGTGATTTGGCCTCCTGATCGGCCAGGGCCTTGTGCGCCTCCTCGTCGGCTTTGAGCGCATTCTCGTACTCCGCCTGCGTGGTTTCGGCGGCGTCTTCCACCGCCGCGTCCAGCTCGTGCTTCGTCTTCTCCAGCGTGCTGACGGCTTCGATCATGCTGGGGTGTTTGGCCTTGTAGCGCTCGCTGAGCTGCGCCACCGTCGTCTTCTGCGTCGTGATCAGCTGCATGAGCTGGCTGACCTGCGGCTGGGAGACGATGAACGGAAGTTCGGTGAGATCCTTCCCGGCCTTTCTCCAGTCCTGCACCTGTTTCCAGCGAATTTCGGCCGTCGTCAGGCTGGCATGCGTGTCCGTGGCCATCATGTTCAAGGCCTTGAGCTTTTCGGTCACGATGTCCTTGTTTTCCTCGAGGGACACCAGGTTGTTGGTCTGGCGAAAATTCTGCATTGAATTCGCTATCTCATCGACGCGCCGGCGCTGTTGGTCCGCCCGGTCCTTCAACTCGTCCACCCGCAGCCTGGCGTTGTAGGCGATGTATTCTTCGGCATAGAGATTGGCGATCCGGGCGGCGATTTTCCGATCGGGATGCCGGAATTCGATGGCGATCATCAGGGTGAGACGCTGCGGAACGATCTGCCGGTTCTGAAAAATGATGTCGACCGGCGAGCGGGTGGCGCCCGACCGGGTTTTGAACGGACCGGTCAGCTGCTGCACTTCGTCGGAAGTCAGCCGGCTCGCGACGTTTTGCGCCAGCGTCAGGCTTTCCAGGACCTTTATCTGCGTATTGAAATCGACGTCACCAGTGATGTTGTTTTCCACCACGTCCTCCACCCGGAGGACCTGCTCGCCATGCCGGAGCACCTGGACCAGGGCGGTCGATTGGAAGATGCGGGTTCGGGAAAACGAGTACACCGCCGTGGCGGCAACGACGATGAGGAACGCGGCGAGCGCGTACCATTTGCGCTCGCGCACCATCAGCCAGTAGTTGCGAAGGGTGTGGCCGATATTGCCCTCTTCCGGAGGGATCTGCTCGGGCGGGACATCGGCATAGGCCGGCGGTGGCAAGGAGTTATTCATGGAAGGGAGAAAATCGGTCAGAGAACACTTTCGGGAACAAAAACGACGTCGCCGTCATGCATGATCCATTGACGGGCCGTGTCGCCGGAAATCAGCTGGTCCGCATTGACCGTAAAATGCTGCACCTCCCCGGAGGGAAGGGTGCGGGTCAGGCTCACCTTCGTCCGATTGGCCAGGCGGGAGAACCCGCCCGCATGCGCGATGGCATCCACCAGGGTGAGATCCTGTTCGGGCGGGATCACCACCGAGCCCGGCGAATTGACCGCCCCCAGGATGTTAAGGGAACGCGGCGCATATTCCATGACCGTGATGTTGATCTGGGGATTGACGAGATAGTCGCGGCCATAAAGTTCGGTGACCTGCAGCTCGGCGTCATGCACCGTCATATTAGTCAGGTCGATCGTCCCGATGAGGGGCAGGACGATGGTGTGGTTTTTGGACACCCGCACTTCGCGTTCGAGATCCGGCTCCTGAAAAACCTCCACCTTCAGCAGGTCCAGCGGACGGAGTTTATAGGACGATTTATTGTCGCCATGGGTTGAATCGTCCGCGGCAGCGGCCGGCGGCGGGCAGGCCGCATTCACGGCAAAAACCAGCACCGCGCCGAGCAACCACGCTTTGGCCGGAGGGAGAAGGGATTTGTGCATTGAATTTGCTCTCATATTGGCCTGCGGACGGTCTTTAGTATTTCAAATCGGCGCTGAAGCTCAGACTGTTGTCCAAAAATTCCGCGTTGGAGATGGAAGAGGCGTTCCGGCGTAGCATATAACTAGCTGTGGCGGTAATATTTTGGCTGTAGATGTAGGTCGCCGACACGCTGCCATCCACATAATCGTCTCTTCGAACCGAGGGATAGGCGACATGCTGATAGCCAATGGTGGCGCCGGCCTGCCACTGGGGAGAAAAGAGGGTGGACGCGCCGAGTGACAAATTCGTGCTGATCAATTGTTCTCCCTGCGCCCCCGTACTGAAATTCCGCGAGACGGTGAGCGTGCCGCTGGTCTTCGCACTCACTTCGTAGCCGAAAGACCCGTTGAAGGCCAGGGTGCTGTTGCGGCCACCCGACGTGAAGCTGCTGGTGGTATAGCCGACGGAGAAATTGCCGTTCAGTTTGGGCGTGAAATCGCCACGTGCGCCGATGTTGTAATAGTTGTCGTTCTCCCGGCTGCCCGATCCCGTGACCGCCGTTTTGGTTTGCCGGTAACTGTAGCCGGCCGAAAGGTCCACTTTCGGCCAGACCGCATAATAAAAATTCACCGGCATGCCGAAGGAATTGTTGTCCACCAGCCCCGGTGTGCGATAATGCGTATGCGCGTAATTCGCCCCGACTCCGGCGCTGGTTTTTTCCGTCAGGTTCACTTCCGCGTTGCTGCCCAGGTCAAGCTCGTCGCGGCGAACCAGCAATCTTTGCCCGGCCACGAAAAAGTTTTCCTGATTTTGATAAAACTGCTGGAAGGATCCATCCCCGTTCACCGTCAGCCGGCTGTCGCTGTAGCCGAAATTCGCCGAGCCGATGGCGAGATGGGCGTCCGGAGCGCTCTTATGGACATAGTGGAGAAAATTCTCCTCGTAACTCAGCTCGCCGTTGGTCAGCGAATTCTGGCCGAATTGAAAGGCCAGGCCCGGGGCGGCCGACAGGATTTCGTCGCTGACTTTGTTATCCTTGGTGACAAAAACATTGTCGTCATAACGGGCGTTCAGATCCGCCGTGAGATGGAGCGCCGCATTGTCGCCCAGGTCGATTTTGGGAATCGACCAAGCCGGTGTTTTTTTGGCCTCGGCGCCGTTTTCGGAGGTTTCAGCCGACGGGGGGGATTCTACGTTCGCGGGCACCGGCGTTTTTTCCGCCGGCTCCGGCGTCTCATTTTTTTCCGGCAGCGGGACCTGGCTTGCGGCTGAGACGGCGGTTTCGGCGGCGGCGACCGTGGCCGCCGGTTCAGCCTGGCTCGCGATGACGGGCGGCGGCGCCGGCTGGACGGGCTTCTCGACCGCCGCGGCCTCCGGCGCTTTTTTCGCGCCTGTCCCCTGGGCCACCGCATAATCCACCGC
>DATJYF010000281.1:0-7043 GCA_035499715.1 Opitutaceae bacterium | reverse complement strand
CGGCGTCGTGACCAGCCATACCGATTACACCACCGGAAAATTCACCGTGAACTCATTCGAGCCGGAGGAATACCAGCAGCTCGTGGCCGAGGCGCGCTTCCAGAGCGCGATCAAAAACACCAGGCTCGGCATGTTCACCTGGTGGGCGCTGCGCGATTTCACCGACACGAAATACAAGGCGCCGGAGGGCCTGAACACGAAGGGCCTGACCACCTACGCCGGCGATCCGAAGGACAGCTATTATCTGCTCCGCTGCTTCCTGCGCTCCGACGTCCGCACCGTCCGCCTCACCTCCAAGCGCTATTTCCTCCGCCGCGGCTCCGCGACCGACGGCGTCAAGGCTTACAGCAACGCCCCAAGCCTCACGCTCACACTCAACGGCCAGGTCGTCTCCACCCTCGCCAACGGCAAGTATGCGCAAAAAGATTCCTCCTACTCCGGCAACCAGACCGTGGCCGACGTCTTCTTCTGGCCGGCGCAGTTCCACACCGGCGCAAACACGATCTCTGTCTCCGATGGTTCGGGCAACACCGACTCGGCCACCGTCTATTTCTACGGCAGCGGCGGCCTGCCCGCGCTTCCGGTCACCAACCCGCTCGTGACGAACTTGAGCAGTTCCAATTCCGCCAATCCGGCCTATTATATGAACATGCCGGTCCAGCCGCAGTGGCCGATTTATTACGATTTCGACTCGACCGCGGACAATTCCTTCGACGACGTTCCCGCCGCCGTGCAGGGAGCGACCTGGATCGCCACCCACCGCGTGACCAAGTCCGGTCTGTCCACCGCGCTCAGCTTCACCGTGACGGACAACGCCACAATCTATGTCATGTGCACCAAGACCGGCTCCGCGCCCGCGTTCCTCGCCGGCTTCACCGAAACGAACGACGCCGGCCTCGTCTGGCGCGACAACAACCTGAACCTCGTTCCGGCGCTGCTCTTCAGCCGCCAGGTCTCGGCCAACGAATCCGTGACCATTCCGGCCGCGGATCGCGACGCGCTCGTCATGTTTCAGCGCACCGGCAGCGGCACGCCGCAAGTCACCGCGCCCGTCTTCAGCCCCGGCGGCGGAAGCTACTCTAGCGCGCAAAACGTGACGCTTACCTCCGCCACTCCCGGCGCGTCGATCCGCTATACCACCGACGGCAGCGCGCCCTCGGAAACCGCCGGCACGCTCTACTCCAGCCCGGTGGAAGTCGCGAACAGCACCACGCTCAACGCCATCGCCTACGAAGCCGGATTCTCTGACAGCCCGGTGAGCACCGCCAGTTATGCGATCGGCACCGGCGGCGGAAGCACCACCGTCTCTTTCGAAGCGGAAAGCCTGGCCTACACGCCCAGCGGCGCGACCGCCTCGGTCCAGACCGACAGCAACTCCAGCGGCGGCAAGTGGGTCGAGCTCGCCGGCAACAGCGCCGGTGACTTCATTGACTTCGCCGTACCCGGCGTCCCCGCCGGCACCTATCAGCTGCAAATGGAATGGAAGGGCAACAACTCCCGCGGCATCCTCCAGCTCTCCGTCGATGGCACCAACCTCGGCCCGGCGCTGGACCAGTATGCCTCGGGTCAAACTTATCCGACGACGACCTTCGGCCCCGTCACCTTCGCCTCCGCCGGCTCGCACACCATCCGGCTGACCGTCACGGGCAAGAATTCCAAGTCGGGCTCCTACCAGCTCTCCGCCGACAAATTCATCTTCGCCGGGCAATAACCGGAGTCTGCCGCGAATGGCGCGGCGGGTTATTCCAGCCCGCCGTGAGAAAATTTTCCCCCGCCGCGAAGCGACTCTGTTTCCAGCGAAATCAATGTTTTTATGATCGTGATGAGCGAACCTTCAATCGGCGGGCATCCGTTCTTTTTGTTACTGCAAATCAAAACGCCCTGCTGAATCCTGCAGATACTTACGCCCAGCCAGCTTTGCATGAAGGTCGCCTGCGGGCCCTTGAACCAGAAACGAATTCAACGGATTTCCCAAAATTACAAATACAATGAAACTCTCCCTGTTTTCACTCTGTGCTGCCTTGCTGACGTGTTCGCCCTTGCTGGCCGACACCGGTTCGACTCCCGTCACTCCGGCCCCGGCCGCCGATGCTCCGAAACTGGAATTCCGCGGATTGCTGGCCACGGGCGGGGAACACCGGTTCCTTCTTTCCAGCCCCGGCGGAACCAAGAGCGACTGGCTCGACGTGGGCGATTCCTTCCAAAATTGGACGATCGATTCGTATAATGAGAAGGACGGTACGCTCGTCCTCAAAAACAGCGCCGGCTCCGAGCTCCATCTTCAGATGACCGCCAGCGTCATCGGCAAGGCCGATATCAAGGCGACGCTCGCCGACGCCCAGAAGGTCATGGAAAAATTACATTTCGGCGAAATGCTGATCAAGATCCTCAACAACCAGAAGACGGCGCAAATCGCGATGATTCGGGAGATGCTCGAAAAAAGGGGCATGAGCCCGGATCAGATCGAAAAGATCATCGCCCAGCAGACCAAGGCCATGGACCGGATCTGGGCCAGCTTCGATGCGAAAGAGCTGCAGAACGCGATGGCGCAGATTTATTCGGAGGAATACACCCCTGATCAGTTGGCGGGCATTTCTGAATTTTATGATACTCCGGCCGGCCAGGCGTCTTTGGAAAAAGCGCCGGAAATCCAGCAGAAGATCATGAAGTTCATGATGCCGAAGATTCTCGCCGCCCAGCAGCAGATGGTGGCCGAGGCCAAGGCGCAAAAGGCCGCCGAGCAGGCGGCGCAAGCGCAGAAGGCCCCGGCGGGCGCGCCCGCTCCCGCTGCTCCAGCGGCCGCACCGGCTGCCCCGAAGTAAGCGGAGAAATCGCCGCGCATCCCGCTCTGTCCGGCGGGCGCGCAGCGCATCTTCAGGGTTCGATGGCGACGGTCTCGCCGGATTTTCTTCCGAGATCGCGCAGATAATTTTCCATCGAACCGGCGTAGCCGAAGACGAATCTCGCCAAGAAACGGAAGAGCGGGTTTTTCACCTCGCCATTTTCGGTGATGCGCACGCCGCCCAACCCGGCGCCCGGCGAGGAAAACTCAAATGTCCACGTCCCGCCGAAGGGAAGATTTTCGTTGGCGATCTTGAGCGTGAGTTTCTCCGCCGGCTTGTCCTCCATGACGAGATACGTGATCGCGCCGTGCCGGGAAAATTCGCGGTAACACGCCCGGCCGTCGCGCGGCGGCAGCAATTCCGTGCCGCGCAGATCGTGGCGCCACGCCGGCAGCGCCGCGAAATCCCGCACCGCCGCGTAGAGTTCGGCCGGCGGGCGGTGGAAAACCGCCGAGCGCGTGGCTTCGTGCGCGCGCGGCAGGCAGGCTCCGATGATCGCCGCCACCAGCACGACGCAGATCAGGACCGCCAGAATGAGCAGAACGATTTTCATGTCGAAAGGCCGCGCCGGGCCGGATGCGCGAGTTGAAATTTCAAGGCCGCGCGCGCGAGCAAGGCGAGGCCCGCCACCGCGCGCCGGCGCTCGGCCGGACGAAGCCGCGCCAGCACGCCGGCCACGCGCCTGGTGTCGAGGACCGATGTCGCCTCCATCGCCGCGGTGCCCTTGGGCGTGCGCCGCAGCTCGATGGCGCGACGGTCCCGGGTCCGCGGCGTGCGGATGAGATAGCCGAGTGATTCGAGCCGTTGCAGCGCGGCCGACAGGGTCGACGCGGCCACGCCGAGATGCCGGGCCAGTTTGCCGGCGGAGATGGCGGTCCGCTCGTCCAGATGCGCGAGCAGAGCGGAGTCCTTGGCCGATAATTGGTACTCAGTCGACGCGGCGCGGACGTGATCGACATGGCACGCGGTGTAAATCTGCGGGTAATGGCGTTGGACGGCGCTGACGAGGTTCGGCGGCATTTGCGCCATCCTACGGGAAACAAATTATTTCGTCAAAACGAAGGATTTTGCCGCCTTCGCCGCTTCCGCGCCTGGCTCAAGATAGCTTTGCCTTCTCGGATACAAAATATAGATAGTGAATCCAATTTCTGAGTTTATGAAAAGCCCCGTCCGGTTCCGCGCGCTGGCCGTGTTGGCCGGCATCCTATTGGCTCAAAGTGTTGCGATGGCGGAAGCCACGCTCACAGTCGGTGACGCCGCGCCCAAGCTTCAAGTCGCTCAATGGGTCCAGGGCGACCCGGTGAAGGAATTTGATTCCAACCATGTGTATGTCGTCGAATTCTGGGCGACGTGGTGCGGGCCGTGCCGCGGGTCAATTCCCCATCTCAACGAGTTGGCGCAGAAGTTCAAAGACAAGGGCGTCGTTGTCATCGGCCAGGACGTGTGGGAGCAGGACGACAGCGGTGTGGCGGCATTCGTGAAAAAAATGGGCGACCAGATGACCTATCGCGTCGCACTCGACGACAAAAGCCAGGATGCCAGCGGGGCAATGGCCGTCAACTGGATGAAAGCGGCCGACCAGCACGGAATCCCGACCGCATTCATCATCGATAAACAGGGCCGCATCGCGTGGATCGGGCATCCGATGAGCTTGAAGGAACAGGTGCTCGAAGATATTCTTGCGGGCAAATTCGACCTCGCGGCATTCGCCAAGAAATACGAAAAACTGCAGCAAACGCAGAAGCTGCAAATCGAGCTCGAACAGAAGCTGCATCATGCCATGCAGGATAAAAACTGGGACGCGGCCGATGCGGCGCTGGCTGGATTAGAGAAGACCGTTCCCGGAGGCGACCGCAACCAATTCACTCCATTGCACCTGCGAATTCTCCTTGGCCGGAAGGATTACAATGGTGCTTACAAGCTGGCTGAGTTAATGAGCGATGCGCATCAGGGCGACCCCGCGTTTCAGAACGGACTCGCCTGGACCCTCGCCACCACGAAAGGCGTGGACCAGCGCGGTCTGATCCTGGCCGAAAAAATTGCGGAGAGCGCAAACGAAACCGCCAAAGGGAAGTTACCGCAGATTCTCGACACGCTCGCCCGGACACAATTCATGAACGGAAAAACCAAGGAGGCCATCGGGACCGAGCAAAAGGCGGTGGACCTGGCTCCGGATGAAATGAAATCTTTTTGCCAGAATTCCTTGATGAGTTATGAGCAAGGCCGGCTGCCGGAAGTGAAACAATAGCGGATCATTTCCGGCTAACATTGATTTGGCTCCCATCGCCCTGCCCCGCTGGCTGGATTGGCGACCGCCGCTTCGGCTGCGTTTTTTTCTATCACAACGGCGCGGAGTCTTACTACAGCGGCCGCGGCTTCCGCGGCTCGCTGCGGGTCTAGCTTTTGCCCGCGGACGACACGGCTGGCTGCCACGCGCTGCCGCCATCGACGTCGGCGACGTCCCCTTCGCCTCCGCCGGTATGCACGGCGCTGTGCCCACGGTCACCGGAAAAATTCCACCGCAGCACAGTTCTACCTCATCACTAATAAGTTCACCTTCATCAGGCAATAAAATATATCGGAAACCTATTTCCATCAATGCTTTCGGTCGATCTCCACTAAATGAGGGATATTCATCGCAGCCACCCTCCCCTATCATGTAGCATTGCCTTGGTTACCCCGCTGCCCGGCGGCCCCCTCGCTGCCGGCTGTTTGTATATTTCCCCCATACTCCAACCCCTAAAAGAAAAGTTCATGAAAATATCACTGCCCCACCTGTTAGCCTGCGCTTCGATCCTTTGCTTGTTGGGAACCGAAGCGGCCCGCGCGACCACCACTACCGTGTCGTCGCTCTCGTCCCTGCAATCCGCGATCAACGGCGCTCATCCCGGCGACGTCGTCATCCTCGCCAACGGCACCTACAGCGCGAGCAGCGCGATCAACGTCGGCGTGGCCGGCACCGCCACCGCGCCCATCACCATCCAGGCCGCCACCATCGGCGGCGCCACGATCGGCGGATCCGACGGTTTTCATTTCACCAGCACCGCCGCCTACGCCACGGTGCAGGGCTTCGTCTTCACCCACTCCGCGGGCAAGACGACGATCGACGCCGGCGCGATCAACTGCCGTTTCACGCGCAATGTCTTCAAATGTTCGGGCACGGGCGCGAATCTCAATGTCATGGGCGACGGTTCCATCATTGATTACAACGAGTTCGGCCCGAAGAGTGTCACCGGCCAGATGATGGAGGTGGAGGGCCCGAGCGGCCGCATCGCCCAGCATGTCTGGGTTCATCACAATTACTTCCATGATTTTTCGCCCGTGAGCGGAAACGGCCAGGAAGACATCCGCTTCGGCCTGAGCGGCATCAGCCTCACGAACGGATTCGGGATCATCGAATACAACTTGTTCCTGCGCTGCAGCGGCGAGAACGAGGTGATTTCGAACAAATCCTGCAGCAATACCTATCGCTACAACACCCTGCAGGATTGCAAAAACGGCGGTCAGATCAGCCAGCGCCATGGCAACTACAATCTCTACTACGGAAACTACGTCAAAAACTCCAGCGGCATCCGGATTTACGGAGACCATAATGAGGTCTTCAGCAATTACCTCGAGGGAAATGACGTCGGCATCAACATCGGCAACGGCGACGCCAACGTCGAGTCCGGCGGCGCGCTCGGCAGCCACGACCGGCCCGACTACACCGTCTTCGTCTACAACACCCTCGTCAACAACACCACCCAGTACGAAATGAACGGCCGCAGCGGCGGCCTCGGCGCCACCTTCACCACCTTCGCCGACAACATCATCCTCGGCGGCACGACGGCCGTGAGCATCAGCAGCTCCGGGCCCTACACCAGTCCGGTTTGGAGCAACAACATCATCTGGAACGCCGGCAGCATCGGCAACATTCCCGCCAGCGGCTACACTTCGGTCAATCCGCTGCTCGCCGCCGACGCCAGCGGCATTTTCCGCCTCCAGAGCGGCAGCCCGGCCATCAACGCCGGCACCGGTTCCTACCCTGAAGTCACCGTCGACATGGACGGCCAGTCCCGTGACTCCATGCCGGATATCGGCGCCGATGAGATTTCCAGTGCGCCCATCACGGCGAAGTTCCTCACCCCAACTGATGTCGGCCCGAACGCCAACTCCACTCCGCAGACCGCCGCGCCGGTCTTCAGCCCCGCCGCCGGCACC
>DATJYF010000280.1:0-3582 GCA_035499715.1 Opitutaceae bacterium | reverse complement strand
GTTTAATTTTTTCCTCATGAGCACGTCGGTCGCATCAGTTTCCGCCCCGGTGGCAGTGGAACGCGGGTCGCGCATGGGCAACCGCATTTTTTATCTGCTCTGCCTGGCCGCGGCGCTCTCCATCGGACTGTTGCTGGTGCTCGTGGCCTACCAGCTTTTCAAGGGATCGCACCTGGCCATGAAACAGTTTGGCTGGGGCTTTCTCGTGCGTTCGATCTGGGATCCGGTGAACGACGATTATGGGGCGCTCCCGTTTATTTTCGGCACCTTTGTCACCTCGGTCATCGCCTTGCTCATTGCTGTGCCGTTGAGCGTGGGCACGGCCATCTACCTTACCGATCTCGCGCCGTTGTGGCTGCGGCAGCCGCTTGTGTCCGTCATTGAAATGCTGGCGGCGGTGCCGAGCGTGATCTGGGGGCTGTGGGGTATTTTTGTCCTTATTCCCTGGCTGCGCATCGGCGTCTATCCGTTCCTGCAGAAATGGCTGGGGTTTCTCCCGTTTTTCCAGGGGCCGATCTTCGGCATCGGCATCCTGACCGCCGGCATCATTGTCGCGATCATGATCCTCCCTATCGTCACCTCGGTCTCGCGCGAGGTTCTGCGTTCCGTGCCCAACCTGCAGCGCGAAGCGGCCTACGGTCTCGGCGCCACGCGCTGGGAAGTCACCCGCATCGCCGTGCTGAGTTATGCGCGGCGCGGCATCTTCGGCGCGGCCGTGCTCGGGCTCGGCCGGGCGCTGGGCGAGACCATGGCCGTCACGATGGTCATCGGCAACAACCCTCAAATTGCCAAGTCGCTGTTTGCGCCCGGCTCCACGCTCGCCAGCGTAATCGCCAACGAATTTACCGAGGCCAACACCGACATGCATCTGAGCGTGCTTTTTGAGCTCGGCCTCGTGCTGCTCGGCCTCACCATTGCCATCAACATCATCGCGCAGTTCATGATCCGGGCGATCTCCTCCCCGGAAACGCGCCGCGCCTGATTACCCATGGGCTCCGCCACCAATCATCATTATCGCAAATTCAAGAACGCATTGATGAATGCGCTGGCGATCGCGTGTGCGGTGCTGGTGATCTCGCCGCTTGGATTTATTTTGTTCTACCTGATTCGCCAGGGCGCGTCCTCGGTGAACTTGGCGTTCTTCACCAATCTGCCCGCGCCGGTTGGTCAGGTCGGCGGCGGCATGGCCAACGCCATTGTCGGCACGATTGAGCTCCTGCTCCTCGCCTCGGTGATCGGCGTGCCGATCGGCGTGCTCGGTGGCATCTACCTTTCGGAATACGGCGGCGAGCGCATCAACGACTGGATTCGCTTCTGGGCCGACGTGCTCAACGGCGTTCCCTCCATCGTCTGGGGCATCGTGGCCTATGCGCTTATCGTGCTGCCCAAATTGCCGGGCTTTTCGGCCTATGCCGGCGGCCTGGCCCTCGGCTTCATGATGGTCCCGCTGGTCCTGCGCACGACCGAGGAGGTGCTTGTGCTCGTGCCGCGCAGCTACCGCGAAGCCGCGCTTGCGCTCGGCCTCCCGCAATGGAAGGCCATCGTGCGCATCGTGCTGCCGACCGCGCTGAAGGGTATTGTGACCGGCGTGCTGCTGGCCATGGCGCGCGTGGCCGGCGAGACGGCGCCCCTGCTCTTCACCGCCTTCGGCAACAACTATTGGAACCGAAGTCTTTCCCAGCCGGTCGCCGCGCTGCCCCTGCAGATTTTCAACTACGCCATCTCGCCCTTCGACGACTGGCACCGGCAGGCCTGGGCCGGCGCGCTCGTGCTGGTCGCCCTCATCTTCTGTCTGAACATCGGCGTCCGTTTTCTTTCCCGTGACAAGCGCTGAAGGGCTTGCCCATTATTAACATGACTCCCAGCATGAACGAAGAGATCCCGCCCACGCGCCTCGATCTGCCTCCGCGGCCGCAACAACCGCCGTCTGCTCCGCCTTTTCCCGCCGCCGCTCCCGCCGCCGCGGCATCCGCGGCATCTGCGGCGCCCGCGTCACTGCCCGCCTTTGACGTGAAAAAACTCTGCGTCTGGTACGGCGCCCAGCAGACCCTGCACGACGTCACGCTCCAGATCCCGACCCGCAGCGTCACCTCCATCATCGGACCCAGCGGCTGCGGCAAATCCACGTTTTTACGCACCCTCAACCGCATGCACGAGCTCGTCCCCGGCGCGCGCCATGCCGGCGAGATCCTCATGCTCGGCCAGAATCTCTACGGCGCCGACATCGACGCCACCGTCGTCCGCCGCCGCGTCGGCATGGTCTTCCAGAAATCGAATCCCTTTCCCACCATGTCCATCGGCGAGAACGTTCTCGTCGGCCTGCGCCTCAACGGCGTCCGCGACCGGAGCCTGCTCAACCAGCGCCTCGAGGAATCGCTCCGCATGGCCGCCCTTTGGGACGAGGTCAAGGATCACCTCAGCCGTCCCGGCACCAGCCTCTCCGGCGGCCAGCAGCAGCGCCTCTGCATCGCGCGCGCCCTTGCGGTCAAGCCCGAGATCATCCTGATGGACGAGCCCTGCTCCGCGCTCGATCCCATCGCCACCTCCAAGGTCGAGGAGCTGATCCACGAAATCAAAAAAGAGTACACCGTCGTCATCGTCACCCACAACATGCAGCAGGCCGCCCGCTGTTCCGACCGGACGGCCTTTTTCTACCTGGGCAAACTCATCGAGTTTGACGAAACCCGCACTATCTTCATGAATCCGGCCAACCCCCAGACGGAAGCGTATGTCTCCGGCCGTTTCGGCTGAGGGTAAAAAATCTCCCTTATGCAACGCTTCTTCGACGCCGAGCTCGAAAAACTCCGCACCCAACTCATCCGCATGGGCGAGACCGCCATCCGCCAGGTGCGCGACGTCATCAAGGCGCTGGTGGAGGGCAAGCCCTCCCTCGCCGACCAGGTCATCGCCGCCGACGACGAACTCGACCGGCTCGAGGTCGAAATCGACGACGAGGCCATCCGCTACATGAACCTGCGCGCGCCGGTCGCGACCCAGCTCCGCCTGGTCATCGTCGGCATGAAGGCCTCGCACGACCTCGAGCGCGTGGGCGACGAGGCCACCAACATCGCCAAGCGCGTGGTCCGCCTCAGCGCCGAGCCGCCGCTCAAACCCTACATCGACATTCCGCGCATGGCCAACATGGCCACCGAAATGCTCCGCGGCGCCCTCGACTGCTTCCTCGCCGGCGACGCCGACCAGGCCCTCGCCATTTGCAAGCGCGACACCGAGGTGGACGAGATCAACCGCCAGCTCTACCGCGAGCTCTCCAGCTTCATGATCGAGAAGCCCGAGACCATCAGCCGGGCGCTGGAAATCATGTTCATTTCGAAATCGCTCGAGCGCATCGCCGATCACGCCACCAACATCGCCGAGGAGGTCATCTACCTCGTCAAGGCCAAGGACGTGCGCCACACCGAGGAAGTGAAAAAGACCGGCGTGGCTTGAGGTGGATTTGCTTGCTTGCGCACTTCTGTCCGAACTCGGGCATCGGCGATGCCCAGGTGATCGCACCGCCCTGCGTCGTTTGCTCTGCACGGCCGTCCTCGCCATCCGGCACCCGCCAAAGTCGTTCTCGCCGCT
>DATJYF010000279.1:0-2038 GCA_035499715.1 Opitutaceae bacterium | reverse complement strand
CGAAGAAGGATTCGCCATCATCGTTTACGGCGAAAACGCCAGCGACGCGACCGATTTCCGCCCCGGCGCGAAGGCCGCGGCCGAATTCCAGGTGCGCGCCCCGCTGAAGGAGGCCGGGCTGACCAAGGCGGAAATTCGCGCGCTGTCCGCGCAGTTCGGCCTGCCCACCGCCGACAAGCCGCAGATGGCCTGCCTGAGCTCGCGCGTCCCGCACGGCGAGGCGGTGAGCCCGGAAAAGCTCCGGATGATCGAAGCGGCGGAAAACGTCCTCCGCGACCTCGGCTTTCACGACGTGCGCGTCCGGCATCATGAATTGCGGGGTGCGGAATCGGGAATGCGGAATGGCAGCTCCCTGCCGGCGAACGGAATTGCCCAATCCGAAGTCCGCCATCCGCCATCCGGACTCGTCCCGGCGCTGGCCCGCATCGAAGTCGGCCCGGCCGAGGTGCCGAGGCTTTTTGCCGACGGCATGGCGGTCCGTGTCGCCGAGACGCTCATCCGGCTGGGCTACGCCCACGTCACGGTCGACCTGAAAGGTTACCGGCGGCCGGAGTGAGCGAGGCCGCGGTGGACTGGCGGGGCTTTAACCAATCGACAAGCCGGCCGGAACCCGCTTCGTTCTTGATCGAAACATCATGCCTCCGCTCAGCCAACTTGTGTCCACGCTCCAGCTGGCGATCGGGCCGGTCATTCTGATCTCGGGGGTCGGCCTGCTTCTCCTCAGCTTCACCAACCGTTTCGGCCGGCTGCTCGACCGGGCCCGCCTGCTCAACCGCGAATTGCAGACGGAGACGGCCCAATTGGCCAACCTGCGCTATCAGATCGCCATCCTGCACAAGCGGGCCAGCATTCTGCGGCTGTCGATTCTGCTCGGAGCGGTCACGGTGCTGATGGCCGCGTGCCTGATTCTGGGGTTGTTTTTGGGCGTGCTGCTCAAGGTGGAGCTGAACTGGGCCATCATCACGATCTTCTGCGTCTCGCAGCTGACGCTGATCGGCTCCATCGTGGCGTTCATCCGGGAGATGAACCTTTCGCTCACCGCCTTCCGCGTGGAAATCGGGGCGGAGCCGGCAACGCCGGAAAAATAAGACGGACTTTTTCCGTCGTTGATCGGGGTTTGACTCGGCATTTTCGCCAGGATTTGCCTGCAAAAAACGATCAGTTTTCGCTAAAAAATGTAAAGCAAACGGCCGTTCCTTTGGACGATAATTTGTCCATGGAAAAAGCATGCATCATAGGGGTGGCGCTGGTGATCGGCCTCATCACTGCATGCCTGGCCCGGGGCCTCGGCGTGATGCCGAGCACCGCTGTAATCGTTGGCCTCCTGCTGTCAATCTACGGGGGCTGGCTGGGCGAGCAGGTCTATCTCAAAATCCACCACCATTAAGTGCCAGATGGCGCGACCGGCGAAAGCCGCCGCCGCGGGTGAAAAAAGAAGCAGCGCTTGACTTTCGCGCGAAATCCACAACCATATGGTTGTGGATTCTCTCACCGTCACCTTCAACGCGCTGACCGATCCGACGCGCCGGTCGATCTTGCAGCGGCTGGCCGGCGGGCCGGCCTCGGTCAACGAGCTGGCCGGGCCGTTCCGCATTTCCCAGCAGGCCGTTTCCAAGCATCTCGCCTGTCTCGAGCGGGCGCGCCTGATCGAAAAGCGGCGCGAGGGGCGCCGGCATTTTTGCATCCTGAAAGCGGCGCCGTTCAAGGAGGTTGCCGACTGGGTGGAGGATTACCGCCGGTTCTGGGAACAGAGTTTCGACCGTTTGGACGATTATTTGAAGCAACTGCAAAGCAAGGAGACGAGCCATGGGCACATCCACCGCAAAAAATAAGGCCGCGGACGATTACGCCGGCCGCGAATTTGTCATCACGCGCGAGTTCGAGGCGCCACGCGATCTGGTTTTCCAGGCCTGGACCAACCCGAGGCACCTCGCGCAATGGTGGGGGCCGAAGGGCTTCACCAATCCGGTCTGCGAGTGGGACGTGCGCCCGGGCGGAAAGATTTACGACATCATGCGCGCGCCGAATGGAGACGAAT
>DATJYF010000278.1:0-27018 GCA_035499715.1 Opitutaceae bacterium | reverse complement strand
ATGCCAGGGTCGTACACCGGCAGGCCCGGCAGGCGGTAACTGCGCTCGCCCCAGGAAGTTTCCGAGGCCGCGGCCAGAACGGTAACGGTGAGTCCATCCTCCGGCGGGCGGTCGGGATCGGCACGCACGGAACGGGCCGGCCCGATGCGGAGGTAGATTTTGTTATTGAGCAGCGTCTGCGTGACAGGATGCGACGAAAAAATCCGAAGCATAAGGTCGCCATCATCGGTGACGTTTTGCGCGCCGGTGTCGCAGACCAGATCGTCATCGGCGACGACGCCCCAGTCGGCCAGCAAGCTGTCCAGGCCAAAGGGCCGGGCGGGATCAATCATGAGAATGAGGCGCCCGGCCCGGGTGGCGAGAAACTGGCGGAGCAATTCCTGCTCAAACCCGGTGAACGGAGCCTGCGGACCGGCATCGATCAGCAACGCGGCGTCGTCCGGGATTTTTTTCGCCACGCTCAGATCAATGATCTCGACGTCGAAATTGCGGCGGCGGAGCTCGTCGCCGAGCAGGGAGAGACCGCGCACCGGATCGACGTCGTCGGGCCGTTGTTCGCCGTGGCCGGAGAGAAAATAGATTTTTTCCCGTTCGGCGTGGGAGACGTCGAGAATGGCGGCGGTAAAGGCCTGTTCGCCGAGGAAGGCGCTGCGGCGGTTCCTGTCCTTGATTTCGTACAAATCCGAAAAGTGCAGGACGTGGTGCTTCTCGTCGCAGCTGACAAGAATGTCCCCCGCCGCGGTGACGCCGAGCTGCTCGGCCTCGCGACGGCTCTTGTAGACGTCGAGGTAGTCAACGGAAATCTTCCCGGTCTCGTTGGCTTCGCTGGCATAGACGTATTCGCGCAGCAGGCTGCGCACGTCGTGTGCGCTGCGGGCCAGCTCCCCGTCGTCGGAGTTTTCGTCGAAGGTGACGACAATGCGCACCGGCCGGGTGAGCTGGCGGAGATAGGACAGGGTTTCGGGCGAGAGGGCGTAGCGGCGGTTGGCGATGAGGTCGAAGCGCCAGGCGTGATGGCGCGCGAGATAGTTGAGGCCGCCGAAGAGCGTCAGCATGAGCAGCGCCTGGAGGACGAGATTGACCGTGCGGATCCAGCGGGCGGAGCGGAAGCTTTCGACGGAGGACATGGAGCGTCAGCTGTGCAGGATGCGGGTTTCGACGCCGAGGACGCTGAGGATGAGGGCGAGCGCCGTCCCGCTGAAGTAGAAAAGAAGTTCGCGCGTATCCACCACGCCGCGACGGAAATCGTCGAGGTGCTGGAACACCTGGGCATAATCGACGGCATTTTTCAGCGGATGCAGGGCGGTGACGGTGGTGAGTGCCTCCACCGTGTTCAGATAGCGGAGGCCGATGATGAGCCCGAACAGCATGGTGAAGGCGAAAATCGCGGCCACCGCCTGGTTGCGCGACAATGAGCTGGCAAACACGCCCAGACTGACAAAGAGCAGGCCCGAAATGGCGATGAAGACATAACCGCCGACAACCGCGGCCGGATCGAGGAACCGCGGATCGCCGGAGAAACCCTTGAGCAGCCAGAAATAAGCGCCGGTCGAGGCCCAGAGCGCGCAATAAAGGAAATAGGCGGCGAAAAATTTTCCGAGCACGACTTCGGTGGTGGTCACCGGCGTGGTCAGGAGGGTTTCGAGCGTGCCGAGGCGGCGCTCTTCCGCGAGGCACTTCATGGTCAACAGCGGCACCAGGAAAAACACCGGCAGCCAGAAAAGCTCGAAGAAGACGTAGCCGGGTGAAAGTTCCTGCGGCGTGTGGCTGTAGGTCTCCAGGATGCCGGTGAAAATGAAGCCCATGACCGCCAAGAAAAGCACGGCGGCGATGTACGTGGCCGGATTGACCAGCAGCATGCGGATTTCGTGGCTGAGAATGGTCCAGAAGTGTTTCATCTCAGAAATAGGGGCCAGGGGAGGATGACGGACATTCGCGTTGCAACGGCCTAATTTTTTTGCCCCGGCAGCCGGCCCGCCCGCGGATCTCTGGCTTCCGCCCTTTGGCTTCTGGCCTCCGGTTTCTGGCCCGCCGGCTCGTCCTTCACGTCCCAGCTTCGCTTGGTCGCGGTGAGGAAGACGTCTTCCAGGGTCGGATGCTCGCGGCTGAGGGCGCGCACGCGGAAGCTTTGCGCGGCCAGCGTGCGCAGCAGCGGCTCGCCGAGTTCGTCGTCGCGCGCGGTGGTGAGGGTGAGGGCGTGAAAGCCGTCGGCGGCGGGTCCGGCGATGGCGGTGATTTTCAGCGTCGCCTCGACGCCGGCTAGGAGGGCGGGCAGCGCGGCGGTGTCGCCGGCGAGTTCGATCCGGTAGGTCGAGTGACCGAGAATTTCGCGGCGGAGTTGGGCCGGCGTGCCCTGGGCGACGACGCGGCCGCCATTGATGATCAGGACGCGGTCGCAGGTGACCTCGATCTCGGGCAGGATGTGGCTGGAGATGATGACGGTCATGCGTCCGCGCAGGCTGGAGATGAGGTCGCGCACGATGAGGATCTGGTGCGGGTCGAGGCCGATGGTGGGCTCGTCCATGATGATGACGGGCGGCTCGGCGAGAATGGCCTCGGCGATGCCGACGCGCTGGCGGTAGCCTTTGGAGAGTTTGCCGATGAGCCGGTGGCGGACGCGCTTGAGGTCGCAGATTTCGAGCACTTCGTCGAGCCGCGGGCCGAGCTTGCGGCGGGGCACCTCCTTGAGCCGCCCGCGGTAATAAAGGTATTCGTTGACGCGCATGTCCTCGGGCAGGGGATTGTTCTCGGGCATGTAGCCGATGAAGCGTTTCACTTCGTCGGCCCGGCTGGCGACGGGCAGGCCGCAGAGCCGGACGTCGCCGGAGGTGGCGGGCAGGTAGCCGGTGAGGATGCGCATGGTCGTGCTTTTGCCGGCGCCGTTGGGGCCAAGAAAGCCGATGATTTCGCCGCGGCCGACGGAGAAGCTGATGTCGTTGACAGCGGCCACGCCGGCGTAGGTTTTGACCAGATGCGAGACCTCGATGGCGGGCGCGGCGGTGGAGTCAGCGACGGACATGCGGGTGAGTTGAACAACCGATAGACACGACTGCACCAGAAAAGTTTAGGCGGAATTGAGCCGCCAGGCCGCGGCCAGCCCGCGCAGGGTGAGATCGGGCGCCAGGGTGAACGGCTGAAGCAAGTTTCTTTCAAGAAGGACGGCGGTGCTGCCGGTGGCCAGGATGCGGGGCATGGGTTCGCCGCGGGGGGCGAGGTCGGCCAGCACGGCGTCGAGCAGGGCCTGGATCATGCCGCCGAAGCCGATCACGGTGCCGATGCGCATGGCTTCGACGGTGGACTGGCCGATGGCGCGGGTCACCTCGAGCGAATCGTCGAGCAGTGGCAGGAGCGCAGTCTGTTCGTGGAGGTAGCGGCGCATGAGCTCGACGCCGGGCGCGATGATGCCGCCCTCGTAGCCGCGCGACTGCGTGATGATGTCGAAGGTCACGGCGGTGCCGAGGTCGATGACGATGGCGGGCGAGCCGAAGAGGGCGTGCGCGCCAGCGGCGTTGGCCAGACGGTCGGGGCCGATTTCCTGCGGCCGCGGATAGCCGATGTGCACGCCGAGCTTTTTTTCGTGGGTGAGCTGGAACACCGGCCGGGGCCAGTGGCGGGCGGCGAGCAGGTGCTCGAGCTTTTTTGTCGCGGCGGGCACGACCGAGCAGAAGGCGGCGCCTTCGAGGCCGGGATGGCCGGCCGAAATCTGCACCAGCGCCGGTCCGAAGCCCTCGCGGGGGTCATCGAGCAATCGCGTGGGCAGTTTTTCCCGGAACACCGTCGCGCCGGTCGCGACGACGCCGTAATGGGTGTGGGTGTTGCCGATGTCGATGCAGAGGAGTGACATGGTGGTCGAAAGCCGAAAGTCCAGAGTCGGGAGTCAAAATGACGGAAGCAAGCGCACAAGCGACGCTCAGCCCCCGGCCCGGGCGTCTTCCTTTTCCACCGTCACCTCGCCGGCGCGGAAGCGCAGGGTTTTGCCGGCGTCGGTGCGCAGCAGCAGCGAGCCTTCGCCGTCGATGCCCGCGGCGGTGCCGGAGAATTTTTTTTCGCCTTGCACGAGCGTGACCATCCGACTGCGGAGTGAGTCGAAGCGATTCCAAAGGTCGGCAAAATTTCCGGTATAATCGCCGTCGATGAAATCCGTGTAGGCGAGGAGCACGCGGCCGGTGAGCGCGGCGGCGAAGCGGTTGAGGTCGAGGGGCGCGCCGGCCTGCTCGGCCAGCGAGGTGGCGGTGGCGGCCAGGCCGCGGGGCCAGGCGTCGTGCGGGCAGTTGACGTTGAGGCCGAGGCCGAAAACGAGGTCGCGGATCTGGTCCGCGTCGACCCGCGCCTCGGTCAGCATGCCGCCGGCCTTGCGCCCGGCGAAGACGAGATCGTTGGGCCATTTGAGGCCGGGGGACAAGTGGCAGAAGTTGGCCACGAGCTCGCAGACGTTGAGTCCCATCCAGAGGGTGAACGTCTGCATGCGGGCGGGTTCGAGGCGCGGGCGGAAGGCGAAGCTGGCGTAGAGATTGCCGTTGGCTTCGCTGTGCCAGGCGCGGCCGAAGCGACCGCGGCCGTGCGTCTGCCGGCGGGCGAGGACGGCGAAGGGCGCCGGCCGGCCGGCGGCGAGCAGGCGCTCGGCCTCGCTGTTGGTGCTGTCGATCTCATCGAGGAAAACCAGGGTGAAGTCGCGCGCGCGCCGCCGCAGGTGGGCCTCGATCAGGGCGGCGTTGAGCGCAACGGGCCGCCGTGTGAGCTTGTAGCCGCGGCTGCGCACCGCCTTGAAGGCAAAACCCTGCTCGCGGAGTTTTCCCATGTGAGTCCACACGCCGACCCGGCTCATGCCGAGTTTCCTGGCCAGCGTGCTGCCGGAGACGAAGCCGGGCTGGTGATCGAGCAGTTCGCGGAGGATGACGATTTCAGGCGGGGTCGTCATGTCAGCGGCGCCAATCGAGGCCGAGGTCGACCCACACGCTGTGGTGGACCAGCGCGCCGGTGGAGATGAAATCGAGGCCGAGGCCGGCGAGGCGCGGCAGCGTTTTGAGTGTGATGCCGCCGCTCGCCTCGGTGAAGGCGCGGCCGGCGATGAGCGCAACGGCGCGCCGGAGCCGCGCCGGGGTGAAGTTGTCAAGAAGGATGACGTCGGCGCCGGCGGCGAGGGCGGAAGGAATTTGAGCCAGCGCGTCGACTTCTATCTCCACCGGCAGCTCGGGCGCGGCCCGCCGGGCGGCGGCGACTGCGGCGGCGAGACCTTCAGCCGCGCCGAGGAGCGCGAGATGGTTGTCCTTGAGCATGAACCCGTCGAAAAGGCCGAGACGATAGTTCCAGCCGCCACCGGAGGCGACGGCGTATTTTTCGAGCATGCGCCAACCGGGCGTGGTCTTGCGCGTATCGAGCAGTCGCGTGCGCGAAGTGCCGAGAGCCTCGACATACCGGCGGGTTTGCGTGGCCACACCGCTCAGGCGTTGAAGAAAATTCAGTATCACCCGCTCCGCGGTGAGGAGGGTGCGCGAATCGCCGCTGAGCGTGGCGAGCACGGCGCCGGCGGGCAGGCGCGCGCCGTCGCGGGCGCGGAGCTGCGCGGTGGCGCGGCCGCCGTAAACGGAAAGAATAAGCGGCACGAGCGACAGTCCGCAGACGACGAGCGGTTCGCGCGCGACCAGATCCGCCGCGCCGGCCCGCGGCGCCGTCCGCCCCAGGCTGGCGGTGGAGAGATCGCCGGTGTGCGCCGGCCGCGCGCGCAAGCCGAGCCCGTGCAAATCCTCCTCGCGCGCCATTTCCACCAGCCGGCGCAGGTACGCGCGGTCGAGATCATCCCAGGCGAGGCGCTGGAGGAGGACGTCGGCCGGAGGCGATTTGGGCGGAGCGGGCATGATGGCGAAGTGCGGCGTTGAAACTAAAAACGACCCGCCCACGCTGGCGCAAATGTCATTTGCAGAATTTCAACAATCGCTCGCCGCGGCGGCCGGGCCGCCGGCGGGGTTGTCGCCGGCATTGCAGGCGCTCTGGCACGACGCGCGGGGCGACTGGGACCGGGCGCACGCATGCGCGCAGGAAGACGGATCGCGCGCCGGCGCATGGGTCCACGCCTACCTGCACCGGAAGGAAGGCGACGACGGCAACGCCGGCTACTGGTATGCACGGGCGGTCCGGCCTTTTTTTCAGGGCGACGCGGAAGCGGAACGGGAGCACATCGCGCGTGCGCTGCTGGCGGAGCGATGAGCCTCGGTTCGTCGTTCAACCCTGGCCGCCGGGCTTCGCGGCGAGAATCGAGCGCAAAAGCAGATGCGGGAAGGAGGGGTCGACGTCGAAGAGGCGGGCGCGCCCGAAATAATCGTCGCGCCGGGCGGGAAAGCGCAGTCCGAGGGCGGCGAACAAGATGGCGTTGTCCGTGGCGTCGTTGGCGGTGCGGAGAATTTCGGCGTGGTCGGCGGGCGTGCCTGATTT
Organism: Opitutaceae bacterium; assembly: GCA_035499715.1. Taxonomy (GTDB): domain Bacteria; phylum Verrucomicrobiota; class Verrucomicrobiia; order Opitutales; family Opitutaceae; genus DASRHD01. The sequence continues at coordinate 20,589 of DATJYF010000278.1, read as the reverse complement.
GATGCGCCGGGCCAAAGTGGAGCCGCGACGCCCTTCCTTCGCCGCCAGTACCTCGAGGCCCTTCTGGAAATATCCTTCGGCCGCGGTTTCATCCCCTGTGCTGCGGGCGGTCAGATAGAGAATCCAATAATAGCGGGCGGGCGCTTCATCGGTCTTGCTCAGCGCGGCGGCCGCGGCGGCGTGGTCGCGGCGCGAGACGGCGGCTTCGAACACGTTTTCCGCGCCCGTCAGCCCCTCGGCGCGGCGGGCAAACCCGGCTTCGTCGCCCGCGCCGTAGGCAAGGGAGGCGTGGAGGTACCGGTCCAGTGAGCCGATCTCGTCGTCGCCGTAACGGCGGCGAAACTGGGCCAGAAACTGGGTGATGGCCCGCTCCCCGGCTGCGGAATCGGGCGCTGCGTTTTGTTGCAGGCGCAGCAGATCGGCGAAGAGCCCGATGTCGGTGGGCGCGGCCGCCAGTTCCGCCTGGGCCGTTTGCACCACGTCCTGCTTCCGGCCCAGCGCCAGCAGGGCCATGCGCTTGTTTATCCGCAACGTCTCGCTGTGCACGCCGGCGCGTTCGGCCTGGAGCAGAAGATCCAGGCCGCGCTGGAAATGGGTGTCGTTGATCTCGTCAAATCCGAGGGCGACGGCGGCGTAGGGACAGGAGTGGCGGGCGGCGAGGGCGCGTTCGAAGAGCGGGCGGGAAACGTCGCTATCCTCCAACAGCCGGGCGTAAAGATAAGTCAGGTCGCCGTTGTCCGGCTCGGCCTCGGCCCAGCGGCGGTACTGGCCCGCCAGGTCGAAATCCGGATGCAGGCCTTCCATCATCGATTGGTAGTAGCGATGCCATTCGAGATGCACCGGCCGGTCGGAGAGGCGAGTTTGGAAGAGAGCGAGCGCATCGCCGGAGTGGAGCCCGGTCGCAACTTCGCCGATCACCGCCTCGTCATCGGGCCGCAGCCTCGCCTCGTTTTGCAGATAAGCGCTCATCGCCGCGTAACCGAGGCGCTTGTTCAACAGCGAGGCGACGGCATCCGGCGCCAGTTCTTCGAAAACATCCAGCCGGGTTTTCGCCAAGTTGGTGGTCCCCTCCGGCATGCTGATGGTCGAGGGAAAGGCGGTGAAAACAAAATCGGGCCGGTCGAGGAAATAGGCGGGCTGGTTGACGTAGAGGGAGTAGGCGTTCTCCTCCTTCCCGTCGGCCGCCGAATTGGCCGGATGGTACACGGTCGTTTCGAGATAAACCACCGCGGCTTTGTCGGGATTGAGCACGAGCACGCGCGGATGAAAGGGGCGCGGGACGAAATTGGTGGAAAAAGTGAAATGCCCGTCGGCGGCTTGTCCGCCGGGCAGCCGGGCCTGCAGGTCGAAGGTCCCTTCCGGCAAAGCCAGAATCTGCGGCGTGTGCGGCTGCAGATGATAACTCTGGCCGTTGAGCGAGACATCGTAGCCCTCGGGCAGACCGGAAACGAGGACCACGGGCAGGTTCCGTCCCTTGTAATAGCAGACGCCGGAATAAATGATCGCGGCAAGCGCCGCGATGAAGCCGATGGCCAGAGCATATGAGGCCGGCTTGGGCGATGAGGCCGGCCGGGCCGGCGCCGGCGCGACCGACGAGGGTGAGGCGGTCGCGTTTGCCTCGGCGGCCGGCGCGAGCGAGGCAAGAATGCTGTCCGTGACATCCGTGCCGCCGCCGAGATTCGTCGCCAGACTTTGAATCGTGTAGATGATGCCATGGGGAATGCCCCACCAGCCAAACAACAGGGAGATCAGCGTGAAGGGCAGGCCCTTGAGAAGACGGCTCTGGCCGGCGCGCATAAAATAGATGTGGGAAGGCCGCTTGAAACTGACGACCACGAGCGAAAAATTGTAACTGTAGATGACGAACCTGGCGCCGTGGGCCACTTCGCGGCGGATATTGTCCGCGTTTTGGCCCTCGATGCCGATGATTTTCAGGCGGGTGTTGGATTTTGAGGAAAGCATGGCACTGCCATGCTAATCCTGGCCGGGAAAACCGGGCAACATTTTATCCGCGCACCTGGTTGGGTCCGAGAGTCTCATCGGCCATCCCATGCATACTTCGCGTACCCCGGGTGACAGATGGACGCTGTGAAATTCAGCAAAGCGAAACCAAGGGAAGGCTCGTTCGACCATGGTGGTGTCAGATCGGAGCCAGTCGGGCTGATGCTGTTGCCAGGGAGCATGCGCGACGAAAAACCGCCGCCGGGTGTTTTTGCGGCTGGTGTAGGCGACGTAGCGCTCGAGAAGAAAATCATCAACCGAGCCGTCTGTGCATGAAGTGAGCGGCCGCTTTCGGGTCGGAAAGGCAAGGCGGAGGTCGGCTTCCAGCGCTGGATCGTGCACGTGCACATGGCCCACTCCGTTCTGTCCCTCCATATCATAACTGAAATAGCCGAAGCGGTAGGGCAGGCCATAGGTTCGCGGCCCGATTTTCATGCTGAGCGGATTTGGAATCCATTCAGCGAAGAACTGGATGCCCGGGCCGGCTTCGCCACGCACATAGGTGCGGAGATTGAGAAAAGGATGATCCGAGATCGGGCGGCACAACCAGCGGCCGAATATGCCGGTACCGGCTGGCCGCATGCGCTCCAAACTGAAAAAGACCAGGCTCACGAAGGCATGGCCATCGCGGGTATCCAGCACAAATGGCGTCTGCGGCGCCAGCTTCTCCGGCGGTATGCTGTAATGAACAAAAAGCATCTGGTGCCACTCTGCGACAAAGGCGGTATCGCGCCATGTGCCGCGGAGCAAACGCCGGCCCGCACCCGGGGAAATGGCCGGCCGGGTGGCAGGGCGGGTTTCTGCTGTTGTCATATTATCTGTAATTTCTGTAAAAATAGAAATTTAGATTCACAATAATTATCCCGGCAGCCGCCCGAGTCCCTTCATTACCTTATCGCCCAGACTGATAAACCGGATCAGTGAGGCTTGGGGCCATCGGCTGATTTGTTCATACCACCCGGCTGTGGTTTCGAAAAATCCGCTGAGTTCCTGCAATCGCTCGCGTGTGTAAGGATCGAGATCCTTGGCCGCGGCGTTCAGACAGTTTTCCAATACCTCCCGGGCCGGATCGATCTCCCGCCGTTTTCGTTCATTGGCGATGATGCGGAACATCTCCCATACGTCTTTCACCGACTCGAAATGGTCGCGCTTGTCCCCCATGATGTGAACGAGCCGCACAAGGCTCCAGCTCTGCAACTCCTTTATGCTGGTGCTGACATTTGAGCGGGCGATTTGCAGTGTATCCGTAATTTTCTCCGCATTGAGCGGTTCCGGCGAAAGGTACAGCAGGGCATGGATCTGCGCGACCGTTCGATTGATGCCCCAGCGGGTTCCCATTTCGCCCCAGTGCAGGATGAACTGTTGTTGGACCGAGGTTAATTTTCTCATTACGGTAATTTCTGTATAATCAGAAATAACCTGGAGGCAAGCCCATTTTTCGGAGGCAAAGTATCAGCCGCGCACCTGGCCGGTGCCGGTGACGAGCCACTTGTGGCTGCAAAGCTCGTTCAGCCCCATCGGGCCGCGGGCGTGGAGGCGGTCGGTGCTGATGCCGATCTCCGCGCCGAGGCCGAACTCGAATCCGTCGTGGAAGCGCGTGCTGGCGTTCCAAAAGACCGCGGCGCTGTCCACGCCGGCGAGGAATTTCTGCGCGGCGGCCTCGTCGGCGGTGACAATGACATCGCTGTGCGCGGAGCTGTCGCGGTTGATGGTCGCGATGGCGGCGTCGAGCGAATCGACGAGGCGCACGGCGAGGATGAGATCGAGAAACTCGGTCCGGTAATCGGCGTCGGTCGCAGGCGTGAAGGCGAGTTTTTCGCGCGCGAGGATGGCGGCGCTGGCCGGGTCGCAGCGGAGCTGGACCTTTTGCGCGAGCAGGGCGCGCGCAAGCTGAGGCAGGAATTTTTCCGCGGTGTCGCGGTGGACGAGCATCTGCTCGGCGGCGTTGCACACGCCGGGGCGGGAGACCTTGGCGTTGAGGACGATTTTCTCCGCCATGGCGGGGTCGGCGGCGCGATCGACGTAGACGAAGCAGACGCCGGTGTAGTGCTTGATCACCGGAATGGTGCTGTTCTGGGCGACGAAGCGGATGAGGCTTTCGCCGCCGCGCGGAATGATGCAGTGCACGAGCGTGTCGAGCTTGAGCAGCGAGGTGAGCGCGGCGCGGTCGGTGGTGGGGATGAGCTGCACCGCGTCGGCGGGCAGGCCGGCGTGGGCGAGGGCCTCCTGGACGAGCGCGGCCAGCGCCGTGTTGGTGTGGAAGGATTCGCTGCCGCCGCGCAGGATGGCGGCGTTGCCGGATTTCAGGCAGAGGATGGCGCAGTCGACCGTGACGTTGGGGCGCGCCTCGTAGATGATGCCGATCACGCCGATGGGCACGCGGACCTTGCGGAGGCGGAGGCCGTTCGGACGGGTGAAATCCTCCAGCACGTTTCCGACCGGGTCGGGCAGGGCGATGACCTGGCGGACGGACTCGGCCAGCTGCGCGAGGCGCTTTTCGGTGAGGGTGAGGCGGTCGCGTTGCGCGACGGCCAGACTGGCCGCGGTGGGTGACGTGAGATCGCGCTGGTTCGCGTCGAGGAGGTCTGGCGCCTTTTTTTCCAGCAACTCCGCCAGCCGCTGCAACGCGGCGTTTTTGGATGCGGTGGACGCGGTCGCAAGCACGAGCGACGCGGCGCGGGCGCGTTGGGCGATCTGCATGACAAGCTGGGCGAGGTCGGCGGACATGGAGAACGGTCAATCTCGGGCCAAACGGCTCCGGGCGCAAAGGAAAATTGCAATGGCCGGCTGCACCGTCTCCCTTCCGACGGCCCGGCCCAAAGCGCAGCGGTCGGGTCGCGTTCTGGGCCCCGGGCATGAAAAAGGCGCGCGGAGGCGGCGCGCCTTGAAGGTTGGGGTCGGTGATCGATTCGGCTAGGCCGTGGCGGCCTGCAGGCGGCGCGCCTTGCGCCTGGCTTCGAGCTGCGCGGCGACGAGAGCCGGCGGCTCGGTCGGGTCGGCCCGCAGGTAGCAGCCGCAGTTTTCGCAAAGATAGATTTGATCGCCGTTCGGGTTGGCCATGCTGGCAAGGGTGCCCGAAGGGATCCGGATGTGGCATTCGCAACACACGCCGTGATGCACCAGGGCCACGCCTTTCCGGCCCTTGGCCAGCAGCCGCTCGCAATGGGCGCGAATCGGCGCGGGAACCTTGGCGCGCAACTGTTGGATGGCGGCCTGCCGCTCGGGCGTGGCGGGGCTTTTTTGCAGGACGAGCTGCTGCAGCACGAATAAGTCTTGGATGTAAGGATTCATAAGAGGGCGGGGCGGGGAACTTGAAGTGGTGGGTGCAAAAAACGGCGGCGGCCGGTCGGGCCGCCGCCGGAGGAATCGCAGCGGGCGGCCCGGTTACTTGCCCGCGGAGGGAGGAGCGTCCGGCGCCTGGACCGGCATTTTCTTTTCGGCGCGTTGCCGGCGATACTTGCCGCCATTGCGCGGCGTGGCCGCGGGTGCGGAGGGAGCCGGTGAAGGCGTCGGGCTGGTAACCGGCGCCGAAGCGGCCGGAGCGGAATCAAGAGGGGAGGAATTCATGGTATGTGGATCAGAGTTTAGGTGATGCATTCAAACGAATGCGGCTTTTTCAGTGCATCGGATGTGCCGTCATCCGGATTCATTTTTCAACCGGATGATCTGAAACGGGTTAAAGATAAAAAATAACCGTTCCGCGCTTCCTTCCCTCGAAATGGAACCGGCCTGAATAAGTGCAATTATTGCACTTTTAATGGAAACGCGTGCACAAATTGCACGCTCTAATCGGCGGCTTTGGAATGCGGATCGCCGCCGGCCTTGAGCAGGCCGTAGCGCCTGAGCTTGTATTGCAGGGCGCGGCGGCTGATGCCGAGCATCTCCGCGGCCTTTTCCCGGTTGGAGGTCGCGTGGGCCAGCGTCTGGCGGATCAAAAGTTTTTCCGCGTCCGCCAGGGTCATGCCGGGATGGAGGGTGAACGTGTGTGCCGACTCATTGCGCGAGCGAAGAAAATCGGGCAGGCAATCGGTACCGAGGGTCTGGTCGGGACAGGTCACGACCAGCCGCTCAATAAGGTTGCGCAGCTGGCGGACATTGCCGGGCCAGGAATATTGGCGGCAGAGGCGCAGGGCCGGCGCCGACAACTGCTGGCGCCGGCGGTGGTGCTTGGCGTCAAAGTAGCCGAGGAAATTTTCGATCAACAGGGGAATGTCCCCGGCGTGCTCGCGCAGCGGCGGAATGGTGATCGGAACGATGTTCAAACGGTAGAAGAGATCCTCGCGGAATTTTTTGGCCGCGACCGCATCCGCCAGGACTTTGTTGGTCGCCGCGATGACGCGCACGTCGACCCGCACCAGTTCCGTTCCACCGACCATGCGGAAGGCGCCGTCCTCGATCACGCGCAGCAGGTCGCCCTGGCCCTTGGGCGGCAGATCGCCGATTTCGTCGAGAAAAAGCGTGCCGCCATCGGCGAGGAGGAAACGGCCGGGCTTGTCCGCGCGGGCGTCGGTGAACGCGCCTTTGACGTGGCCGAAAAGCTCGGCCTCGACCAGCTGCTCGGACAGCGCGGCGCAATTCACGAAAATGAACGGCCGGGCGGCCCGCGGGCTGTGGTGGTGCACAAGGCGGGCGACGAGTTCCTTGCCCGTGCCGCTTTCGCCTTCGATCAGCACGGTCACGTCCCGCCGCGCGATCTCCTCCGCCAGGCGGACGACCCGGCGGATCGATTCGCTTTCGCCGATCAGCGGGCTGGGTTCGGCGGCGGCCGGGGGCGCCTTTTTCGTCCGGGCGGCGGCATCGGACCGGGAGGGCCTTGCGTGCGGTTTTCCCACGATGTGTCCACTCAATCAGGGATTGCCGCGAAGACACGGAAAAATTTTCGGCGGCGGTGCGGCAGGCCCGCGGGGCGGGTCAGAACCGGGTGAGGGTTTCCAGTTCGCGGAGGCGCGCGTCGATGAGCTTGCGGCCGGCGGAGCTGAGGCGGTGGACGCTGAAACTTTCGACCGTGAGGCTGGAGACGGCGGTGGCGCAGGCGACGGCGCGTTTGAGGGCGGTGAAGTCGGTGCGGTTGACCGAGGCGAGGCAGCCGATGAGCGCGCCGGCGTAGCTGTCGCCTGCGCCGGTGGGATCGACAAACCTGGTCACGGGATAAGCCGGGATGGCGAAAAAGCCGTCGGGGTGGAAGAGGAGCGAGCCGTGCTCACCTTTTTTGAGGACGACGGCGCGCGGGCCCATTTTGCGCAGGGCGCGGCCGGCGAGAATGAGGTTGCGCTGGCCGGTGAGGAGGAGCGACTCGTCCTCATTGATGACGAGAAGGTCGATGCGCTTGAGCAGCCGCTCAAGCTCCGGGCGGGTGGTGTTGATCCAGAGGTCGAAAGTGTCGGCGAGGACGAAGGGTTTTTTCCTTCCGCGTGCGAGCTGGTCGAGGACGTGCAGCTGCAGCGCCGGCTGGATGGCGCCGAGCATGACGAAGGGCGTGTCGCGGTAGGCCGGCGGCAGCTCGGGCGAGAAATTCTGGAAGACGTTGAGCTGGATCTCGAGCGTGTCGCGGCCGGCGAAATTCTCGCGATAGCGGCCGGACCAGAAGAAGGTCTTGCCGGAGGCCTCGACCTTCAGGCCGGCGAGGTCGATGCCATGCTTGCGGTAGAGCTTGAAAAACCGGTTGGGAAAATCGCCGCCCACGACGCCGACCAGGCGCGCCGGCGCAAAATAACTGGCGGCGATCGCGGCATAGCTGGCGGCGCCTCCGAGGAGATTTTCGCTCTGGGCGTGGGGGGTGGCGACGCGGTCGATGGCGACGGAGCCGATGATCAGGGCGGGGCGGGCGGTGCGCGGGTAGGCGGGCATCGCGGAATCAGTTCGAGACCGTCAAGTTGGTGGCGAGGATCGGCTCGTCGTCGATTTCGATGAGGATGGAATAATCGCCGGCCTGCGGGAAGTTGAGGTTGCGGATTTCGTTGATGAGGTTGATGCGCTGGAGCGGGCCGGGCGATTCGAAGGGGCGTTCGATCAGCGGCTGGAGCTGGGTCGGTTCGAGGCCGAGCGAAATGCGGATCATGTGTCCGCCGGTGGCGCAGTCGGTCAGGGTGAGGAACCAGATCATGAACGGATGGGTGACGGGAAAGCGGTGGGCCTTGATGTTGGAGAAGACGCCGAGAATGGTGTGCTTGCCCGAAGCGGGGTCGATGTGCACGCCGTCGCAGGTGAGCCAGACGAGGAGCTGGGGCTTTGAATGCATGGGGCGAGTTGGGCCGCGGGCGTGGGCCGGCGCAAATCTTTTATGCAGGAGGCGGGAACCAATGTGGCGAAGACGTGACAATGGAGCAAACATCCCATGGCGCGGCCCGCCCGGCGGTTCGTCGTGCGCGCGTCGGGGCTCCGCTCATGCACGACGATTCCTCGCCCACGTGGCTGCAGACGATCGCGGCCTATCCGCCGTGGCTGGTCATCACGTGTGTGGCCGTCGCGGCGGCGGCGTTGCTCTGGCTCGCCGGGCGGCTGCTGGCCAGGACGGTGGAGCTGATTCCCGCGGCGGTTTTCGTGATCGGCGGCGCGGCCGTGGTCTGGTGGCTGCTGCGCTGACCGCGTCTGACCAAACGAATCCGGCCGTCGCGGCGGCGTCACCACGTTTGGCTTGTCAGGATTTTTTTCCGGCCTTATGGCTTCGCGATGAAGTATGTTTTCGTCACAGGCGGCGTGGTTTCCTCGCTGGGCAAGGGCCTGACGGCGGCGGCGCTGGGCGCACTGCTTGAATTGCGCGGGCTGACGGTGCGCATCCAGAAATTCGACCCATATCTCAACGTCGATCCGGGCACGATGAGTCCGTTCCAGCACGGCGAGGTCTACGTTCTGGAGGACGGCGCGGAAACCGACCTCGACCTCGGCCACTACGAACGCTTCACGAGCGGCAAGCTCTCGCGCTTCAACAATCTCACCTCCGGTCAGGTTTATGAAAGCGTCATCCAGAAGGAGCGCCGCGGCGATTATCTCGGCAAAACCGTGCAGGTCATCCCGCACGTCACGAACGAAATCAAGGATCGCATCTATGCCGGCGCCAAGGACGTGGACGTGCTCATCACCGAGATTGGCGGAACCACGGGAGACATCGAGGGCCTGCCGTTTCTCGAGGCCATGCGGCAGTTTGCGCTCGAGGCCGGTCCGCGCGACGTGATCTTCATCCACGTGACGCTCGTGCCGTTTCTCAACGCCGCCGGCGAGCTCAAGACCAAGCCCACCCAGCAGTCCGTGGCCAAGCTCCGCGAGATCGGCATCCAGCCGCACGTCGTCGTCTGCCGCTGCGACCATCCGCTCGAGCCCGGCATGCGCGACAAAATTTCCATGTTCTGCAACGTCCCGGTCAAGGCCGTGATCGAGTGCCGCGACGTGGCGCATTCCATCTATGAGCTGCCCATCGCGCTGCAAAAAGAGGGCATGGACGAGCTCGTCCTCGAGCTTTTCGGCCTCAAGCTGCCGTCGCCGGCGAAAAACATCTGGGACGAGATCGTCCGCCGCATCCTCAATCCCGCGCACGAGGTCCGTATCGGTGTCGTCGGCAAGTACATCGAGCTGCAGGACGCCTACAAATCCGTCTACGAATCGCTCACCCACGGCGGGATCGCCAACAACTGCCGCGTGAACATCGTGCGCATCGACGCCGAGGACTTGGAGCGGAAAAACGGCCTGGCCCACCTGCGCGGCCTCGACGGCATCCTTGTGCCCGGCGGCTTCGGCGACCGCGGCACCGAGGGCAAGATCGCCGCCGCGCGCTACGCCCGCGAAAAGAAAATCCCCTATTACGGCCTCTGCCTCGGCCTGCAGATTGCCGTCATCGAGTTCGCGCGCGACGTGCTCAAGCTCGCCGGCGCGAACAGCACCGAGTTCGACCTCAAGACCCCGCACCCCGTCATCAACATGATGGAGGAGCAGAAAAAGATCATCGACAAGGGCGCGACCATGCGCCTGGGCAGCTATGAGTGCGCGCTCACGCCCGGCACGCTCGCGCACAAGGCCTACGGCAAGCCCAGCGTCCGCGAGCGCCACCGCCACCGCTACGAGGTCAACAACGCCTACGTCGGCCAGCTCCAGCGCGGCGGCCTCGTCGTCAGCGGCATCAATCCGCGCCGCAATCTCGTCGAGATCATCGAGCTCAAAAACCACCCCTGGTTTGTCGGCGTGCAGTTCCATCCCGAATTCCAGTCCAAGCCGAGCGCCGCGCATCCGCTTTTCGCCGCCTTCATCGCCGCGGCGCTGAAACAAAAACGTGCCCGCAAAAGGCCGGCGAAAAGATGATTTTTGATCCGAAGAAACTCCTCCTCATCGCCGGCCCGTGTTCGCTCGAGAACGAACGCGTCTGCCGTGCCGTGGCGGAAAAACTGGTCAAGCTCGGCCGCGCCTACCGCGAGCTGCGCATCGTCTTCAAGGGCTCCTTCGACAAGGCCAACCGCACCTCGCTCGCCGGCCCGCGCGGCACCGGCCTCGACGCCGGACTCGCGCTGCTGGCGATGGTCAGGCGCGATTACGGTTTTCCCGTCCTCACCGACGTGCACGAGACCGCGCAGGTGGCGGCCGTCGCCGCGGTCTGCGACGTCCTCCAGATCCCGGCGTTTCTCTGCCGCCAGACCGACCTTCTCCTCGCCGCCGCCGCCGCCGGACGCGCCGTCAACGTCAAAAAAGGCCAGTTCCTCTCGCCGCAGGAAATGCCCTTCGTCATTGGCAAGCTCAAGCAGGGCGGGGCGAAGGAAATCTGGCAGACCGAGCGCGGCACGACCTTTGGCTACCAGAATCTCGTCGTCGACATGCGTTCGTTCGCGCTCATGAAACAGAACGGATTTCCCGCCGTGTTCGACGCCACGCACAGCGTGCAGCTCCCCGGCGCGGCCGGCGGAAAAAGCGGCGGCCAGCGCGAATTCGTCCCGCCGCTCGCCCGCGCCGCGCTCGCCGCCGGCGCTGATGGACTCTTCATCGAAACCCATCCCCGGCCCGAAAAAGCCATTTCCGACGGACCCAGCCAGATCCCGCTGCCCGAGCTGCCCGCCCTGATCGCGGCCTGCGTCACGGTATGGAAGAGCATCCGCGCCTGAACCTTGCGCACAGCGTTGACCGCTCCGCTCCGCGGTCCACACTCTCGTCTTCAATCGACCTCATGGAAAAATTTCTGATCGACGTGCCCGTGCCTTCGATGGGCGCGACCGTGAACGAGCTCACCGTCATCGACCTCAGGGTCGAGCCGGGCGCGCACATCGCCAAGGGCGAAAAAATCGCCGAACTGGAAAGCGACAAGTCCGTCTTCGAATTCGAATCGCCCTGCGACGGCGTCGTCACCGAAGTCAGGGGCCGCGCCGGCGACATCCTGCCCAGCGGCGCGCCGTTTTTGCGCATCGAGACCGGCGACACCAGCCTGCGCCATCTCGAGGCGAAGCCGGAAGCCGGAGGCCGGAAGTCAGAAGTCAGAAATCAGAAGCCGGAGAAGGAGAAGTCGGCGGCTTCGTGCACTTCAATTTCCGCCGCCACTCAATCCGAAATCCGAAATCCAAAATCCGAAATCGCCCCGCCCGCCGGCCCGCCATGGACGCCGCGTGCGCTCAAGCTCGCGCAGGAGGCCGGCCTCAACCCCGCGGCGCTCGACGGCCTTGACGCCACCGGCCCCGGCGGCCGCGTCTCCGGCGACGACGTGATGCGATTTCTGGCCAAGCACAAAAACGGCGCGTCCGCGGCTGGAGTTCCGCACGCCGCCGGTGCGCCGGCCGGCTGGGACCCGCGCTGCGCCGAGACGGTTTGCATCGCGGGCGTCGGCTACGCCGTGCCCAATGCGGTGATGCCCAACTGCGAGCTGCTGAAGGAATTTCCCGACAAGACCGAGGCGGAGATCATCAAGCTCACGGGCATCCGCGAGCGCCGCTACGCCGCCGACGGCGAGACCGCCACCAGCCTCGCCGTCACCGCCGTGCAGCATGCGCTCGCCCAGGCGAAGATGGACGTGAAGTCGATCGACGGCGTGATCATGGCTACGCTGCTGCCCGACCAGCCCGTGCCCTCGATGGCCAGCGCGCTGGCGCAGCAGCTTGGCATTCCGCACGCCCTCGCTTTCGATCTCAACGCCGCCTGCGCCGGCTGGCTCTACGCTCTCGAAGTCGGCCGCGCCTTCATCCATGGCGGCACGGCGAAAAATCTCATCGTCGTCACCGCCGAGCTGCTCTCGCGCATCACCAATCCCAAGGACCACAACACCGCCTTTCTCTTCGGCGACGGCGCGGGCGCGGCCATCCTGACCAACGCACCCGGCGGCCACCGCCTCGCCCGCATGGCGCTTTCCGGCGATGCCGACCAGTTCACCGCCATCCAGCGCCCGGGCGGCGGCGCCACGCTGCCGTTCCCGCACCCCGGCGGCCACGACCGCGACGAGTTTTATCTGCAGATGAACGGCGCGGCGGTTTTCAAACACGCGGTCATCGCCTTCGCCAACGAAATCGAGGCCACGCTCGCGCGCCACAAGCTCAAGCCTGCCGACATCGCCTGGATCGTCCCGCACCAGGCCAACGAGCGCATCCTCCGCGCCGTGGGCAAGCGCGTCGGCATCCCTTACGAAAAGTTCGTCGTCACCATCGCGAAATACGGCAACACCAGCGCGGCCTCCGTCTCGATGGCGCTCGGCTGGGCCGCGGAGGAGGGGATTTTCCGTGCCGGCGACAAGATCATCTTCTGCAGTGTCGGCGCCGGCCTGACCTTCGCCGGCGGCTTGCTCGTCTGGTAGAGGCCAAGGCGCGAAGGTGTTTGCTTCTTTCCGCCCTGGCGTGAATAAAAATCACCCGTTCTGCAGCTCGTAGCTCAGCACGCTCAGCGCGTAGATCGCGGCGGTCTCGCACCGCAGCACGAGCGGGCCGAGCGTGATCGGCTCAAAGCCGGCCGACTTGCTCGCGCTCATCTCCGCCGGCGTGAAGTCGCCTTCCGGACCAATCAGCCAGAGCGCATTTTTGGGCAGGCGGCCCTGCGCCGCCCGGAACGCCGTCAGGACGGTCTTGAGCGATTTTGCGCCCGGCTGCAGGCTGGCGATCAGTTTCAAATCATAGCCGCGGGCCGATTCGATGAAGGCGGTCGCGTTCTGCACGGGCAGGATCTCCGGCAGCCAGGGATTGCCGCACTGCTTCGCCGCTTCGAGCGCGGCGGTCTGCCATTTCTCGCTTTTTTTGTCGGCGCGTTCGTCGTCTAGGCGCACCTGGGTGCGTTCGCTCTCCAGCGGCACGATGCGGGCGACGCCCAGCTCCGTGGCCTTGCGCACGATCGCATCCATGAACCCGCCCTTGGGCAGCGCCTGGCCGAGCGTGACGACGTAGGGCAGGGGCTTGGCCTTTTGCGCAAACCGCACCTTCAACTGCGCGGCGCGCCGGTCGGCCACGGTCAGTTCGCAAATCCATTCCAGCCCGCGGCCATCGAACGCGACCACCGTGTTGCCTTTTTCCGCCCGGTTGACGATCACCAGATGGTGCGATTCCTCGAAGGAGAGGGTGAGCTCGGCGGGCTCGCGGACGGTCGGCTGGCAGAAGGCGCGGAAGTCAGGCATGGAGGGAAACGGCCAGTGAAAAGCGCTCTGGCTGGAGCGCAAGCGCGCTTTGCAGTTGATCCGGAAAAAACAGTAAGGGCGTTGAGCTGCGAGCCCAACGCCCTTGCCGACTTATCAAACTACAAACTATGACAACCTAGGAGACCAAGAATGACTTCTTAATCGCCTCTTTTGCGTCAGGGTAAGACGCAGCGCCCGGCGGCGGCGTTCAAAAATTCACCGAAGTGCGTAGCAAGCGTGCATTTCGCAAAAAGGGTTTACAACCCGCGCCCGCAGCCTAGGGTGCAACATTCCTCCTTCGCCCGGATGGCGGAATTGGCAGACGCGCGGGACTCAAAATCCCGTGTCCCTTAAAGACGTGTGGGTTCGACCCCCACTCCGGGCACCACTTAAGTCACTACAAAATAGTGGCTTAGATTCAGCCAACAACAGATTTGCCAGTTGACGTGGCAAATCGGGCATGAATCAAAAAAATTCGTTCGTCGTTTCTCAATTCACGAATCCCTCCGGGGAGGTCGTATTTCGCGTTTCCGGCTGGCTTGACGGTCGGCGTGTCCGCAAGAATTTCTCGACACGAGCCGAGGCTGAAGCGGAGAGGCAGATTCTTGAAGTCCAGCTTTTGCAGGGTCACACGGGGATTCGCACCGCCATTACCCGTCTGACGGATGACCAGCTTCATGATGCCGAGGCGGCGTTCCGCCGCCTGAAAGGCAATCCTACGTCGCTGCTCACCTACCTCGACTTCGCACTCGCAAATTATTGCGAGGCGATTCAACCGAAATTGCTCGGCGAAGCCGTGACTGACTACGTTGCAGAGAAAACAAAGCAGCACGAGCAAACGTTGCTCTCCAACCCTCAGTTGCGGGGCATCGCAAACGAACTGAAGGTGCTAAAGAATTCTTTCCCTGCAAAAATGATCGCCGAATTCACACCAGCTCTGCTCTTGACGCATCTGGAACGTGGCAAGCCCTCGCTGAAGACCTACAATAATCGGCGCTCAATCCTGTCCACCTTCTTCAAATTTGCGCTGCAAAAGGAGTGGATCACCGGCAATCCGGTCGAAAAGACTCCACATCACCGAATCAAACACCGGCGAGGCACGGCCACAACCATCGCGGCACAGAAGGCGGCGGAGTTGATGGCCTATGTCGAGCAATTCGAGCACGGCATCATGGTTCCTTACTTCGCGATTTGTCTGTTTGCAGGAATCAGGCCGTGCACTCGCACCGGCGAGATTTCCAAACTGCAAGCGGAGTCCGTCCATCTCGAAACCGGTGTTATTCATATCGAGCCGGAAGTTTCCAAGGTACGGATGAAGCGGCTCGTCACCATTCAGCCGAATCTCTCAGCGTGGCTCCGGGCCTATCCGTTAAAGCAGTTTTCGATTTTGCCCACGAACGCGGAGGAACTGCGCGCGAAAATCTTCCGCAAATTCCAACTCACGCACGACGTACTCCGGCACACGTTCATTTCGATGTTCGTAGGAAAATTCCGGTCGATGGGTGAAGCAGCGCTGCAAGCGGGTAATTCCGAGACCATCATCCGCAGGCATTACCTCGACTTAAAGAGCCAAGCAGAGGCCGAGGAATTTTTCGGCATCCTGCCAAAGCAGGTGGCGCCCATAACCGCGCAATTCAAGGTCGTTCCGACAGCCGGCATAGCGAACCGTCGTCAGGTCAGGCCGGCCGCGTGAGTTGACGGGAAAGCAAGGGCATGGAAACGCCATCAACTACAAAAATCGAAAGCCAACTTACGGACATCATCGGCCTCCGCGCCGCTGGGATTTTCCCCAGAGGCAAGGAGCCCTCCATCCGCACGCTGCGGAATTGGACGAAGCTGCGGCGCATCCCGCACCACCGCGTCGGGCACTTCGTGTATTACGATCCGGCTGAGGTCGCCTTGCACATTCGGACCAAACTGATGGTGCCGGCCCGAGGGTAGGGTCTCACGCCACCGCGCCGCGTCGGTTCATTGCCGCCGCGGCGCGTTTTTTGGACTAAGTTTCTCTCGGCCGTGGGATGCCTAACGGTGTGGCGGCCGCGCGGATTCGACCGATGCTGTTTCCGCGAGAAGGGCTCGTCGGTGAAATAGCAGGAGCATCGATGCTACCGACAAAACCAGATAGAAAGCTCCGACGACCGCGATGAGCAAAATTTTAAAATGCGCGATCGTCAGGCTATTTGAAAAAAACACGGCTGAAATCCAGCACAAGCTGCCGACGAGAAAGTAAAAGATCATCAATGAGGCATTATAAATCATTAAGCCCAGCAATACGTCACGCGCAGTTTGAACGGTGCGTAACCGAGTAACTTCGTCACTCCGTGCCTTTGTCCCTTTGCGGCGGGAAAGCGACGTTCGCAAGTTCTTGAGATCGGAGCCGAAAATCTCGCAAGCCAACGGGATCACAACGGCGATGATGAGACCGACAATAGTCAAGGTGTCTTTCGGCATGACTTTTCCACAGTCGTTAAAGATCAGGAGCGAGGGAAACAAGAACGATTTAGGTATCGGTACGGAGAGGTTTGAAAATACCCAACACGGTGTTGGGAAATAGGGTCACGGCTCCGGGTACGGAGTGCTGGGCCTATTTTGAAATCAGGGCCGGATGTAAGGTGGCGGCGAAGTCAAAAACCACCTATGAAAAACGAAAACGATTCATTCTTCACTGAACCGTGCGACCCAGAGCAAGAGGGCCGCGCCGTCGCGCGCCAGGTCATTTGCCGCCTCCTCCTGTGGATGGCCGACGAGCCAAACATCGAGGACCGCGGGCTGCGTGCGTCGGCCGCGCTTTATAGCATCCGTCCCGATCTGATCGACGGCGAGACGCTGGAACGGCTGGGCGACCGGTCCGGGCGCACCCGGCAGCACGTACACAACCTGGTGGACAGTTTCCGTCACGCCACCGGGCTCAAGTCATGAAAGCCGAGGAGAAGATCAACCGGCTGCACGCGGAAGTCGTCCGGCAGACGAGCGACTCCAAAAAGTGCCTCCACGCCGCCTTGTTCGCGGCGTGGCAGGCGGGCCGTTTGCTGATCGCGGAAAAAGAGCGTGTGCGCAAGACGATGGGCGCGGCGTGGGGGCAATGGTTGAAGGAAAAATTCGAGGGGTCGAACAGCACGGCCCAAAATTACATGCGACTGGCTGAAAGCACGCCTGACGTTTCGACCTTTGCCGGCTTGAGCCTGCGGCAAGTCTACCTGCGCCTGGGCATCGCAACCGAACCCAAATGCCGCACCGATGCCCCGCGCGTGAGGCCGCTGCCGGACCATATCCGGCTGGCCAACCGTCTCCTGGTGGCCCTCAACCGGTGCGAGATAAAGGTGAAGGCGAAGCCAGAGCAAGGAGCCCTATTCAAGCAAGACCTGGAGGCACTTTACGAGCGGCTGAGACGGTTCCTGGAGTCCTGTGCGGCAGTGAGCTTGCCCGGCGCATCGCAGTCGGATAATAACCGGCCATGAAATCCCCTGCCGTGAAAGACGAACGGCTGCTGCGCCGATTGATGGAAAACACCGACGAAAGCGCGGCGGCGGCCCTGTTCATGCAGCTTTACCGGCTGTCACCGCCGCTGCGCCAGTGGCTGCGCGAGGACTATGCGCGTGACCCGTTGCTACGGGATAGATTCGACCGGCTGGCCCTGAAAAACGATCCGCCGCGAATCATCCGATTCGCAGAGCTGACTGACGACAACCGCGCCTGGCGCGAAGAGCGGCGGCGGCTCAAGGAGAATATGCCCGCAAACATTTACGGCGGGCTGACATGGAACCAAGTCGTCCAGCTTATCCATCACTACCAGGCGGGCACACTCGACCTTGGGGCCTTTATTTTCGTGCGCCAGTGGCGCAAAGCGAAGAAGTCTTCTCCGTCGCTCATGTGGGCCGGCCTGGCGCTTTTGGAGTCAGTCCTTCCCTCCGGTCGACGGCGGTTGCTCCGGCATCTGAACGACGCCCTGGCGTTCGTCAAAAAATATGAGAACAAAGCGGAACGGAGGTCGGCGGTTGGATTTGCCGACTGGTGGAAACTGAACAGCTTGTTTTATATCCTCCGGCATCCGTGCGCTTCGTACCGCACCCGCGATTTGCGAGCGCATCTCGCCACGATCAACCTAAAGGTCAGCGCGAAGGAGATGCGCCGATTCTGCAACCGGCATGGAATCAGACGGGACATGCTGCCCGGTCGCCCGCGCCGGCGCGGCGCAGAGACCGCCCAGCGCCCTCAGGTGCGCGACAAATAAGAGGCGCGGCCGTTTCCAGCCGCGCCTCAAGTCCAGCTTCAACTAACGGTGCCCGGCTCTCGCCGGGACTGTGGGGGGATTGAGATATTTCCAGCGACGAGGGCAAGTCTTCTTGTGACTGCGGTTGATCTTAGGTGGCGACGATTCGCTTTGCGGCCAGAGCCTCGATGACCTCCGCCGCATCATTCAGGTTTTCGATGCGTGCGACATTGGTCGATTTTTCGACGGGGAAACAAACGCCGCTTTCTTTCTCCATCCGGGAAAAGTTTCGGTTAAGAGCCTCTATCATCCTGGCCTCGCGGCGGAGGGCGCTCGCGAGGTGTCGCAAAAACGCAGGTTCGTAAGAAAGCCGGCTCATCGGATTCAACTTTTTGGAGTAGGCGCGATCCGCTTTCGACGGTGCTCAGTCTAGCGGTAAATCTGGCTGGGTCACGCAATTTCGCTCGGGACAAGCACTTGCTTTGCACTGCGGCGAAGCCGGTTGCTGCAATTCTGAGGCTTTTTCCGCAGCTGCGCCGACGAGGTTCTCCTGGGGGTTGGGGTTGGAAATCAACGCCAGATCAGGCCCGCCAAGACTCGACGCCGGACGGGCCGTGGCAAAGCGCCGGGAGCCGGCGCGTGGAGTTCCGACGACTCCCCGCGGCCTTGGCTACCCCACCAACACGCCCCTTCACAGCCAAAAGCCGTTGTCGCACTTTGCGTCAGGCCAGCAGAACAGGCTTGTGAAATCCGTGAACGGTTTGTTTAATGAGCAGCGGCTCAGATTTGATTACAATCGTATGAACTCTCCGGAAAGAACCGGTCGCATGTGAAAGGAGAGAGTCAGATGGCAAAAAGAAAATTATGCCTCGGCAGCCTCGGCTAACCGATCAGGGCTCCAAACTTGATTTGCAATGGAGATATACAGTTTTTGTCGGATCTCAATATCTGCCTTATTGAATTCGTTATGCCCTCGAAATGGTAGCCCAGCGTCGACCAGCCGTTGAAGCGGTGGATTGCGATCGTACGCGTTTGCATTCAGCGACTGGGCCAAAAGATTCTGCTTTTGATAGTGGGGTAATTTCTCTTCGTAGGTGAGATCACCATAACTAGCATTAAAGGTCTTCGGCAGGATAAGTAGGCCTCCTAACCTATTTCTATACTCGTTGAAATCAGCCTCGTGAGTGAACTCATTCCTATGTAGCTCCCAATGGTTGGCCCAAATATGTTCTACCTCATAACCTCCTCTCCGCCCTTCAGACATATATTCTTCGAGCCGGGATGCCAACCCAGCTCGAACCTCGACGTAGTCGGTCATACGCGCCAGAAGCCATTTAAGAGGGTACCGGTTCATTTGATGTAGCCGTAATGTCGGGTTGGTATTGAAATTCATTTCTTCTTGGCTGAGTCGTTTTCGCAAAATCGCCACAAGCTGGTCTAGTGGTTTTCCGCGAATTTCTCGCATAACGAGAAACATCGCATATTGAAGAGTGGAATACGCAATCGAGCGAAAGTTCCACAACCGTCGAGCAATCAAGATATCAACAAATGCGGCAACAACGTTAATTTTACGCATACGGATCGTTTCGGTATCCGATGGTCGCAGTGGCGCAAGGATCAGTGCGTATTGATGGGTGAATTCCATTCGGGAATTCGCATAAACTGTTTCAAACCCGGTTTGCCGTTTTAACGATGCCCGCGAAAGAAGTTCAAATTGATCAGTGTAAAACTTGAAATCCCGCTCGATGAACCGAACAAAGTCGGCCGATTTTACGAGGTTGAGCTGCGTTTCGTGTTCTCTAACCCAGCGATGGAATTCGGTTCCGAGGCGGTCAAAGTCGCCCGGTCGTGCTCCTCGCTTTTTTTCACGTGTCGATTCCGCATATTGGCTCCTTAACCAAGCTTTGACCGCATCAGCTGGTTCCTCTTTATCGATCTCAAGTAGCCGGT
Organism: Opitutaceae bacterium; assembly: GCA_035499715.1. Lineage (GTDB taxonomy): Bacteria > Verrucomicrobiota > Verrucomicrobiia > Opitutales > Opitutaceae > DASRHD01. The sequence continues at coordinate 871 of DATJYF010000278.1, read as the reverse complement.
TTGTAGTTTGTTTCCAAAGAGCATTTACGCGATCGCGTTCGCTGGCATCCGATATATTGGAGATCAAGAAACTTTTAAGCATGTCGAGCGGAGCCAAGGAAAGTCCACGGTCGTTCATTGTCTCGAAGATCGTGTATGCGTCGTCGTCCGAATAGGCGGTGATCTCGACGACATGCACGTTATTGAGAAGCCAATCGACGAAATACGGCAGCGCCTCATCCTTGAGGTCGGTGGGAAAATTCTCCTCGATCTCCTGATACCGAGCGACCATATTCCGTACAGCTTCCGGGTCTCTGGCCGATGGGTTATAACCCTCACCGGTGTATAGCTTATCAAGGCAAGGCTCGCGCTCAGGTACATCGATGCTATACGACCTTTTGCCGAATTTTGTTGAGACGATCAGGTGACTCAACTCTACCCGATTCGCGTCTGCGAGCCCTCGTTGTCGATGATGAAGATAAATGAGCATCAGCGCGAGAGTGGTAAGTCGTTGTTGTCCGTCTATTACATAGCTTTGTCCCTGCTTCTGGCTTAGAATAATCGATCCGAGGAAATAGTGGCCATATTTCGCAACCGCCTCGCGCTCTTGGCCAGGCTCATAATGCTCGGAAAATTTAGCGTAAAGGTCGTCTAGTAGCTCCGTGAGCTGCTTGGATTGCCACTTGTACTCACGCTGGTAGGTATCGACCGAATATCGGCGGTTGTTGAACAGCTCCCAGACGCTTCGTCCTTTGCCATCAATATCACGCCGTTCTGGTTCGCGGTTGGAGTGAGTACTCATCGAGTTCGTAAGGCCCTGTTATTGACCGAAGTTATAATGTATCCCAAGTAATTACCCAGGAAGTGTCGAGGCAAAGATTGGCCTTGGGGT
>DATJYF010000277.1:0-2107 GCA_035499715.1 Opitutaceae bacterium | reverse complement strand
CCGCCAGTCGATCTGACTGGCCGGCTCGCCCGACATGAAGCGCCGGTACTGCCAGAAATTCTCGCCACGCCCGGCGCGGCGCCGTCCATGCAGGCCGTGGATGACGGTTGCGGCGACGCGCCGCGCTTCGAGGATCAGCCGGGGAACGCGCGCGGCGAGCTTGCGGCTCTTGCCGACGGCCGCGCGGACTGCGTCGTCTTGCGTATCCCTGCTGGGCTCGGCCATTCGTTACCCGATGCGCGCCTTGAGGCGGCTGATCACGTTGGTAATCGTCTCGCCTTCGGCGCGCGCGGAGAACGTGAGCGCCATGCGGTGCTTGAGCACGGATTCGGCGAGCTCGATCACATCGTCGACCGATGGTGCGAAGCGCCCGTCGAGCAGCGCGCGGGCGCGCACCGCCAGCATCAGGGCCTGGCTCGCGCGCGGGCCGGGGCCCCAGGAAATGAGATGGCTGAGGTCGCCGGCGTCGGGGCCGGGACGCGCCGAGCGCACCAGTGCGAGAATCGCCTCGACCACGGTTTCGCCGACCGGCAGGCGGCGCACCAGCCGCTGCGCGGCGATGAGGTCGTCGGCCGTCATCGCCGCCTTGGCGCGATGGTCTTCGGCGCCGGTGGTGTCGAACAGGATTTTGCGCTCGGCTTCCAGGTTCGGATAGTCGACGTCGATTTCCATGAGGAAGCGGTCGAGCTGCGCCTCGGGCAGCGGGTAGGTGCCTTCCTGCTCCAGCGGATTTTGCGTGGCCAGCACGTGGAACGGCTTGGGCAGATCGTGGCGCGCGCCGGCGACGGTGACGTGCTGCTCCTGCATCGCCTGCAGCAGCGCCGATTGGGTGCGCGGTGAGGCGCGGTTGATTTCGTCGGCCATCAGCAATTGGGCGAATACCGGGCCGGGGATGAAGCGGAAGCTGCGCTTGCCGCCGGCGCTTTCCTCGAGCACCTCGGAGCCGAGAATGTCGGACGGCATCAGGTCGGGAGTGAACTGCACGCGCCGGGCGTCGAGCCCGAGCGCGGTGCCCATGGTCTCGACCAGCTTGGTCTTGGCGAGACCGGGCACGCCGACCAGCAGCGCGTGGCCGCCGGACAGCACGGTAATCAGCGCGCGCTCGACCACGACATCCTGGCCGAAGATCACCTCGCTGATGGCGGCCTTGGCCGCACGCACGTGGGCGGCGGTCGATTCTGCGGCGCGCACGATCATATCTTCCAGCTTTTCCAGGCTTTCGCCGCTTGCTACCGCCATGACCTTTTTGCCCTTTTTGTCGAGCGCCGTCCGCCGCCGCCGGCACGCTCAGCCGGCTGCCTCAAGGCTATGCAACAAACGCACCAGCAGGCGAATCCGCCATAATCTACGCTATCTTCAACCGCCGGGTTCGCCCTATCACGAAGATGCGAACAACTCCGGCGGCCGGGCCAAATACCGTAGGAAAACAATGGCGAAGACAGGGCAGGGCGGTTTGGACGCGATTGCTGCATCGCTGCCCAGCGGCGCGCGCAAGGGGCCGCCGCCGGTTCACCTGTGGAATCCGCCGTTTTGCGGCGATATCGACATGCGGATCGCCGCCGACGGCACCTGGTTCTATCAAAAGACGCCGATTGGGCGGCTTCCGCTGGTGAAACTGTTCGCCTCGGTGCTCAAGCGCGAAGGGGAGAGGTATTTCCTGGTCACCCCTGTGGAGAAGGTCGGGTTAATCGTCGAAGAAGCCCCATTCCTCGCCGTCGAGCTCAAGGTCGAGCAGGGCAAGAACGGCCAGATTCTCAATTTCCGCACCAATGTCGACGACTGGGTCGCCGCCGGCCCCGGGCACGCCCTGCGCTTCGAGCCGGAGGCGGTGACCGGCGGCCTCAAGCCCTATCTCCACGTCCGCCGCGATCTCTGGGCGAAGGTGACGCGGGCCTTGTTCTACGATCTGGTCGAGCGCGGCGAGGAGCGCGAGGTTGACGGCAAGCCGATGTTCGGGATTGCCTCCGGCGGCGCCTTCTTTGTCATGGCGGAAGCGAGCGCGGTGCGGGAGTTCGCCTGATGGAGAACGCGGCGGCCGTCCTCAACGCCGGGGAATTTTTCGCGCGCGTGCGCCAGCGCCTCACGCTCGACGTGCCGGCCGGCATCG
>DATJYF010000276.1:0-4964 GCA_035499715.1 Opitutaceae bacterium | reverse complement strand
CGAGCGCAAACCCGAGGCATGTTCTACCTAGTCACGCTGGCGCTCGCCGCGGGACTGGCCCTGACGCTTCTTCGCCTGCGCCGGCACCGCCTCGACGCGCGCAACCTTGAGCAGGCGATCCGCCAAAGAAAGCCGCTTTTGGACGACGATCGGCGGGACGACAGTGGCCGCCGTCTTGCCCGCGCGACGAACGAGCTGATCAACGAACTCACCCATCTCCAGCAGGTCCGGACCGGCCAGCTGACGCAACTGGAGGCCACGCTGGGCAGCCTGCAGGAGGCGGTCCTGATCGTCGACGCCAACAACTACATCCTGCTCGCGAACAAGGCGCTCCAGGCGATTTTTCCCCATGCGCGGAACATCATGCGCCAGCGGCTCGAGCTGGTCCTGCACAGCGTCGCTTTTCTCAATTATGTCGATGCCGTGCGGGCGCGGCGCGCCGAGCCGCGGTACGAGATCGATTTTGCCGAAGCCAACTCGACGACCTGGGTCGAGGTCACGGGCACGTTGATTCCCCCGCTGGACGATCAACGCGGCTCCTGGGCCCTCTTCGTCCTGCACGACATCACCCAGCAGAAAAAGCTCGAGGCGGTGCGAAAGGACTTCGTCGCCAACGTTTCCCATGAACTCCGCACGCCGCTGAGCATCATCAAGGGCTACATTGAAACGCTGGTCGACGGCCATCGCGAGATGCCGCTGGAGGACCGCGAGCGCTTTCTCAGCACCATCCAGCGCCATACCGACCGCCTCAATTCGCTGCTGGAGGACCTGCTCACGCTGTCGCGCCTCGAGTCGATCAATCCCGGCCTGCGGCGCGAGCCCACGGCGCTGAACGCCCTCGTCACCGGGCTGATCGACGACTACCGCGCCCGTCCCGCCGCGGCCGGACACAACATCACGTTCGCGCTCGACCCCGCCATCGGCGACCTGCTGCTCGATCCGTTGAAGATCACGCAGGTATTCGAGAATCTGCTGGAAAACGCGCTCAAATACACGCCGCCCCGGTCGCACATCGATGTCGTGGCCCGGCTGCGCGACGGCGAAGTCGAAGTCTGCGTGAGCGACAACGGCCCCGGCATTCCCGCGGCCGACCTGCCGCATCTGTTCGAGCGTTTCTACCGCGTGGACAAGGGCCGTTCGCGCGAGAAAGGCGGCACCGGGCTGGGCCTGAGCATCGTCAAGCACATCGTGCAGCTGCACGGCGGCCGGGTCTGGGTGGAAAGCGAGCCCGGCAAGGGCACGGCGTTTTATTTCAGCCTGCCGACGCGCGCCGCCACCGCGGCTGAAAAAGTTTCCTAGCCGCCGCGGCCGGCGGGAAACATGCGTCCGTCATTTCCGGCCGCGCGGCCGCCAGCAGCTTGCTCCCGGGGAAAATTTCCGCCATGCGGTCGGCTTGCGATGAGTTCGAAGATCATGCCCGTTGAACCGACCTCCGCGCCCGGCCCCGCGCATCTCCGTCTGGTCGCGCGCCGCCGTGCGGAGCTGCGCGCCGCGCTGGCGCGGGTGGTGCCGCCCGGCGCGCGGTTCGTCGGCGAAATCGGCTGCGGCCACGGCCATTTTCTCACCGCCTACGCCGCGGCCCATCCACGCGAACTGTGCCTCGGCTTTGATTTGCGCGGGGAGCGCATCGCCCGGGCCGAGCGCAAGCGTGAACGCGCCGCGCTCGCCCGTCTGCATTTTTTCCAGGCCGCGGCGGACGATTTTCTTGCGGCGCTGCCGGCGGCCGCGGCGTTCGGCACGATTTTCATGCTTTTTCCCGATCCCTGGCCGAAGCGCCGCCATCACAAAAACCGTCTGATCCAGCCGGCGTTTCTCGATGCGCTGGCGGCGCGGGCGGGGCAGGGGACGCGCCTGTATTTTCGCACCGATGACCGGGATTATTTCGCGCAAGCCGGTGGCATCATTGCCGGACATTCGGTCTGGCGGCTCGATCCGGACGCGACCTGGCCCTTCGATGCGGAAACGGTTTTCCAATCCCGCGCCGCTTCGCATCAGTCGCTCGTGGCGGTTTGCCACCGCACCGGGGCGCCTTTATAAGTTGGCCGTCGCTCCCGAGTGGCTAGGCTAATTTTTCCCCGGCGGGCCGGCGGGGCAATTTTCAGAGGTTGACGCCCCCGGCGCACCTTGCCTAGCAATAACCCTTTGAAATTTTGCGTCCGCTTCAACCCATCCATGCCACGGTCCAACAAATTCCTTGCGCTTCCGCTGCTGCTCGCCGCCACCAACCTGCCGGCACTGGCGGAAGGCTCGGGCGTCGCACCGATGGCCGAGCCGCTCTTCAAGGTGGGTCCGCTGCCAGTGACGAACAGCATGCTGACGAGCTGGGTGGTCGCGGCCGTGCTCATCGTGGTCATCCGTCTGATCGTGAAGAAACCGAAGCTTCTGCCTTCGCGCGGCCAGGCAGTGGTGGAAAGCCTGGTGGAGGGCGTGCTCGACCTGATTTCTCCCATTGTCGGTAAGAAAGTCGCGCCGAAGGCGTTTCCCCTTCTCGTCTGCCTTTTCATTTTCATCCTCATCCAGAACTGGAGCGGCCTGTTTCCAGGGGTGGGCACGATCTATATGCGCAGCCATGCCACCGGTGAATGGATGGAATTCGTGCGTCCGGGCAACGCCGACCTTAACGGCACGGTCGCGCTTGCGCTCGTTTCGTTCGCGTGCTGGCTCTATTTCATTCTTCGCTACGCCGGCATCAAGGTCGTGCTTTACGACATCTTCGGCAACAAGGCCGATCGCAACGAAGTTCCGCTGCCGCTTTATCTTATCCTCTTCGTCATCTTTTTCGCCGTCGGCCTGATCGAGATCGTCTCGATCCTTTTCCGTCCGATTTCACTCTCCTTCCGTCTCTTCGGCAACATCTTCGGCGGTGAAAATCTGCTTCACGCCATGAGTGGCATGTGCCGGTGGGGTCTGCCGATACCGTTTTATTTTCTCGAGGTGCTGATCGGCTTTGTCCAGGCGCTCGTCTTCACCCTGCTGGTCAGCGTCTACATCGGGCTCATCACCAACCACGGCGACGAGCACGCCGGTGAAAGCCACGGCCACGATGCGCACTGAACTTACCCGTCGGGACCATGCCCCGCGCGTGGACGACGGACCTGCAACCATAAAAAACCACCATCATGATCCACGTCATCGCTGAAATCACCGGCAGCATCCAAGGCGGCCTCGGCTGTCTCGGCGCCGCCCTCGGCGTCGGCTTTGTCGGCACCAAGGCCGCCGAAGCCGTCGGCCGCAATCCCGGCGCTTCGGGCAAGATCCTCGTCCAGGCCATCATTGGCATGGCCCTGGCCGAAGCTGTCGCCTTCTATTCGTTGTTTCTCGGCAAATAACCTTCACCCGCCGCGCCATCCTTTCGATGGCGCGGCTTCCCTTTTCGCACCATGCTTTCCTCCGTGCTCATTCTGGCCCAAACCGCCGCGGCTGAACCCCCGAGCGGTCTGACCAAAGTGGTGGATGATTTTGCCCTCAGCCTGCCGAACATCATCGCCCAGATCATCAGTTTCTCCGTCGTCGCCTTCATCCTGTGGAAATTCGCCTTCAAGCCGGTCATGGCCACGCTCGACGAGCGGCAGAAAAAAATCGACTCCGGCCTGAAGTATGCCGACGAAATGAAGGCCAAGCTCGAGCAGGCCCAGCAGGAGAGCGCGGTCATCATCAAAAACTCCCAGATCGAGGCGACCAAACTGATCGAGGAGGCGCGCAAGGCCGCCAAGGAATTCGCCGACCGCGAGCAGAAGGCCGCCACCGAGCGCGCCAACGACCTCATTGTCAAGGCGCAGCAGGCCATCGAGCTGGAAAAGAAAAAGATGCTGGCCGACGCCCGCGGCGAAATTGCCCGCCTCGTGGTCGTCACCACCCGGCGCGTCCTCGACAAGGAACTCTCCGACGCCGAACGCGCCCGCTACAACGAGTCCGCCGCCCGCGAACTCGCCGGCACCTGAAATTCCGATCGCCCATGGCCACCTCCGCCAAACAGGCCCAGCAGCTCGCCCGCCGGCTTTTCAAGCTCAGCGTGGTGAACGGCGCCGTTTCCGCCGAACGCGTGACCGGCGTGCTGGAATACCTTGAAAAACACAAGCCGGCCAATCCCATCATGGTGCTTCGCGCCTATCACCGCCTCGTCGCCGCCGAGCTGGCCAGGGGCCAGGCCCTGGTCGAGCACGCCGGCAGCGTATCGGATCCAGCATTACAATCCATCGCCGCGGCGATGACCAAAACCTACGCCCGTCCCGTCGCCGCCGTTCCCCGCCAAGATCCGTCTCTTCTCGCCGGCCTGCGCGTCCGTGTCGGCGACGACGTCTATGAATCCTCGATCGCCAGCCGGCTCGAGGCCCTGACCGCCGTCTGATTTTCCCCCACCCACCGCCCAACTTCCAATCTTTTCGCGATGTCCACCGTCCTCGAACAAATCGAACAACAGATCGCCCAGCTCTCGACCAAAGCGGTCAAGAAAAACATCGGCACCATCCGCGCCGTCGCCGACGGCGTGGCCAAGATCGACGGCCTCTCCGACGTGATGTACAACGAGATGGTCCAGTTTCCCGGCGGCGCCATCGGCATCGCCCTCAACCTCGAGGAGGACGAGGTCGGCTGCGTCGTGCTCGGCGACGTCTCGCAGCTCAAGGAGGGCGACGAAGTCCAGACCACCGGCCGCCTCCTCTCCGTGCCGGTCGGCAGGCAGCTCCTCGGCCGCGTCGTCGACGCGCTGGGCCGCCCGGTCGACGGCAAGGGGCCGCTCGATGCCAAGGAATTTTATCCCGTCGAAAAAATCGCGCCCGGCATCATCGTCCGCAAATCCGTCTCCCAGCCGCTCTTCACCGGCATCATGGCCATCGATTCGATGATCCCGATCGGCCGCGGCCAGCGCGAGCTCATCATCGGCGACCGTGGCACGGGCAAGACCACGATCGCGGTCGATACGATCATCAACCATGCGAAGATCAACAAGGTCGGGCTCGCCTCCG
>DATJYF010000275.1:0-6312 GCA_035499715.1 Opitutaceae bacterium | reverse complement strand
CCGTTCGGTGCTGTTGCAGAACTATCCCGCGCTCGAATTCATTGTCATGGACGGCGGAAGCGACGACGAGACCGTGTCTATTTTGGAAAAATATTCGCCCTGGCTCGCCCATTGGGAGTCGCAGCCCGACCACGGCCAGTCCCACGCCCTCAACAAGGGCTTCGCCCGTGCGACGGGCGAACTTTTCGGCTGGATCAATTCCGACGATTATTACCAGCCCGGCGCCTTCGCCGCCGTCGCGCGCCGCTACCGGCCTGGCCGGCGGGAGCTTCTTTTTGGCGACTACGATGTTCGCCGCGGCGAAGAACCAGCGCTGCGGCAGGTGCGGCTGCTGCCGGCCTTCGCCTTTCAGGTTGAGGTTGGCGGACGCATCCTGCCGAGCCACGCGACGTTCTGGCCGCGCCTCGTGCACGAGACTTTCAACGAATCGCTCCAGTTCACCATGGATGCCGACCTCTTCAAACGCTTCGGCCGGGCGGGCGTGCAGCCACGCCACGTGGCCCAATCGCTCGGCGTTTTTCGCGAACATCCTTCCGCCAAAACCTCCACGCTGGCGGACATCGCCAGCCGCGAGATGCACGTCTGGTTCGCCGCCAGCCCGTGGTATTACAAACCGCTCCACCGTCTTTCGCGCGCGATCGACCGCCTTCGCCAACTGCAGCGCAAACCGTGAACCCGGCCCCCTGTCCATTCTGCGGCGGAGCCGCTCGCATCGCCGTGACGCTCCCCGCGCACAGAATAATCGCCTGTCGTCGCTGCCGTATCGCCCGGACCGATCCTCCGCCCGCGCGCATTCATTACGAAGATGAAGATTTTCACAGCCAATTTGCCTTCACTTCGATCGACCATTTGCCGCGCACGTGGCGGCGCGGTCTTTGCCTGCAGGCATCGCTTTTGCGCCGTCATCTTGCGCCGGGCGCCCCGGTATTTGAAATCGGATGCGGCCAGGGGCTTCTGCTCGAAGCCATGCGTCGAGCCGGGCTGAATCCGCACGGCATTGAACCCAGTGTGAGCGGATCATCGGCCGCACGCGCCGCCGGACATTCCGTGCAAACCGGCTATTTTAGCCATGACCGTTGCCCGGGGCCTTATGATGCGATTGTGCTTTCCCACGTCCTCGAGCATATTGAGCGACCCGCACGGTTTCTCGCAGAAATTGCCGCAAGCGCGCCGGGCGGCCTGCTCCTGCTGGTGCAGGCCAATTGGCGCGGTTTGGTTCCGCTGAAAAACCGGGCCAACTGGCATGCCTGGGCTCCCACCCATCATTACTGGCACTTCAGCTTCCGGGGCCTCAAGCGCTGGCTCCGCTCCCTCGACATCGAAACCGTCGACAGGGAATACTCTTCGCTCGAGCACAATGATTATTGGCTGGGCCGTCTGGCCCGGCTGGTTCCCGCCGGCGGCGATCAATTTCATCTCCTCGCGCGTTTGCCGCAACAGCGGCACCCTGATGATGCCCTTGCCCCTGATGATCCGCCTGCCTGACCTTGTTCCCGACAAGCTGATCCGCGGATTGATCCGCCGGTACCGGACGATCGACGGATTTCTTTCCTCCGCCGAAGGCGTCCTGCTTTTCCGGCTCGCCAACCGCCTCCCCCGGGATGCAGTCGTGGTCGAAATCGGCAGCTGGAAGGGCAAGAGCACGTATTGCCTGGCCTGCGGTCTCCGTTCCGGCCGCGTGCACGCCATCGATCCTTTCGATGCGTCGGGCGAGCCCGGCAGCCGGGAAACCTACGAGCAGACCCGGACGGAGCGGCCGCTGCGTGAGCAGTTTGAGGCCAACCTGGCCGCCTTTTCCGGAAAAATCCGCGTGCACCAGGGATTCTCGCAGGCATTCTCCGGCGCTTTCGCCGCGATCGATCTTCTTTTGATCGACGGCGATCATTCGCGCGAGGGCTGCGCCCATGATTTCACGCACTATGGTCCCAAACTGCGCTCCGGCGGATTTGTCGCTTTTCATGATTATTATCCGCACCGACCTGATTTCGGCCCGACCTGGGTGATTGAAAACCTGGTGAAATCCGACGCCCGCTTTCGCGAACACGCCCGGGCCGACTCGCTCTGGGTCGCCCGGCGAATTTGACCCCGCCCGCCATGGATTCACCCCGCCCCACCTTGATCTGCCTCACGCCTGTGCGCAACGAGGCCTGGATTCTCGACCGCTTTCTGCAATGTGCCTCGACCTGGGCCGACCATATCATCATCGCCGACCAGCAGTCCGACGACGGTTCGCGCGAAATCGCCGGACGCCATCCCAAAGTCCGGCTCGTTGAAAATGCGGGGGCGGGTCTGGATGAGAAAAGCCGGCAGGAGCTGCTGATCGCCGAAGCCCGGAAAATTCCCGGCCCGCGCATTTTGCTGGCGCTCGACGCCGACGAAATGCTCAGCGCCAACTTCACCGCCTCGCCCGAATGGGCCTTGTTGCTGGCCGCATCGCCGGGCACGTCGCTGTGGTTCGAGCGCGCGGATTTGTATCCGTTTCATGAATCCATCGCGGTTTACCATTCGCCCTGGCTCTTCGGCTGTGTCGACGACGGCCGGCCCCATGCAGGCCGTTTCATCCACAGCCCGCGCGTGCCGGTCGACGAGCATGGGCCGAAGCTTCATTTCGCCGAGATCAAGGTGCTCCACTATCAATATACCGACTGGGCGCGGATGAAGTCCAAGCACCGGCTTTATGAGATCATTGAGACGCTCAAGGATCCGCGCCGCAGCGCCATCTCGATTTACCGGCAATATCACCACATGGATCCGCCCAATCCATGGAAAATGCCCGTGCCGCGCGCGTGGTTCGAGGGCTACGAACGGCAAGGCATCGATATGACCTCGACAAAAATCGACGGCCGCTACGGTTACGACCGCCAGGCCCTGCAGGAAATGGAGAAGCATGGCCCGCGCCGTTTCGCCCGGCAGGCCGTCTGGGAGGTCGATTGGACCGAGCTGGCGCGCGCGCATGGTTTCGCTTCGCCGGAACGCTTCTCCGATCCGCGCACGCGTTTTGAAAAATGGTTTCACCGCTGGCTCGCCGACAGCCAGCCCCGGCCCTTCACCTTCAAAAACAAAGTGATCAACAAGCTGCTCCGCTGGACCGGATGGTGAAATCCACCGCGCCACATGTCCTTTACGTGAGCGATGTCTTTCCCGCGCCGCTGCCGGGCGGCGCTGTGATCGTTTACCGCCATCTGCGGCGCCTCGTGCAGGAAGGCTGGCGCGTCACGGTGGCGGCGCCTTGGCCGACGGTACGTCCGCTCGCCGCCGATCATGGTTTTGAACTTCAAGCTCTGCCGCAAAAAAAATGGTGGTGGCCGCCAGCGCGGCCCGAATGGCCGTTTACGCAGCGGCTCCGCGCGCGCCTGTGGACCAGGGCCGTGCAAAATGACCCGGCCTGGGCGGCCGGACCGGCGCCGGACGTCATCCTCACCGTGCTTTGGGGCCACGCCTCTCTGACGGCGGCACTGCTCGCCCAGGCTTGGCGCGTCCCGCTCGCCGTCATCGTGCATGATTTGTTTCGCGAGACTCAACTGCCCCCGCGGCTGGTGCGGGAGGGCGAAAAAATCATGCGCACCGTGCTGCCCCGGGCCGCGCGCGTCTGGCCGGTCTCGAAAAAGATGAGCGAACAGCTGGCGCCTCTCTGCCCGCCTGGCGCCGTAAGCACGCTGATCCCCGTGCCGGAGCAGGACGCCGCACCCGCCGGCGGCTGGACCGTCCGTTTTCGCTCGGCGCCCGTCATCGCGCATGCCGGCGCCTTCCACCCGCATCACGTCGGCTATCTTGCGGCGGTCGCGCGCTCCGCGGCCAGGTTCGGCGGCGCGTTGCTTGTCCTTACGCCGGCGGACAATCCCGCGCTTTCCCAACTTCGCGCCACCGGCATTGCCTTTCGCCACCAGCCCCTTTTCGACACGAGCGGGGAGGCCCTGCGCTTTCTCGCCGCGGAAGCGAGTGCGCTCACGATCATGTATCCGCTCGATCCGGCATGGTATCGCTTTTCCCCGACCGGATTTCCCAGCCGGCTGGTCGATTTCAGCCGCCTCGGCCTGCCCATTCTTATCGCCGCACCGCCCGACAACCCCATCGTCAGGTGGGCTCATGATTACAACTGGCCGCTGGTGCTGGAAAAGGAAGACTGGACCCGGCTCGATTCGCTGGTCGCCCAATTAAGCGACGAACCCAGATGGTCCGCGCTTTCGGCCGGCATGAGATCCATCGCGGTCGAGGCGTGCGATCCGGAAAAAATCCACCGGCAGTTCCTCGCCGAACTGCCGCGGCGTTCCGCGGCATGAATCCGTCAATGGCGACAGAAAAACACGGCAACAGCATCGGTTTTCTCCGGCTGGCGCTGGCCGGCCTGGTCGTGCTTTGCCACGCTTATCTGCTCGGTAATTTCGGGCCGGACCCGCTCATGCGATGGAGCCATGGCGATGTCCATTTTGGCAAGCTGGCCGTCCAGGGGTTTTTTGTGCTGAGCGGATCGCTGGTGGCGGCGAGTTATGAACGCTTGCGCTGTCTGCCCCGTTTCCTCTGGCATCGCGCGCTCCGGCTGGCCCCGGCCTACTGGACCTGCTTGATCGTCACCGCCTTCCTGATCGGTCCGTTCGTGTACGCGACCTCGGCCGAGGCCGGCAGTTACCTCACCGCCGCGCCTTCGCCCTGGCGCTACGTTGGACAAAATTTTTTCAATCCGCGCAGTCTCATCGGCATCGACCGCCTGTTTGCCCTCAATCCGTGGGGAACCGAAATCAACGGTTCGCTCTGGACGCTTTTTTATGAAGCATTCTGCTACCTGGTCGTTGCGGCCCTGGGCTTGGCGGGATTGCTTGGCCGCGGCCGAAAATGGTTTTTGGGCGGGTATCTGGGACTCGCGATGCTATATCTCCTGTGGGCTGGCGCACATCCGGCCTGGTTGCCGGCGCAGTGCAACCGGCTTTTCAACACGGAGGGAAAAATCCTTGTGCTTTTTTTCCTCGGCGGCGCCGCCTGGACAACGGGTGCGAAAGCCACGACCCGGTGGAACCGCCGGCCTTGGCTCGGCCTGGCGTGCGCCTCACTGCTTGTCCTTGGCGCGCCTTTGCGGTTCTATCCGCTCGTTGCTCCCTTCACATTGGCCCCGGTGCTTTTCTATCTCGGTGATCACCTGTCCTTGCGCTCGGTCGAAGTACGTCTCGGCGGCGACTACAGCTATGGCCTCTATCTTTATTCTTATCCGGTGCAGCAAACGCTCGCCCATCTCGGCCTGTACAAGCTCGGTCTTATCCTATTTCTTTTCCTCTCACTGGCTGTCTCCGGTGCACTCGCCTTTGCGAGCTGGCATTGCGTCGAAAAGCATGCCTTGCGGCTAAAATCGTTCCATCCCCGCCTGCGATCCATTTCCCTGCCCCCCTGGTTTGAGTTCAAGTCACATGACAAAGGTTGACTCACTGCTAAACGCCTGGCGGGGCTGGCGGCTCCGGTCCACCGGCGCCCGGCTCGGCCGGGGCGCGCGCATCGGTGCCGACGTCGAACTGCGCCTCGGTTCACCCCCTGGCGTCATCGCGCTCGGTCCCACGTGCCAGCTGGAACGCGGCGCGGTGCTCCATGCCTACGGCGGCGCGATCCGCTGCGGGGAAAATGTCTTTTTCGGCCCTTACGCGGTTGTCTACGGCCACGGCGGCGTGGAGATCGGCGCCCATACGCTCATCGCCATGCATTGTTGCATCGTCGCGGCCAATCATGCCAGGCCGCCACCGGGCGAACTCATCCGTTTCAAGCCGGACATTCCTCTGCCCGTTAAAATCGGACGGGACGTCTGGCTCGGCGCCGGCGTCAAGGTGCTCGGCGGCGTGACCATCGGCGATGGTTGCATCGTGGGCGCCGGAGCGGTCGTCACCGGCGACCTGCCGCCCTACAGCATTGCGGTCGGCATCCCGGCCCGCGTCATCGACCAGCGCCAGTAATCGGTCCGATTGAATCTTTCCGTCATCATTCCCGCCCACAATCCCGATGCCGGCCGCCTGCGCCGGACGCTGGCCGGACTTCGCGCGCAAACGCTGCCACCCGACCGGTGGGAAACCGTGCTGGTGGACAACGCCTGCACTCCCGCCATCGCACTGGCGCCCTTCGCCGCCGACGCGCCCCGCAACCTGCGTCTCCTGCGCGAACCCGAACTCGGCCTCACCGCCGCGCGCCGCGGCGGCTTGACCGCGGCCACCGGGGAAATTTTCGTGCTGGTGGACGACGACAACGTCCTTGCCCCCGATTATCTGGCGCAGGTGCTGACGCTTTTCTCCGAATATCCGTGTGTCGGCGCCCTTGGCGGCAAGTCCGTGCCGAAATTTG
>DATJYF010000274.1:0-12014 GCA_035499715.1 Opitutaceae bacterium | reverse complement strand
GCAACCGATGATCGATGAACTCGAAGGAATGCTCGGCGCCGATACCAAGATGACGTTGTTTGCCATCAACCCGACGGAGACCGGGCCCAAGGCAGTCGATGAAAAATGGCTGGGAAAGAAATTGTTCCGGGGACATATCGTGAGGTCGTCTGCCCCGATTGAAGATGGCCAAGAACAAGCGGCCTTAATTCACGCCTTGACCGACGGCATGCGCGAGACCGATGGAAGCGTGGCCGAATGCTTCGAGCCGTACTTCGGCCTAACCATTGAGAGGGGCGACCGGAAGATCGATATTGTTGTTTGCTTCTCATGCCTACAAGCGGAGGTTTTCGGAGCGTATTCGGATACAGGTTTCATTCTGGCACGCACCCATGCCGACGTGTTCATTGCATCGGCTAAACGCCACGACCTGGGCCTTCCCTTCCGAGACCCAAATCCCATTCAGCCTCGGCAATGATTGATTCGCGCGACAGATGCCGAAGCCGGACATAAATCCCAAAAAGATCGTCGTGCTGAGCGGCGCAGGGGTGAGCGCGCCGAGCGGCTTGGCCACGTTCCGCGGCGCGGACGGGCTGTGGGAAAACCATCGCATCACCGACGTCGCCACGCCGGAAGCGTGGCATCGCAATCCGGAATTAGTCCTGAAATTCTATAATGAGCGCCGGTCGGCGCTGGAGCGGGCCAAGCCCAACGCCGCCCACCTCGCGCTCGCGGAGCTCGAGGAATTTTTCGAGGTGGTCGTCATCACCCAGAATGTCGACGACCTGCACGAGCGCGCCGGCTCGAAGACCGTGATTCATCTCCATGGCGAGTTGACCAAGGCCCGCAGCTCCGTTGACGAATCGCTGGTCCATGAGATCGGATACAAACCGATCAAGCTGGGCGACACCTGCGCCCGAGGCAGCCAGCTCCGGCCGCACATCGTCTGGTTCGGCGAGGACGTGCCGTTATTCGACCAAGCGGTGCGGCAGGTGCAAGACGCCGGACGCGTCCTGGTGGTCGGCACCTCGCTCGCGGTTTATCCGGCGGCGGGATTGGCGATTCACGCCCGGTTTCAGGCGGAAAAAGTGCTGGTCGACATCGATCCACCCGATGCGCCATTCGGGTTTGAGGTACTGCGTGGCTCGGCCGAGATCGTCGTGCCCGGCCTGGTGAAGCGCTGGCGCATTGCGCCGGCGCCCGCGCCGAATCCGCAAGCGAAAGCGTAACGTCCGCTGCCAGCGGTTTCATGCCAGCATTCAGCTGAATGCGGCCCTCGAGCCGTTATAATTCGCCTTTCGCCGCGCCGGCGATTAGAGTGGGGTCATGCAAAAGACCAAAAAGTCCGTGGCCAAGCGTTTCAAGCTCACCGCCACGGGAAAAATGATGCGCCGCACGCCGGGTTTCCGGCACCTGCTGGCTGCGAAAAGCACCAAATCCAAGCGCCGCGCGACCCGCGACAAACTCGTTTCGCCGGGGCACACCGCCGCGCTGATGAAGTGCCTGCCCTTCGGCCTGTAGGGAACCGTGGCACGCCAGGCGCTGACGATATCGCCGCATGCCTGAGTCCACGTTCGACATCACCCTCCGCGTCGGTTGCAGCCTCGCCTATGAAGTCACAGGCACGGCGTGGCTGCTGCTCAATTTGCAGCCGCGATCGGACCGCCATCACGCGGTGGTCTTCCAAGCCCTGGCGCTGGGCGACAATCTGCCGGCCACGGAATACACAGACTCCCACGGCAACCGCATCTGGCGCGTCAGCCTCGCGCCCGGCACGAATTTTTTCCGCCACGACGCGATCATCGCCGCCACCTCCCGGCCCGACAATGCCGGCTTTCCCGCCGCCACGCCGCTCGCGCCGGACCAGCTGCCGCCGGAGGTGCTCCGCTACACCCTGCCCAGCCGGTATTGCGATTCGGACAAGCTGACCAATTTCGCCTGGGAAAAGTTCGGCAAGGTGGAGCACGGCCTGCCGCGGGTGATGGCGATCAGCCAGTGGCTGCACGACAACATCGAATACCGCCATCTTTCCGGCCGGCCCGATCTTTCCGCCTGGGACGTGCTGCAGCGCGGCTACGGCGTGTGCCGCGACTTTGCGCACCTGGCCATCGCGCTCAACCGGACGTTCAACATCCCGGCGCGCTATGTGAGCGGCCATCTGCCGGACATCGGATTTCCCGATCCGGACAACCACATGGATTTTCACGCCTACGCCGAGGTCTATCTCGGCGGGCATTGGTTCACGACCGACGCGCGCTTCCACGTGCCGCGCATCGGCCGGATCAAGATCTCGTGCGGCCAGGACGCGGTGGACGGTGCCTTCTCGACGATCTATGGCGGCGCAACGCTCACTTATTTCCAGGTCTGGGCCTATCAAGTGGCGCGCGGGACGGTGGGCGTGGGCGATCCGCTCGATCTCTCGAAGCGCCTCGACAACCGGCGGACGGTCCAAACCGAGCCGCCCTATTCGGTCGAGCAGACGTGAGCCGTGGCGGGACTGGCAATTCACTCCCGGTTTCAGGCGGAAAATGTGCTGGTCGACATCGATCCGCCCGATGCGCCGTGGATTTCAGGTTCTTCGCGGCTCAGCCGAGATCGTCGTGCCGGCCCTGGTCAAACGCTGGTGCGCGAAAGCTGCTTCTTTTCGAGAATCGTCAGTTTGATTATTGTTCCCAAGGATCTTTTTTCGATGGCGGATCGCCCTCGAATTCAAAGCAAAGAGAAGCTCCTAGAAAGATTATCACCAAGCCGATAGCCAAAGGCATTTCCTTCCTTCTTCTCTCCCATAGACTCATATTCTGTCGGGCCTCAAATGAAGCCGTCCAGTCCATGTGCACATATTTCCAATCAACGATTGAAAACAACGCCACTCCGAAAAGCACGGTCGCGATTGCGAATTTCAACCGAAAACTGTTTCGCGTCAGCTTCATTATCTTGTATCAGCGTTACGATCTTTCCTGTCTATTTCGGGCTTAGCACCCTTTAGGCCCCGGTTCTTTTATCTTTCTGTTCAATTCCGAGTTTTAAATAATTCATGACTTGCGGAACCCACTCCACAATACCAACCCAGTAACTTTGATCATACCCGTGAATCTGGCAATTTATCTCACGAGCGAATTCAGAAATATCACAAACAAGCTTCTTAATATCTGCAAATGGAACCTCTGGTAATGCATTTACCTGCAATGCCACATTTAGATCGGCATGAGATAGTCGCTTGTGGCGCCAGATCTTAATACCTTTCTCGAAGATCGGACGCATTGTCTTTTCACGATTTTCCAAATCGCCTCGTATGGCCTGGACCTCATCAAATGCGATAATAGCGAGCAACGATAGATTCTCTTGCCCCATTGTTTTTGCTGGGTCGAAGAAGCGGGATATTGATGCAAATATCGTGTCCAGCAAATATGACTGGAGGTAATTCCAGAAATTCGGGCCAGTGCGATTGAATATCTCATAGTTTTCAGAAGGCTCATAAAGGCCATCGAACATCTGCCACTGAATATTCAAATCCATCACAAGCTGATCAAACTTCTTTAGCCGCGGAGTTGGTTTCTGCATTTCATCGAACGTTAGAGATGACCCACGCTAGGACAAGTGCGGCGAAAACGATCCAGCTTCGCCACTCACCACCTCGTCGCCGCGAACTTCCAGCCGGGGATTTTTTTCTGCATTTCGATCTCGTCGTTGCGCTCGGTCAGGCCGCAGCGCTTGAAAGCCTCGTGCGCCCGCGCGAGCGCGGCGCGGTCGAGTTCCACCCCGAGGCCGGGTTTTTTGGGCAGGACGACGCAGCCGTCTTCGAATTTGATCCGTCCGCCGGTGACGATTTCCTCCCATTGCCACGGGTAGTGGGTGTCGAGCGCGTAGCCCAGGTTGGGCATGGCCGCGCCGAGGTGCGTCATGGCGGCGAGCGAAATTCCGGCGTGGTTGTTGGAGTGCATCGACACGCCGCGGCTGAAGATGCGGCAGTGGGCGGCCAGTTCCATGGCCGCGCGCAGCCCGCCCCAGAAATGGTGGTCGGTGAGGATGATGTCCTCCGAGCTGGTGCGGACGCTGCCGGGCAGCTCGGCGAACGAGGTCGTGCACATGTTGGTCGCGAGCGGGAGCTTCACCGCGCGGCGGACCGCGGCCATGCCCTCCTGCCCGCGCGCCGGATCCTCGAAATATTCAAGCACGTCCTCGAGCTGGCGGCCCCACTTGATCGAAGTGTCGACGGTCCAGAGCGCGTTGGGGTCGTAGCGGATGGGCACGCCCGGGCCGAAGGCGGCGCGGAGGGCCTTGAGCGCGGCGACCTCCTGGGCCGGCTCGAACACGCCGCCCTTGAGCTTGAGCGACTGGAAGCCGAATTCCCGGCACATCGCGCGGGCCTGGGCGACGATGCCGTCGGGGTCGAGCGCGGCGCGCTGGCGGCCAGCGTCCCAGCCCTTTGCCGCCGGGTTGGTGCCAAAGGCGAGTTCGCCGCCCGCGCCTTCGTATTTGTAGAAAAGGTAGGCCGAATATGGCACGCGTTCGCGCACGATGCCGCCGAGGAGCGTGGCGACCGGCACCTCGAAGGCGTGGCCGGCGAGGTCGAGGCAGGCGACGTCGAGGGCGCTCTCAACCTGGACGAGCGCGCGCTGGTCCCAGGGCTTGTCGCCGCGCGCGGCGGAGGCCTCGGTGCCGAAGCGTTCGCGAAGGGCGGCGCGCAGGCCATGCCAGTCGAGCGGGTCGCGGCCGAGGGCGACGTCGCGGGCGGCCTCGAGCTTGGCATTGGTCGCGGCGCTGCCGGGGACCTCGGCCAGGCCGCGGAGGCCATTGTCGGCGACGAGTTCGACGACGGTGCGGAGACACCAGGGCGCGTGCAGACCGGCGGCGTTGAGCAGCGGCGGATCGCCCAACGCGATTGGCGTGACGTGCATTTCGGCGATGCGCATAAGATCAGAGGACAGCAGGCAGGAATCAGAGGGCAGAGATCAGAAGTCAGGAGCCGGATGCCAGAGGACAGAGGTCAGAGGTCAGAGATCGGAAGTCAGAGGTCGGAGATCAGAGGAAGGAAGACAAAGGCCAGAAGTCATGAGATCAAATTTCCGCCGGATTTCTTACTTCTTCCTTTTCACTTTACTTTCCCCGCAGGGCGACAGCGGCGGCGAGGAGGCCGGCGGTGACCGAGCCGCCGTCGGAGCCGAGCGCGACCACGGTGTAGCCTTCGGCGCGGACAACGGGAATCTGGGCAGCGACGGTGAGGAGGATGCCGGCGGCCTTGCCCGCCTTGCGGGCGGCGGCGGCGACGGAGCGGCGGGCGTCGGCGAAGCGCGGATCGTCGAAATGGCCGGGCACGCCGAGGTTGGTCGTCAGGTCGAGCGGGCCGATGAAGAGGACGTCGACGCCGTCGACCGCGGCGATGGCGGGGGCGGAGGCCACGGCCTCGGGCGTCTCGATTTGCGCCATGGTGACGAGGCGCTCGTGGGCGTGGGCATAGTAATCGTCGAAGGCGAGGCCGAAGCCGGCGGCGCGGTTGAATTTGGAGACGCCGCGGATGCCGCGCGGCGGATAGCGCAGCGCGGCGACGGCGGCGCGCGCCTCGGCCTCGGTGCTGACGTAGGGCACCATGATGCCGGCGGCGCCGAGATCGAGGACGCGCTTGAAGCGCGGCGGTTCGTTGGCGGCGATGCGCACGATCGGCGCGGCGGGCGTGGCAGCCACGGCCTGGAGCTGGTGGAGGAGCGTCTCCTCGCCGCCGGGTCCGTGTTCCTGGTCGAGAAGGAGCCAGTCGAAGCCGGAGCGGCCGGCGATCTCGGCGGTGAGGGACGAGCCGAGGTTGATGAACGAGCCCGCCAGCCATTCGCCGGCGAGCACGCGGCGGCGGAAATCGGCGGCGGGCGCAGCGGCGGAGCTCATGATTCGGTATAGAGGCGGTAAAGCGCCTGTGTGCCGCAATCCTCCCAGCCGTGCGCGACGACCTGGTCGTAGAGTTTTTTCGCGCAGGCGAGTCCGGGCAGGTCGAGTTTCATTTCCGCGGCGGCATCGAGGGCGATGCGCATGTCCTTGAGAAAATGTTTCACGTAGAAGCCGGGGGCGAAATTTCCAGAGAGGGCGCGCGGGGCGAGGTTGGTCATGGCCCAGCTGCCGGCGGCGCCGCCACTGATGCTTTCGAGCACGCGGGCGGGCTGGAGGCCGGCTTTCTTGGCGTAGGCCAGGGCCTCGACCCAGGCGAGCATCCCGGCGGCGACCGCGATCTGGTTGGCCATCTTGCAATGCTGGCCGGAACCGGCGGGGCCGTGGCGGACGATGTTCTTGCCCATGAGGGCGAGCACGGGCTGCGCGAGGGTGAAAGCGACGTCGTCGCCGCCGACCATGATGACGAGGCGCGCTTCGCGGGCGCCGACGTCGCCGCCGGAAACGGGCGCGTCGAGGGCGGAGAGGCGGCGTTTGGCCGCGGCGTCGGCGATGCGGCGGGCGAGCGCGGGGCTCGAGGTGGTCATGTCGATCAGGAGCGCGCCGTCCCTGGCGCGTTCGACCACGCCGCCGGGAGCGAGATAGGTTTGCTCCACGTCAGCGGGGAAGCCGAGCATGGTGATGACGACGTCAGCCTCGGCGACGGCGTCGCCGGCGGAGTCGCTCCAGTGCGCGCCGGCGTCGAGCAGCGGCTGGGCTTTTTCCCTGGTGCGGTTGTAAACGCGAAGCGGGTGGCCGGCGTGGAGCAGGTGGCCGGCCATGCTGCGGCCCATCACGCCAGTGCCGATGAATCCAATGACAGGAAGAGAAGACATGTTGACGAAGGGGTTCGTAGCCGGGCGAAGCAATGTTCCACCGGACGGGCGGCGGAGGGCAAGGCGTTTTCCGGCTGGCGCCGGCCGGGCGCGGGCGTTTTGGTGTGATTTTTCGTCACCGCGTGAGCCTTCGCACCGACCTTTTCGACTACGAGCTGCCCGAGCGGCTCATCGCGCAGACGCCGGTCGCGCGCCGCGACCAGTCGCGCCTGCTGGTGGTGGACCGGGCGGCGCACACGGTGGCGCACCATGTTTTTGCGGACCTGCCGCACTTCCTGCGCGGGGGCGACACGCTTTTTCGCAACACGGCGGCGGTGCTGCCGGCGCGGCTGCACGCGCGGCGGCCAAGCGGCGGCGCGGTCGAATGCCTGCTGCTCCGGCCGGAACCGGCGCGCGGAGCGGAAACCTGGTGGTGCCTGGTCAAGCCCGGGCGGCGGCTGGCGGCGGGCGCGACGTTCAGCGGGGCGGACGGCGCGTTCACCGGCGAAATTCTGGAAAAAACCTCCGAGGGCGCGGCGCTGGTGCAGTTCACCACGCGCGACGGCGAGACGCTCACCGCGGTGGCGGGCCGCTGCGGCGAGGTGCCGCTGCCGCCTTACATTTCGCGACAGGGCGGCGCGGACGAGCGCGCGCTCGACCGCGAGCGCTACCAGACGGTTTACGCCGATCCGGCGCGGACGGTGGCCGTGGCGGCGCCGACGGCCGGGCTGCATTTCACGCCGGAGCTGCTGGCAGCGCTGGCGACGCAGGGCGTGCGCACGGCCGACCTCACGCTGCACGTCGGACTGGGCACGTTCCGGCCGATCGCGACTGAAACAGTGGAGGCGCATCAAATTCACCGCGAGGTCTACGAGCTGCCGGCGGCGGTGCAGCGGGCGCTCTTTCCGCCGCGAAGCGGCCGACGCGTCGCGGTCGGGACGACGAGCGTGCGGAGCATCGAGGATTTTCTGGAAACCCACGCCGCGCCGATGGACCGCGCGCACGTGGCCGAGGCAACGGCGTTCATTTACCCGCCGCGTGAATTTCGCGGCGTGGACGCGCTCATCACGAATTTCCACCAGCCGCGCTCCACCCTGCTCTGCCTGGTGGCGGCGTTCCTTGCGCCCGGCTCGACGGACGGCATCGACTGGCTGCGGGAAATTTACGCCGCGGCGATCGCGCGCGAGTATCGGTTTTTCAGTTACGGCGACGCGATGCTGATTCTGTGAGGCGCGAAAGCACCGCCTTGTCCCGCTTGCCTAAAGGCCAAACCTGCTTTTGCTAACATTTCCCCTTTTAGCTAAAACCCAACCATGAAACGCCTCCTCGTCCTCTTCACCGCCACCGCCCTCGCGCTCACGGCCTCCGCCGCCGTTGAAACCTACAAATTCGACCCGGCCCATTCCTCGGTCGCCTTCACCGTCCGCCACGTTTTCAGCCAGGTGCCGGGATCGTTCGCCAAGGTCCAGGGCACCATCGTGGTCGACCGCGAGCACATGACCAAGAGCAGCGTCGATGTGACCATCGACGTCACCAGCCTCACCACGAACAATGAAAAGCGCGACAACCATCTGCGCAGCGACGCCTTCTTCGATGTCGCAAAATTTCCCACCGCCACGTTCAAAAGCACGTCGTGGACGGAGGCGGACGACGACGTTTACGACGTCGCCGGCGACCTCACGATCAAGGGCGTGACCAAGCCGACCACGATCCATGTCATGGTGCTCGGATTCGGCCCGGGCATGGCCCCCGGAACGATGGTCTCCGGCTGGCGGGCCACGGTGGGCCTGAAGCGTTCCGACTTCGGCGTGAACGGTCCAGCCATGCTCGGCAAAGCGATCGGCGACGACGTGGTCGTCACCGCCGACGTCGAGGCCGATTTGGTGAAATCCGAAACGCCGGCGGCGGCCGCGGACGCGCCCAAGCCGGACCCGGCCAAATCCGACGCGCAAAAGTAATCCCGCCGCATTTCCTCCTTGCAAAAAGGGCGGCCCGGCCCAGGCCGTCCTTTCTTTTTGTCCGCGCCGCATTACGCTGTCTCCATGTCCACCGACGTTCTCCAGACGCTGATCGAGGAAGCCACACTCGACTACACGCTGGGCGAAGCCGACGCCGCCCTGGCCAAGCTCGACCGTGCCACCTCACTCGCGCCCGATTCCTTCGAGGCCTGGCACGCGTGCGCGGAGATCAATTTTTCCCTGCGCCGCCTCGACGCCGCCCTGGCCGCCGCCGGACGCGCCCATGCGCTGCGGCCCGACGACCTTTTCATCAACACCACGCTCTCGCGCATCTGGATGGAGCGCGGCGACAAGGCCGCGGCGGAGAAATTCGGCGCCCGGGCCAAGATTCTCGGTTGGAAGGACCAGCTCCGGAATCCCGGCGACCAGGCAGCCGGCCCGGCTTGAAACCGGCCCGCGGGCTCCGTTGACAGGCCTCCACCGGCACCCGTATTCTTGACCGCTTCATGGACAAACCCGCCTATACGCTCGAGTTCGAAAAACCCCTGCGCGAACTCGAGAAGCAAATCGAGCATCTCCACCAGCAGACGCTCGAAAACAACCTCGACGTCTCGTCCGAGATTTCCGCCATCGAGCGCAAGCTCGCCGAGACCCAGCGCGCCATCTACACCAGCCTCACTCCCTGGCAGCGCGTGCAGATCGCCCGGCACCCGAGGCGCCCCTATGCACTCGATTACGTCGGCCTGATCTGCGAAAACTTCCAGGAGCTTCACGGCGACCGGCAGTTCAAGGACGATCGTGCGCTCGTCGGCGGCACGGCGTTCTTCGGCGGCCAGCCGGTCATGATCGTCGCGCAGCAGAAAGGCCGCGAGACCAAGGAAAAAATCGAGCGCAATTTCGGCATGCCCCAGCCCGAAGGCTACCGCAAGGCCCTCCGCCTCATGCGCCTGGCCGAGAAATTCAGCCTGCCCGTCCTCAGCTTCATCGACACGCCCGGCGCCTACCCCGGCATCGGCTCGGAGGAACGCCACGTTTCCGAGGCCATCGCCGTCAACCTCCGCGAAATGGCCATGCTCCGCACGCCCACCGTCTGCGTCATTGTCGGCGAAGGCGGCTCGGGCGGCGCCCTCGGCATCGGTGTGACCGACCGCGTGCTCATCCTGGAAAACAGTTACTACTCCGTCATCTCGCCCGAAGGCTGCGCCGCCATTCTCTGGAAGGATGCGACCGCCGCGCCCAAGGCCGCCGAGGCCCTCAAGCTCAACGCCGACACCCTGGAGAAGCTCGGCATCGTGGACGAAGTCATCACCGAGCCTTTTGGCGGCGCGCACAACAACCCCGAGCAGGCCGCCGCCGCGCTGAAGCAGGCGCTGCAAAAACACCTCGCCGAACTCCGCGCGCTTTCGCCGGAAAAGCTGCTCGAGACCCGCTACCAGCGCTACCGCCACCTCGGCGTCTACGAAGAGGCCGGCACCGCGCACAACTGAAAACGCCGGGTTTGAACGCGGAATTCATGGAGGCGCGAGCCTCTCCGCCGGCACGGCGGGAAATTAAGGTGCGGTTTTGGGCAAGAAATGTGGGGCTGCCGGACCGCATTTGGTCTAAAATCCCCCCATGGCGCGTGCTCCCGCCACTCCGGGGTCGTTTCCAGCCGCCCGACGCCGTGCCCGCGGACTGCTTGGCCTGCTGCTGATCGCCGTCACTGGTCTGTCTGGCCGTGCCGCCGGATCGCCCGCCGCGAAACCCGACGACGCCGCGACCGCCAACCAAGCCTGCATTGACTGTCACAGCGACAAGGCCGCGACGATGGAAAAAGGCCATCGCGAGGTTTCGATTTTCGTCGACGCCGCCGCCTTCGCCAAGTCCGTGCACGGCGATTTCAAATGCGTGGACTGCCACGAGGGCTTCGACGCCGACAGCATCCCGCACAAGGCGCACATCACGCCGGTGGACTGCGCGTCCTGCCACTCCGACAGCGGCGCCCGCCATGGCTTTCATCCGCGGCTCGGCCTCGACCCGGTGCCGCGCGGCGCCGACACCGCCTGCGCGGCCTGCCACGGCACGCACACGACCGCCGCGGTCGATTCGCCGGCTTTTCCTTTCCGCCGCGCCCGCCAGACCGAGTCGTGCGGCGCCTGCCACCAAGCCGAGCGCGACCATTTCGCCGCCTCGGCGCACGGCCGCGCGCTCGCCTCTTCCCCCGACGCGCCCAGCTGCCTCACCTGTCATGACAAAGCCGTCGTCAACCCGGCCGGCGGCCGCGACGGCATTGTCTTGAAGCTCGCGCAGACCGCGCTCTGCGAATCGTGCCACGTCGGCAAGCCCTCCGTGGCCGGCCAGACGGTGCGCGGCGCTCCTTTCGTGGCCGCCTTTGATCAAAGCGTGCACGGTGCGGCCCTCAAGCAGGGCAAGGCCGCGGCGGCCAACTGCGTCGATTGCCACGGCGCGCACGAGATGAACGATGCCCTGGCGGCGGGCGGCCGGATCAACAGGCTCCACCAGGCCGACACCTGCGGCCGGTGCCACCCGACGATCGCGGCCGACTTCGCCACCAGCGTCCATGCCGCGGCCTTGCGCAAGGGGAACATGGACTCGCCCTCCTGCACCAACTGCCACAGCGAGCACGACATCCGCGCCCACACCGATCCGGCCTCGCCGGTGTATCCCGCCAATGTCGCCCGCCAGGTCTGCGCCACCTGCCACGCCTCCGTCAGGCTCACACAAAAATACGGCCTCAGCACCAGCGCGTTCCAGACTTTCTCCGACAGCTACCACGGCCTCGCCGCGCGCGGCGGATCGGTCGAGGCGGCCAACTGCGCCAGCTGCCACACCGCCCACGCGATCAAGTCCCCGCTCGATCCGACCTCGACGGTGAACAAGGCCAACCTCGTGCGCACCTGCGGGCAATGCCATCCCGGCGCCAATACGCGCTTCACCGTCGGCCCGGTGCATGCGAATCCGAATGCGCGCCAAGGCGCGGACGGCGCCAGCCCGGTGCTCTACCTCGTTGCCACGCTCTACATCTGGCTGATCGTCGTGGTGGTCGGCGGCATGGCCGTTCACAACGCGCTCGATTTCCTGAAAAAAATCCGGCGCAAGCTCGCGATCCAAAAAGGCCTGATCGAGGAGGAGCACGTGGCGCACCGCCTGTATCTGCGCATGACCGTGCACGAACGGCTGCAGCACGGCACGCTCGCGCTCAGTTTTGTGCTCCTGGTCGTGACCGGCTTCATGCTCCATTATCCCGAGGCCTGGTGGGTTGTCGCCATCCGCAGCCTGAGCCGCCGCGCCTTCGAATGGCGCGGCCTCATCCATCGCGTCGCGGGCGTCGCGCTGCTCGCCGCGGGCG
>DATJYF010000273.1:0-18800 GCA_035499715.1 Opitutaceae bacterium | reverse complement strand
CGCGGCCGCCGAGGCCCACATCCTGAAGACCGACCTGACCCGCGGCCGTTACGTCAGGACCAGTTTCAATGTGGAGATATCCGATCCGCACACCTACGACCTGGTCATCAACACTGACCGCATCTCGCCCGTCAGCGCCACCCGGATGATCCTGCAGGCCTTGCGTGACAAGCTGGCCAATCTGGCCGAGGCCGGCGTCGATTAAGCCTCGATCCGCGAAGCGCCCGGAGCCGCCCTGCGCCAGTCGTCAATGCCGTGTCTCCACGGCGGCGGTTTTCTTGCGTCCGAGAAAACGCACCGCTATCGCCGCCAGCTCATCCCGTCCCTCCAGGCGCAGCAGCCACAGCACCGCGCCGTAGACCAGCACCCCAAGCGGAATCAGACCGAGCACCGCGGCGAGATCGGCAGCGCGCACATGCAGCCGCGCCAGGTGGATATCCATGTTTATCTTGCTTGCCAGCTGCCAGCCGAGCCAGACGAACACGCTCATGGCCAGCGTGGCGACGCATATCTTGGCCACGCTCGGCCAGAGCGAAGCAAGCGTCATCCCGGGCAGGCGCCGAACAAGCGCACGCTGTAAGAGCACGTTTTGTATGATGATAGCGGTGGTACTGGCCACGACCAATCCCACCGCACCGAGCGACGGCCGCAGCGCAAGGCATAAGCCGAGATTAATGACGATATCAATCAGACCGATTTTCACCGGCGTCGCCGTGTCCTTCATGGCATAAAAGGCGCGCAAAGTAAGGTTCACTACGGAAAAAAATGGCAGCCCAAGCATGAACAGGGCGAGCAGTGGAGTCATCATGTGGGAATCGTTCGCGGTAAATCTGCCGTGCTGGTAGAGCAACCGCACGATGGGTGCACTCAACAAGGCAAGGCCGGCTGCCGCCGGGACGTTGATCAGGATGATAAGCCGCAGGCCCTTGCGAAAATCCTCTGCCATCGCCGTGAAATTTTTCTCGGCCGCATGCCGCGCGATAAGCGGATAGATGACGGTGGTCACGGCAATGGCGAACACGCCAATCGGAAGTTCCATCAAGCGGTTGGAATAAAAAATCAGTGCGCTCGCCGAATCATTGATCGAATAGGCCAGCAGACCGGATACGGTCGTATTCACTTGATATATCGCCGTACCAAGAAATCCCGGCGTCATCAGCATGGCAATTTCCCTCACGCGCGGTGACAATCCCAGGTCGAAGCGCGGGCGCCAGCCGTCGTGGATCAGCACGCCCGCCGGCACCGCCATTTGCAGGAAACCACCAGCCAGCACGCCCGCACACCACCAATGCACCTCCCCCAGCGGATTTTTGGCCGAATAGATGCCGGCGGCGCCAAGCGAGAGAATCATCGAAAGATTCAGCCAAATGGGCGAAAGCGCGGGCTCGGTAAAACGTTCAAAGACGTTAAGGGCCGCATTGAACGCCGCCGCAATGCACACGAGCGCCAGATAGGGAAAAAGCAAGACCGTCAGATCCGCCACGAAATACCACTTTGGATCCAGACCGGGAATGAGCCTCGACCGACTGAAGACCAGCATGGCCAGCGCCACAAGGCTGGCCGTGACGAGCAGCAGCCAGCTGATCACTTTGTTCAACAAGGCAAATGCACCCGGCCGGCCGTTTTCACACAGTTCTTCCTGCAGCGTCGGCACAAACGCCGCTGTCAGCGATCCCTCGCCCAGCAGCCGGCGAAACAGATTCGGCAGCCGGAAGGCCGTCGTGAAAGCCGAGGTGAAGACGTTCACGCCAATGATCCATGCGCTGAGTCCGTCACGCAGAAACCCGAGCACGCGGGAAATCATCGTCAGAAACGAAATGACGCCGATGTCTTTGAGTTTCTTCGACACAGGAAGAGTTTTCGCGGCGCGGTTTTCCGTTAGCAAGAATAACCCGGCCTGGCATTGACGCTACCCAGACCCCGGCGCACTCTCCTATCCATGCCGCTCATCCCGAAACTCATCGAGAGACTCCAGCGCCATCCCAAGCGCGTCGTCTTCCCTGAAGGGAGCGATCCGCGCGTCCTGCAGGCCGCCCGCCAGTGGGTCACACGCCGGATGGGCGTGCCCGTGCTGCTCGGCGACCGCACCGTGATCAAGGGCGCCGCCGCCAAACTCGACATCAACCTGGAGGGCATGCGGATCATCGAGCCCGAGCGCAGCGAGGATTTTGCGCCGCTGGCAGCCGAGTTCGCCCAGCTCCGCCGCACCAAAGGCCTCTCCGCCGACGAGGCCAAAGCCGCGCTGCGCGACACGAACTACTTTGCCACCATGATGCTCGCCACCGCCCGGGTCGACGCGGTGGTGGCCGGCGCCACTGTCACCGCCTCCAGCGCGCTCCGCCCTCTCTTCCAGATCATCCCGCGGCTGGAGAGCGTCCGCGTCGCCTCGTCGCTCATGATCCTCGACTTCGACGAAAACAAGGTCGGCAGCGACGGCTCGCTCTTCCTCGCCGACTGCGGCGTCATTCCCGAGCCGACCGCCGAGCAGCTGGGCGACATCGCGATCTCCACCGCCATGATCGCACACCATCTCACCAACGAGATCCCGCGCGTCGCCATGCTCAGCTACGCCTCGAAAAGCACCTCCAGCCAGCCCTCGCTCGTCAAGGTCCGCACCGCCACCGCCCTGGCCCGGGCCAAGGCCGAGGCCGCGCGCCTGCCGCTCGAGATCGACGGCGAGCTCCAGCTCGACGCCGCGCTCGACGCCCGCGTGGCCGAGACCAAGAAAATTTCCAGCGTCGTCGCCGGCCGCGCCAACGTCCTCATCTTTCCCGACCTGAACAGCGCCAACATCGGCTACAAGCTCGTGCAGATTCTCGCCGGCGCCAACACCTTCGGCCAGATCCTCACCGGCCTCAGCCGGCCGGCCGCCGAGATCAGCCGCGGCGCCAGCGCCCACGACATTTTCGGCGCCGCCGCCGTCGTCGGCTGCCAGGCGATCGACCGCCGCCTGCTCTACGGCACCGTTTGACCGCCGATGACCGCCCCCCTGCAGAATCCCTTCAACCAGCCGGCCCTGCCGCTGCTGGAGAGACCGACGAACACCGTCACGAAGCGGCTCTTCGTCGCCGCCACGCGCATGAACGACGGCAAGACCACCGCCTGCCTCGGCCTCTTCGCCGCGCTTCAGTCGCTTTTTCCGCGCGTCGGCTTCATCAAGCCGGTCGGCCAGCGCTTCATCGAAATCCACGGCCACAAGGTCGACGAGGATTCCTATCTGCTCGACACCATCTACCACGTCCGCGTGCCGATCGAGAGCATGAGCCCGGTCACGGTGGACAGCACCTTCACCCGCCGCTTCCTCAAGCAGCCGGACACGATGCTGGCCGAGCTGGTGGACAAAATCTGCCGCGCCTTCGACCGCGTCTCCTGGGAAAAGGATTTTACGCTCATCGAAGGCACCGGCCACGCCGGCGTCGGCTCGATCTTCGAACTCTCCAATGCCCGCGTCGCCCACCTGCTCGACGCCAAGGTCATCCTCGTCTCGCCCGGCGGCATCGGCCGGCCGATCGATGAAATCGCGCTCAACAAGGCGCTCTTCGACAAGCAGGGCGTGCAGGTCATCGGCGCGATCCTGAACAAGGTCGACCCAGAAAAAATCCCCCAGATCGCCGAATATGCCGGCCTCGGCCTGACCCGCCTCGGCGTGCCCCTGCTCGGCGTGCTGCCGATCCAGCCCATGCTCTCCGCGCCCAACCTGCTGCAGATCGCGGAGGAAATCGGCGGCCGCTGGCTCAACGCCCGCTCCACCGCGCCGAACGAGCGCGTCTCCCGCGTCGTGGTCGGCGCCATGACCGCCAAGGGCATCGTCGACTACCTCCAGCCCGGCACGCTCATCATCACCCCCGGCGACCGCGACGACATCATCCTCGCCGCCATTTCCAGCGCGCGCCTTTTCGGCCGGAAAACCATCGCCGGCCTCATCCTCACCAACGACATCCTGCCGCACGAAAAGCTGCTCGAGCTCCTGACGCAGACCGACATCCCCGTCATCGCCGCCCGCGAGGAAAGCTTCACCATCACCTCGAAGATCAACGGCATGACGGTGAAAACCCAGCCGCAGGACGCCGACAAGATCCCGGTGATCAAGCGCCTCATCACCGAATACGTCGACTTGGAACGGCTGGTCGCGTCGTTCTGACGCCCGCGCCGCGCCTTATTTCGGCATCGTCAGCTTGAGGGTGCTGTCCTCGATCGTGACGTCGGCGAGCTTTTTCCAAGCCGTCACCAGCTCTTCGGGCAGCTGCTGCGCGGAGTAGATTTTTTTCATGAGCAGACCGGGCAGGACGGGCAGCCGCTGCGCCGGCAGGGAACCGATGTAGAGCTCTTTCGGCTCGTAGACGAATGCATCGCCCTCCTTCCGGAAGCCGCCTTTCATCTGAATGATGACCGATTCGCTGATCCCGAGCAGGTTCAGCGTGCAGGGAAATCCGATTTGCAGCACGCCGTTGCGGATGCGGAAATTCAGCTCGGTGGTCAGGGAGGCGGTGGCATCCGGCGCCGGCTTTTTGGGCGGGCCGCTGGTGGCCGCCATCCAGGTGTTGAGTTCGTCCTCGGTGAAGTTGACGGAGCTTCCCTCGATGAACAGCTGCTGCTTGCGCAAAAGCTGCTGGCCCTTGGCCGGATTTTCCGTGCCTTGGACGTAGTAGACCATGCCTTCGACCTGTTTGTCCGCCGGCGGCAGCTGCTTCACCACCTCCACCGGTTTGAAGATGAGGTAAAGCGCCGCCAGGACCACGCCCACGGCGAAGCTGAGGATCGCGCCCAGCACCACTTCCGTGAGGCTTGGGCCATACATGGCACGCATGACTTTTTTGTCCATGATTAGCTCCTACTTTGTGGCGGCGGGGGCGGGGGCCGCCGCCGGCTTGCTGCCATTGCCCGCGGGTTGGGCAGGCTGGCCCGCGCCTTCCGCCTTTTTCCCGGGGGACTTCTTGTAATCCGTCTCGTAAAAGCCGCTGCCCTTGAAAATCACGCCCGCGCCGCCGCCCAGCAGGCGCTTGAGCGATTTGCGTCCGCATTGCGGGCATTTCACGAGCGGTGCATCCTTCATGGATTGGAATGCCTCGAACGCGTGGCCGCACTTCGTGCAAACATAGTCGTAGGTGGGCATGAGTGATGGAAAAGCTCGGGGGTTATGGCGCGCGCACGCCGGCTTTGCGAGATTCTTCTATCGCCCTGAAAAAAGCCGCATAGAAGGTCCATCCCCCCGCCAGGCCTGTAAAAATCGTAAAAGTCATCAAGGGGTAGCCCACGGCGAAAAACCCAACCAGCGCGAACGTCGGCACAAAAAGCCGGCCCTTGCTCGACGCCAGCATGGCCAGCAGCACCTGCAGCCGAAACGCATCCCGGTATTCCTCGCGCTTTTGATATTGATAAAGGCCCGCCGCCGTCAACGGCCCGGCCAGCAACAGCCCCGGAATCATCGGCACGTAAACAAACACGCCAAAGGCAAAAGGCCGAAGCGGCAACGTCAGCAGCCACGACACCGCCAGTGGCACCACGCCCAGCACGACAAAAATCACAAATGCCGCCACGCCGTTGAGGAACAACCGCCGCCACTCGCCCCAGTCCGGCAATTCCAGGCTGTCGCCCCGCCGCGCCTGCGCCGCCAATTCGTAAAGATAGCCGAAGGCAAGGAAATGCGCCACCGGCACCACCAGCAGCAAGCCGCCCACCACGCATTTGACGAACCAGGAGGAGTCGCTGAATAACCGTTTGCAAACTTGCTCAAGCGTGGGCATTGCGGCGGAGGTTAACTCGCCGCGCAAAGTAGCCATACCCCCATGGACTTCACAACCAAATTAAACGCCCACCTCGCCCGGATCGAGGCCGGGATCGACCGCTTTTTGCCGCCAGCGGCGCCCGCCGAGCCCGCCGGGCCGCGCCGCATCCACGAAGCCATGCGCTACTCCTTGCAGGCCGGCGGCAAGCGCCTCCGCCCGCTCCTCGTGCTCGCTGCCGCCGACCTTTTCGCGCCCCAGCCGCCCTCCGAGACCAAACCGCCCGGCCATGCTGGCGAAAACGCCGACGCGCTCCCCGCCGCCATCGCTGTGGAATGCCTGCATACCTACTCGCTCATCCACGATGACCTGCCGGCGATGGACAACGACGACTTCCGCCGCGGCCGCGCCACCGCGCACAAAAAATTCGACGAAGCCACCGCCATCCTCGCCGGCGACGCCCTCCTCACCCATGCCTTCGCCCTGCTCGGCGACCATTACCACGCCACGCCGGCGCTCGCCGTCGCCCTCGTCAACGATCTGGCCCTCGCCGCCGGCAGTTATCATCTGATCGGCGGCCAGATGGAAGACATGCTCGCGGAAAAAACGCCCGCTACCGCCGCGCAGCTCGAGTTCATTCACGCCAACAAAACCGCCGCCATGATCCGCACCAGCCTCGTCCTCGGCGGACGCATCGGCGGCGCCGCCGACCCGTATCTGGCCATGCTCCGCACCGCCGGCCAGCACCTCGGCCTGGCCTTTCAAATCATCGACGACGTGCTCGACGCCACGGCGGACACCGCCACGCTCGGCAAAACCGCGGGCAAAGACGCCAAATCCGGCAAAAACACCTCGGTGAAACTGCTCGGACTCGACGCCTCGCGCCGCCTCGCCGCCGAACACACCGCCCGGGCCCGCGCCGGGCTCGACCAGCTCCCCGGCGAAAAATCCTTCCTCAGCGCGCTGATCGAAACCATGGCCGCGCGGTCAAAATGAAAACCGGGCCGGGTTTCCCTGACTTTTTTTCCGCCGAGGCCGGGGAGCCCGGCAATTTTCCGCGCTGGGAAAAATGGCTGGTGTTGGGCATCCTGGCCGGATTCGTCATCGTGGCCGGGCGGGTCATTCACAACTTTGGCTGGGCCGCCCAGGACATCGGCTTTCATGTCGATTGCACGCGGCAGGTCTTGGCCAATCCGGGCAGATGGTTCTTCATGGATCTGACGAGCCGGCCGTTGCTCTATTGGACGGGCGCGGCCTGCCTTCGGCTGACGCACAGCTCCTCCGGCTTCACCCTGGCGGCGACGGTCTTTTCGGTCTGCGGCGCCGCCGCGCTGGGCCTGCTTCATCACAGCAGCCGGCGTTTCATCCCTTCACCGATCCTGCGGTGCAGCGCGCTTGCCTTCGTCGCCTTTCTGCCTGTCACCGTCTGCGTGACCGTCGCCTATGCGGCGGACACCGTGGCGCTGCTGCCCTTCGCCCTGGCGGCGTGGAGCCTGATCCGGGCGATCGAAGCCCCGGGCCAGGCGAAAACATTGGGCTATGCCTCTCTCGCCGGGATGGCTCTGGCCGTCGGGAACTTCGCGAAAGCCACCTTTCTGGTCCTGCCGGTGGCCGTGCTGGTGGCCGTGCTCTTTTTTTCTTATTGGAAAAAACTTCCGCCGCCCAAGGCCGTTTTCATCATCCTGCTTTCCGCGCTGGCGCCGGTGTTGGTGGGAGCCTGGCTCACGTTGGAATGCAAGCGGGAACTTCGCGATCTGCCGCCGCATCACACCTTCAACTGGCATGAAACGGGCGAAATGACCTGGCGGTCGCTCCTGCTTCCCTATTCCCGCGACGGTCGGATCTTCGCCGCGCCCAGCTACCGGGACGAAGCCGTCGACAGCCACGGCAAATCCTATCTGCCGCTGCTCCAGCCAAACAATTATTCCTATCCGGCCCTGCTGCACCTGGCTGTTTTCACCGATATTCTGGGAGTCGCCAACACGAACCGCGACGGATTCGGCGCCAACCGGCCGGAACCGGAGAAGGCTGCGGCCAGACTCGCCGTTGCCTCGGGCGTGGTCTTTTCCCTCGCAACGCTGGCTGCAACGATCCTTTTTTCCCTCCAGTTCATCGCCGCGCTGGTCCGGCGAAAGGCGCCTCCGTTTTCCCTGAGCATATGGTTTTTGTTCGGCGCCTGCTGGTTCGTCCCGCTGGTGGCCGTGCTTCCGTATGTGCAGCACGCCTACCAATGGGGCTACTGGCTGCCCCGCCTCATCCTGCCCGCCTTGTGGTGCTTCTTTCTCCTGCCTTTTGCCGCGCTCGGCGCAATGCCCGCTCCGTTGCGACCCAGGCTCGAACTGGCGGCGGCCGCGGTCGTGGCCATTCAAACGGCATTCAACGTGGCCAGCATATGGTTTTGATTTCGGCAAGGCGCGAAGTTAGATTCCGAACAAACGATGAATGAGGTGGAAAAACGTTTTGCCCAGATCGCGGCGGCGCTGACGCGACGGCCCAAAGTCACGCTGGGCACGTCGAAAAAGAAAGGCTTCGGCTCGTCGGCCTTGTGCGTGAACGACAAAATCTTCGCCATGGTCTCGTCCAAGGGAAATTTTGTCGTCAAACTGCCCGCGGACCGGGTCGATGCGCTCGTGGCCGCCGGCGCGGGCGCGCGTTTCGGCCCCGGCCATGGCCGCGTGATGAAGGAATGGTTCGCGGCCGATCCGAAAGCCGCGGTAAACTGGCTTTCCCTCGCGGAAGAAGCGCTCGCCTTTGTCTCGGCAAAAAAGTAATCTGGTCAAATTCGGCCTTGACTCTGAAGGAAAACCCCTAGTTAAGCCTTCACGACAAGGTTGTTACAAAACAATAAACTGCGAGTCCATGGCTTGCCCCGATGCGTTCGGCTTATATTTTCTCGGCGCAGGTCGATTTAACCTTGGAATCCCGTGTCTTCCTCACCGTCCATTTCCCATTCCATCGACACCGCGCGGCGCCTCCTCTACCTGCGCATCCATCGGGAGCCTTCGATTCCCGAGGCGGAAGAGAGTCTGCTCGCGGCGTTTCAAGACCCGCTTTACGCCGCCGGTTTCAATTGTCTGGTCGATCGTACCTGCGTCGGTCCGCCAACCACCCGGTATGTGCATGGGCTCACCGATATCATCCATCGCCACCGTGACATCTTCACGCCGGCGCGCGTGGCGGTGGTGGTCTCAAATCCCGCCACTTACGGGATGTTCCGCATGCTGCAAGCCCTCACCTACGACGTGCCCTGCGAATCGAATATCTTCATGAGCGAGGCTGAGGCCGAAAAATGGCTGTGCCGGCCGGAAACCGAACCCCTCGAAATAGTATAAAATCCGCCTCTTCTGCGCCACGCCCGGCGCCCGGTCCGCTATTTCGCCGCGGCCGCGTTGATGAGATCGAGGAAGCTGCGGGCTTCGAGGCTGGCGCCGCCGATCAGGCCGCCGTCGATGTCGTTTTGAGCCAGCAGCTCGGGCGCGTTGACCGGCTTCATCGAGCCGCCGTAAAGGATGCGGACGCGCCCCGCCGTCTGCGCGCCGAAGAGTTTCGTCAGCAGCCCGCGGATGAAGGCGTGCACCTCCTGCGCCTGCGCGGTGGTGGCAACCTTGCCGGTGCCGATGGCCCAGACCGGCTCGTAGGCGATGATGACGCCGGACATGAGCTCGGCGCTCACGCCGCCGAGGCAGGCCTCGACCTGTGTCTGCACGACCTTGAGCGTCGCGCCGGCTTCGCGCTCGGCCAGGGTTTCGCCGACGCAGAGGATGGGACGGAGCTGGTTTTTCAGCGCAGCCAGCACCTTTTTGTTGATCAGCGCATCGGTTTCGCCGAAGAGCGTGCGGCGTTCGCTGTGGCCGAGGATGACGTGCGTGACGAAAAGCGAGCGGAGCATGGGCGCGGAAACCTCGCCGGTGAAGGCGCCGCCGGCCTCGAAATGCATGTTCTGCGCGCCGAGCTTGACGGCGGAGCCGTCCACCGCCTTGGCGACCGATTCGAGGGCGGTGAAAGGCGGACAGACGACGACATCCACGTCGGGCCGCTGGCCGACGGCGGCGACGATTTCGCGCGAGAGATCCGCCGCCTCGGCGGCGGTCTTGTTCATCTTCCAGTTTCCGGCGATGAGTTTTTTGCGGGAGGTCATGTAAGTTTGATTTAAGCGCGAAGACGCAAAGAAGCAAAGTTCAGAACAACGATGATGGCATACTTTTGCGGTTTGGCGTCTTTGCGCTTAGAAATTGAATCAGTTTTCGAGGAAGGCTACCCCGGGCAGCACTTTCCCTTCCAGAAACTCGAGGCTGGCGCCGCCCCCGGTCGAGCAATGCGTGACCTTGTTGGCGACTTTGAATTTTTTCGCGGCCGTGGCGGTGTCGCCGCCGCCCACGACGGTCGTGGCGCCCTTCGCGGTCGCCTCGGCGATGGCGTCGGCCATGGCCTTGGTCGAGCCGGCGAATTTTTCGAATTCGAATACGCCGGACGGGCCGTTCCAAACGATGGTCTTGGCGCGGAGAATCGCTTCGCGGTAAAGGGCGATGGACTTCGGGCCGGCGTCGAGGCCCTGCCAGCCGTCGGGGATGCCGGTGCTGTCATCGGCCGGCTGGGTGCTGGCGTTGGCGTCGAACTTGTCGGCGCAAAGATAGTCGACAGGAAAAATCAGCTTCACGCCGCGCTCCTTGGCCTTGGCGGCGAGTTCGCCGACGATTTTCGCGCCTTCGGGATCGAACAGGCTGGCGCCGATCGGCATGTGATTGAGCACCTTTTTGAAGGTGTAGGCCATGCCGCCGCCGATGATGATTTCGTCGGCCTTTTCCAGCAGGTTCTTGATCAGCGGAATCTTGTCGGCGATCTTCGCTCCGCCGAGGATGGCGAGGAGCGGCCGCTGCGGATGGTCGAGGACGGCGGCGAAGGCCTTCAACTCGGCCTCCATGAGGAAGCCGGCGGCCTTCTGCGGAAGCTTGACACCGACCATCGACGAATGGGCGCGGTGGGCGGTGCCGAAGGCGTCGTTGACGTAGACGTCGCCGAGCCTGGAAAGGCTGGCGCGGAAGGCCTCGACTGCCTTCGGGTCGGCCTTCTTCGACGAGCCGTCCTCCAGCTTGACCTTGCCCTCCTCCTCGATGTGAAAGCGGAGGTTCTCGAGGAGCACGACGTCGCCGGGCTTGAGCGCGCCGGGCGCGCAGGCGGCCTCGACCGCGGGTCCAACGCAGTCGTCGAGGAACTTCACCGGTTTGCCGAGGAGCTTCTCGAGTTCGGCCGCGACGGGTTTGAGGGAAAACTTCGCGATTTTCTGGCCGTCGGGCCGGCCGAGGTGCGACATGAGCACGACGCTGGCGCCCTGCTCGAGCGCGTACTTGACCGTGGGCAGCGCGGCGACGATGCGCTGGTTGTTGGTGATGGCGCCGGTGGCCTTGTCCTGCGGGACGTTGAAATCGACGCGCATGAGGACGCGTTTGCCGGCGAGATCGAGATCGCGGATGGATTTGAACTTGGGCATGGGAAAAAAACAAACCACAGAGACACCGAACTCACAGAGGAATCATGGAAGATCACTCCGTGTTCTCTGTGCCCCTGTGGTTCAATTTAAGGTGAACGTCAGAGCGCGGCCGCGACTTTCTTGAGCAGGTCGACACAGCGGTTGCTGTAGCCCCACTCGTTGTCGTACCAGCTGACGAGCTTGAAGAACTTGCTGTTCAGCTCGATCGAGGAGCCGGCGTCAAAGATCGACGAGTTCTTGTCGTGGATGAAGTCGCTCGAGGCCACTTCCTCGTCGGTGTAAGCGAGGATGCCCTTGAGATAGGTTTCGCTGGCGTTCTTGAGCGCGGCCTTGATCGCGGCAAGAGAGGTTTCCTTTGTGCTCTTGAAGGTGAGATCAACAACCGAGACCGTCGGCGTGGGCACGCGGAACGACATGCCGGTGAGCTTGCCCTTCATCTCGGGGAGCACGAGCGCGGTGGCCTTGGCGGCGCCGGTCGAGGAAGGAATGATGTTGATCGCGGCCGAGCGCCCGCCCTTCCAGTCCTTCTTGGAGGGGCCGTCGACGGTCTTCTGCGTGGCGGTGTAGGAATGGATGGTGGTCATCAGGCCCTCTTCGAGGCCGAAGCCTTCCTTGAGCAGCACGTAAACCAGCGGGACGAGGCAGTTGGTGGTGCAGGAGGCGTTGGAAATGATGTTGTGCTTCGCCGGATCGTACTTCGAGTCGTTCACGCCCATGACGATGGTGATGTCCTCGCCCTTGGCCGGCGCGGAGATGATGACTTTCTTTGCGCCCGCGGTAAGGTGGCCCTGGGCCTTCTCAGCCGCGGTGAAGAGGCCGGTGGACTCGATGACGATCTGCACGCCGAGATCCTTCCAGGGCAGGCCGGACGGATCCTTGGCGCTGACGACCTTGATGTCGTGGCCGTTGACCACGAGCACGTCATCTTCGGGCTTGTCGGGCGCGGATTTCTTCGAGCCGACCGTGCCGTTGAAGCGCCCTTGCGTGGAGTCGTATTTGAGCAGGTAGGCCAGGTTGTCGGCCGGGACGATGTCGCCGACGGCGACGACATCGAACGCCGAACCGAGCAGGCCCTGCTCGACGAGCGCGCGAAATACGAGGCGGCCGATGCGGCCGAAACCATTGATGCCAACTTTCACTGCCATGGGAGTCTCCGTTTCTAGGTGATGGATTGCTGTTTCAGATGAGCCGCGCGACATGGGCGCGCAGAGGATTCATGCAAAACCCCAGTCTACGGAAAAGCAAGGGGTTTTGGCTGTGCATAGACTGCCAAATTCCGGCTGTTTTTTGCCGGAGCGGGTTTCAGCCGGGGGAAATCCACAGCCCGCAGCCGAGCGCGGGCAGGAACAGCTCGGCCTCGACCGGCTGCACCGGCTCGTGCGAGCCCGCATCGAAAAACCGCTCATGGTCGGCGAGCTGCCGCCAGCCCGCCGGGGCGACCGCCGGATCGAGCGGAATCACCGCGTCGTTGAGCGTGGGGTTGACGGCGAAGAGCAGGCGGAGCGCACCGTGGCTGAAATCAGCGTTGTAAAGCGCGGCGGCGGCGGTCGAGTCGGCGGCGAAGAAAAAGCGGAAAAAGGTCTCGGGCGGGCGCGAATAGAGCCGCAGGAGCCGGCCGTGCTCGCCCAGCCGGAAGGCGATCCAGTCGGCGAAATAGGCGTGGGTGGAGGGAAAGCGGTAAAGCCGGCGGTAGTCGAGGGCGTTGAGATCGCCGCGCTGGTAGGTGTTGTTCACGCCGCGCTTCGAGTGCAGAAAATCCTGGCCGGCGGAAATCATGGGGATGCCGATGCTGGCAAAGAGGATCGCAGCCATGAGGTGGCTGCGGCGGCGGTCGTTGGCCGTGGGCGAGAAGCCGTTGAATTCGGCGTTCTCCGTGATCATGTCGATCCAGGTGCGGTCGTCGTGCGATTCGGTGTAGTTGACCGTCTGCGCCGGCCATTTGGCGTAATACCACGGCGAGCCCTTGAGGAAATATTCAAACCCTTCGCGCGTGCTTCCGCCGCGCACGAACTCACGCAAAAAATCGCGGTAACCGTCATTCCATGAGGCCCAGCCGGTGTCACGGAGCGCACCCGCAATGTGCCCGCGAAAGCTCCAGGGCTCGGCGATGAGCACCACGTCCGGCTTCACGTTTTTCAGCGAGGCCTCGACCTCCCGCAACACCTCCACCCGGATGAGGTCGGCCAGGTCGAAGCGAAACCCGTCGACGCCGTAGACCTCGATGGCATGGATGCAGCTGTCGATGATCAGGCGCGTGGCCATGGCAGAGCGGGCGCGCAGATCGTTGCCGCACCCGCTCCAGTTGGAGAGAACGCCGGCGTCGTCCTGCTCGAAATAATAAAGCTTGTCGATGAACATGAGGTGGGCCGGCTCGCCGACATGGTTGAAGACAACGTCCAGCAGCACGGCCATGCCGCGACGGTGAAACGCCCGCACCAGCTCCTGCAGCTCCCGCACGCCGGAGGCGCGCGCCGGATCGAGCGAGTAACTGCTCTCCGGCGCAAAAAAATTGTTCGTCATGTAACCCCAGTGGTATTCCTCCGGCGTTTTGTTGTCGAATTCGTGCACCGGCTGGAGCTCGACGGCGTTCACGCCGAGTTTGTGCAGATAAAACTCCGGGGCTTGCACCCATTTCGTCAGGCCGGTGAAGCCGCGCCGCTCGTCCGCGGAGGCTTTGACCGGCGCGTTGGCCGCCAGGTCACGCACGTGCGCCTCGACAACGACGAGATCCTGCCACGACGGCGTGCGAAAATCCCGGTCGCCCCGCCCCACCCAGGCGCGGTCCAGCACGATGCCCGGACCGGTGCGGTCAACCGCGGCGAGCGCATAGGGGTCGAGAATGCGCCGGGCGGGATCGAACAGTCCGAATTCGTTCTGCGGGCCGTCGAGCTGGTACCAGTAAAACCAGCCGTGAAGATTTTGCGCGAGCGTGAGCTCCCACGTGCCGGCCGACTGCGGATGGCGCGCGAGCGCGTAGCGGTGCGGCGTATCCTGCTCCGCCAGCCCACGGCAGACGCAGAGCTCGACGCGGGTGGCGCGCGGCGCGAAAAGGCGGAAAACGGTCTCGGCGCCGTCGACGTGCGCGCCGAGCGGCAGCGGCGTCTTGAGCTGGTGGAAAAAATCGCCCGGCCGCAGCGGCACGCCCGGCGCATCGGCGCCGTCCGCCCACGTGACCTCCCACGGCCGGGTGAGGTCGAGCGGCGCGGCCAGCGTGAAATGAAACAAGTGCTGGCCCGTGCGCTCCGGATCGATCGCGCGGTTGACGTTGCCCGTCTCGTCGCGGACGGCGTTGGGCGCGTCGCGCGGGACCTCAAGCCAGCGATGGCTGCCGGTGACGAACTTGAACCGCAGCGGCGGCTGCGCGAAAAAATTCCGGGCCGTCCCGGTGTACAGCAGCACCGCGTCGCCGGCCATTGTCGCGGGCTGCAGCCGCCATTCGCGCCGGCCGACCGCGTCCTGCCAGCCGTTGAAATCGCCGGCCAGATAGACCGCCGTGGTCAGCGGATCGACGTCGTCCGGCAGCCGTGCATTCGGGAGAAAAAAGAAGATCTCGCCCTTTTTGTTGACGAAATAACCGCTTTCGCCGCCGAACGTGTAATCCGGAAAACGCGTAAGCGTGGAAAAACGCGGCCGCGGACCGGACGCCGGCTCACCGCGCAGGTCGAGCGCCAGCGGCGGTTTATGGCGGGCGTGCCAGTCGTGAGCCAGTTCGATGACCCCGCTGGCCGGCGAAGTGAGCCAGGCGCGGGCGATTCTTTTCTCACGCAAACGCATGTGGAAGACAAAGCATCCGCCATGCGCGGAGCCGGACAAGCCGGAAAATTTCCTAAATTTTCCCGAAAAAGGCGAGCCCCTCCGGCGGGGTTGACAAAACGCCGCGCAGCCGCGTCGTTTGACGGCAACGATGCCAGCGCGCGAAAAAATCCTCGTGGCCATGTCCGGCGGCGTCGACAGCTCCGTCGCCGCGCTCCTGCTCAAGCAGCAGGGGCACGACGTGGCCGGCGCCTATATGAAAAACTGGATCAACGAGGACGGCGTCGCCGGCCATTGCCCGTGGGAGCAGGACATCGCCGATGCGCGCGCCGTGGCTGAGCGTCTGGGCATCGACTTCCAGGTCGTCAATCTGATGCGCGACTACCGCGAGCGCGTCGTGCAATACCTGCTCGACGGCTACGCGCGCGGCCTCACGCCCAATCCCGACGTGATGTGCAACCGCGAAATCAAATTCGGTGTGTTCCGCGCCTGGGCGCGCGACCATGGCTTCGACGCCGTCGCGACCGGACACTACGCGCGGCGGGTTGAAACGGCCGGCGGCGCGACGGCCTCAATCCAAAATCCAAAATCCGCGATTCAAAATCTCCAGCTCTGGGAGGGCGCGGACAAAAACAAGGACCAATCCTATTTCCTCGCCCTGATTTCGCCAGACCAGCTGGCGGACGCGCGCTTTCCCGTCGGCCACCTGAAAAAGCCGGAGCTGCGCCGGCTCGCGCGCGAAGCCGGCCTGCCCAACGCCGGCAAAAAAGACAGCCAGGGCATCTGCTTCATCGGCCAGGTCAGGATCCGGGATTTCCTGCGCACCTACGTGCCCGACCATCCCGGTCCGATCGTGCGCGCCGCCGACGGGCGCATGCTGGGCGAACACCGCGGATTGCATTTCTACACCCTCGGCCAGCGCCGCGGCATCGGCGTTCCGTCCAACACGGATTTCAAGAACTATGTCGTCGTCGGCAAGCGCGCCGCCGACCATGCGTTGCTCGTCGCCTTCGAGGAGCCGGCGGCGCCGGGGCTTTTCACCCGCGAAATCCGGGTGCAAAGCCTGAGCTGGCTGGCCGA
The DNA here is from genome assembly GCA_035499715.1 of Opitutaceae bacterium. Lineage (GTDB taxonomy): Bacteria > Verrucomicrobiota > Verrucomicrobiia > Opitutales > Opitutaceae > DASRHD01. The sequence goes on along the minus strand of DATJYF010000273.1, from coordinate 2,756 downwards.
CCCGCCCGCCATGCCGCGCGCGCTCGAGGGCCGCGTGCGCTACCGCGACCCGCGCGTGCCGCTGGAATTTTTCCCCGAGGCCGGCGGCGCGGCGCGGGTGGTGTTCCGCGAGCCGCAGCGCGCGCTCGCCAGCGGGCAGATTCTGGCCTTCTACCAAGGCGAGCGCCTGCTCGGTGGCGGCGTTTACGCCTGATCCGCCCGCGCGCCGGAATCAATAGCGGTATTTCGGCGACCAGCCGTCCACGCCGTCGGCGAGCAGGTTGAAAAAATGCCAGGTGGCGCAGAACGGATCGAACGAACCGAACGGCGCGGAGGCCACGCGATAGATCTTTTTGCCGGCGCGGCGGAAGGTGCTGACGCCCGGCAGCCAGCCGTCGCTGGTCTTGAAGCCCATGTCCTCGGTGAAGGTCGAGCCGCGGCCGGAAAGCAGGCGGAATTTCCAGCCGCGCTTTTGTGCAAAAGCCTGCTGCGCTTTCGGCGCGTCAGGCGAAACCACGACGAACGCGGCGCGGTCGCCGAGGTGCGGCACCAGGCCGTTGTAGCCGTCGGCCCACATCGTGCAGTAGGGGCAGGCGCGGCCCATGTTGTGCACGACGATCAGGTCGCGCTTTTCGCCGAAGAGGGCGGAGAGCCGCACCGGTCCGTCCGGGCCGGACAGTTCGTAGTCCTTGACCTCCGCGGGCGGAAGTTTCCGCTTGAGGGCGCCCAGCTTCTCCTCCTGGCGGGCCAGCTTGGACTCGAGCCGGCGGATTTTCTTGGACAGCGCCTTCGGCTTCATGACGTCACAAATCCGGCGGCACCGTTGCGATCGCCTCTTCCATGGTGGTCAGGCCCTCCCTGACCTTGAGCATGCTGTCCTGATGGAGCGTCTTCATGCCGTTCTTCATGGCGATCTTCTTCAGCTCGGCGGTCTCCATCTCCTTGTTGATGCCCTCGACCAGCTCCTCACTGATGGTCATGAGCTCGTGGATGCCGACGCGGCCCTTGTATCCGCTGCTGCCGCATTTGTTGCAGCCCTTGGGATTGGCCTTGAAAATCTGGCCGCTCCAGCCGAGGGCGCTTTCCATGATTTCTTTTTCCCGGCCTTTGGTCTCGAGCGGTATGCGGCAGTTCTTGCAGACGCGGCGCATCAGGCGCTGGGCGCAGACGCAAAGCAGCGAGGAGGAAATCATGAAGGGCTCGATGCCCATGTCGGTGAGGCGGGCAATGGTGCTCGGCGCGTCGTTCGTATGCAGTGTGCTGATGAGCAAATGGCCGGTAAGCGCGGCCTCGACGGCGATGTCCGCCGTCTCCCGGTCGCGAATTTCGCCCACCAGAATGATGTCGGGGTCCTGGCGGAGAAAGGCGCGCAGCGCGGTGGCGAAGGTGAGGCCGATCTGCTTGTGCATCTGCATCTGGCAGATGCCGGGCAGGGTGTATTCGATCGGGTCCTCGGCGGTGCGGATGACGATCTCGGGCGAGTTGATCTCGTTGAGCGCGGAATAAAGCGTCATGGACTTGCCCGAGCCGGTGGGGCCGCAGTGCAGGATCATGCCGTAAGGCTGGCGGATGACGTCGCGGTACTTGGCCAGGTTTTCCTCCGAAAAGCCGAGGGCGGTCAAAGGCAGCGTCGACTTCTGCTTGTCGAGGATGCGCATGACCACGCCTTCGCCGTAGTTGAGCGGGCCGGTGGCGACGCGAAGGTCGATGTCGATGCCTTTCTTGGAATATTGCTTGAACACGATGCGCCCGTCCTGCGGCAACCGGCGCTCGGCGATGTCGAGGTTGCACATGATCTTCAGGCGGGCGATCAGGGCGGGCGCAACCTTGATGGGCAGACGGAGCTTTTCATGGCACAGGCCGTCCACGCGATAGCGGACGGTCATCTCCTTTTCCCCCGGTTCGATGTGAATGTCGCTCGCGCCCCCGAAATACGCGTCCTCGATGATGCGGTTGCTCAGCTGGATGATGGGGCCGGATTCCTCGGTGACGTCCTCCACCGTCAGCTCGGCGCCCTTTTCGCCGAACTCCTGGCCGATTTCCTTGACCACCTCGGCGAACTGGGCGTCGCCCTGGGTGCGGTCGCGGGTGAACTTCTCCTTGAGGTCTTTTTCGCGGGCAAGCAGACGGATGACTTTTTTGCCGGTCATCTCGTGGATCTTGTTCGGAACCGTGACCTCGAAGGGATTGGCAAACGCGACGAGCAGGAAATCGCCCACCAGGCCAACCGGCAGGACTAAGTTTTCCTTGCAGAATTCGAGCGGCAGATACTCGTAGGTGTTGTTGCCTACGCGGTAGTGGCTGACGTTGTAAGGCGCGAGACCCAGCGCCCGGCCCTTGGCGATGAGAATCTGGAAGGGCGTGAGCCGGTAATCGTCCTGCAGCAGCTTGTCGAGGACGTCGCCGGTCGGCTCGCCCGGAACGGCGGCGATGGCTTCGCGCTGCTCCGCCGTGAGGAGTTCCATCTCCTCGAGATTGGCGATGATCTGCGTCTGGACTTTTCCGAGCGGCATGGGCGAAACCGGTTCTAGCCGGCAGCTTGGGCGAGGCCCGCGAGCTGGACCCGCTCCGCCTCGATTTTCTCCAGGATGTCGGCGATCCCATCGACCGTGGCGCCATACCAGAGGATGTGGCCGTCCAGCTTTTTTTCCCAATGCGTGCGTACCGCCGGGCTGAGATAATGGGCGGTGGCGACGAAATAAAAATTTTCCTCGTGATCGAACGGGATCGTCCAGGTCGCCCAGCAGTCGGCGAGCTCGACCGATTTGCGCAGGTCG
>DATJYF010000272.1:0-2851 GCA_035499715.1 Opitutaceae bacterium | reverse complement strand
TGTATTTTGCAAGACCCGACTCGCACTTCGCGATCGGCGGCAAGAGCCGCAGCGTGTACGAGGTGCGCAAGGCGCTCGGCGTGATGCTCGCGACCGAGCACGGCGTCGACGCGGACGTGGTGATCCCGGTGCCCGACTCGGGCGTGCCCGCGGCGGTCGGCTACGCGGCCGCGCGCAAGATCCCGTTCGAGATGGGCCTCATCCGATCGCACTACGTCGGGCGCACGTTCATCGAGCCGCAGCAGTCGATCCGCCACTTCGGCGTGCGTCTCAAGCTCAACCCGGTCGAGCCCGTGCTGCGCGGCAAGCGCGTCGTCGTCATCGACGACTCGATCGTCCGCGGCACCACCTCGCGCAAGATCGTCAAGATGGTGCGCGACGCCGGCGCGCGCGAGGTGCACCTCCGCATCTCGTCGCCGCCGACGCAGTGGCCTTGTTACTACGGCATCGACACGCCGACGCGGCGCGAGCTCATCGCGTCGAGCCACAGCGCCGCCGAGATCGCGCGCTACGTGACGGCCGACACGCTCGGTTACTTGTCGCTCGACGGCATGCTGAAGGCGGTCGCCGGATCGGACGAAGGCACGAAGGGCTTCTGCCACGCGTGCTTCTCGGGGAAGTATGCCATCCCCTTCGCGCCGCCGCCGTCGCGCCGGCAGACGCGCCTCGTCGGCGTCTGAGCGCGGAGCGTCGATCGTGCGTCACATCCCGTCGACGTCGTCGTAGAGGCGGAGGGCGCGAAAGAGCCCGCTGTCGCCCCGCTCGTAAATGAGGAGGCCGGCCTGCGGCTCGACGTCGAGCCGGGCCGGCCGCCGACCCTCGTGACCGACCGCATCACGCCGGAAAACACCCATCGCCTGATCCGGCAGATCCAGTCCGCCGGCAAGCGGTAGCCGGGGCGCGCCGGCGTTTGACTTTGCGCCAAACCTCCGCGGACTTGCCGCCATGGCCAAGCAAGCCGTCCTGCTCGTCAACCTCGGATCACCCGATTCGCCTTCGGTGCCTGATGTGCGCCGCTATTTGCGCGAGTTTCTCGGCGATGAACGCGTGCTGGACATGGCCGCGCCGTTGCGCTGGCTGCTGCTCGAGGGATTGATTCTGCGCACCCGGCCCAGGCGCTCGGCCCACGCCTATGCCTCGGTCTGGACGCCGGAGGGCTCGCCGCTCATCGTGACCTCGCGTCGGGTGCAGGAAAAGCTCGCCGCGCGCCTGCCCGTGCCGGTCGCGCTGGCCATGCGCTACGGCCGGCCCGCCATCGGCGAGACGCTGGCCCGGCTCGCCGCCGACGGCATCAACGACATCCTGCTTTTTCCGCAATACCCGCATTACGCCATGTCGAGCTGGGAGACGGTGGTGGCCAGGACCTTCGCCGAGGCGCGTAAACTTTCGCCTGCGCCGCGCTTCACCGTCGTCCAGCCCTTTTACACCGACGCCGATTACATCGACGCGCTGGTCGCAAGCGCGCGTCCGTATTTGGAAAACCCCTACGACCATTTGCTTTTCAGCTACCACGGCCTGCCGGCGCGCCACATGCGCGAGGCCGATTCCTCGCACGCCCACTGCCTGGTCGTGAAGGATTGCTGCGAGGTGAGCTCGCCGGCGCACGCGACCTGCTATCGCGCGCAGATTTTTCAAACCACCCGCGCCTTCGCCCGCCGCGCCGGGCTCGATCCGGCGCGCTGGTCGGTTTCGTTCCAGTCGCGCCTGGCCGGCGAGCCGTGGCTTGAGCCCTACACCGACCGCGAACTCGAGCGACTGCCCGCGGCCGGGAAAAAGAAACTGCTCGTCATCACTCCGGCCTTCACCGCCGACTGCCTCGAGACACTGGAGGAAATCCGCATGGCCGGCCGCAAGAGCTTCCTCGCCGCCGGCGGCGAGTCATTCACCCATATTCCGTGCCTCAACGAACATCCTGCCTTCCTCGATTTTCTCTCTGGCAGGGCGCTTGCTTGGCTTAAGCAGAATCCCCTACCTGATTCTCATTCTCAGTAAAAAAGAAGTAATATAACCCAAAATTACCTAGTCAGATATGTAAATATGGTTGTTATTTTTACAGGTTGATATTTAAACTTTCTGCAAAATACTTATCGGCGGCGGATCCATTTTTGGAAATTGGCCGCCGCTTTTTCATGCCAGTGCAGCCCAAGCTCAATTCGCCGTCAGCTTCATCTCGGCAGCCGCCGGGAGAAGAGACGGCTGTTCTCGCTTTGGATGCTCACGGCCACATCACGCTGGCCAGCGCGACCGCGCGCGGGCTTTGGCAGACGGGCGACACCGAACTCATCGGCGAGGCCTTTCCCAATTTGTTTTTCTTTGAAGTGACGTCCCGCGCGGCCGACTGGCTGGAGGCCCAATGGGAGGTGATTCTCGCGGCCGCGCTCGATCAGATGGTGACGCTCACCGCGCAGCCGCGCGAAGGCGCTCCACGGGAAGTGGCGGTGCGGTTGGAAAAACTTCCCGGCGCCACCGCCGCCTACCTCGCGCATGTGCGGCCGGCGCCGGATCCATCGGCCGACGCCGGCGCCGCATCCGCCCTGCCCGACGAGCTGGCCGGACTCCCCGTTCTGGTTGAAAAAGGCGCGATCGGCTTTTTCGATCTGAACTTCAAGGATGGCTGCGTGTATTATTCTTCGGGGTGGAAACGGCTGCTCGGTTTTTCCGAGCAGGAACTCGCCAACACCTACGACTCCTGGCTCAAGCTGCTCCATCCCGACGATTCCGCAGCCGCGCCCGATCGCATGATCAAGCGCTCCTCCGGCGGCGTCCGTTCGTTTGCACTTGAGTTCCGCATGCAGCATCGCCGCGGCCATTACCTCTGGATCCAGAGTAACGGAGTGCAGATTTTCGGTCC
>DATJYF010000271.1:0-3861 GCA_035499715.1 Opitutaceae bacterium | reverse complement strand
GCTGGCCTTGCGATCCGCGCTCGGCGTGACCAGCGCCATCGCCACGACCACCTGCCCACCGTGCCGGCGAATGGCTGGGTCCTGCAAGGGCACGTCCGCGACAACACGTCACAGCCGATCAGCGGGCTGACCGTGTGCCTGGTCGACCAGCAAAAGAATTTTCTGAGCACCTACGGGTATGCCTATACCGACACCAACGGTTATTACATCATCACCTACACGCCCGATCCTTCCGCGCCCGCACCGGATCCGCTCAGCGCCTATCTGGAAGTCCTGAATTCGTCCGGACAGGCCATCTACATTGACGCCACCGCCTTCACCCTCAACCCAGGGGCGAGTCTCTTTCGTGATCTCATGCTCGCCAGCCAGACTCCCCTGGGCAACCCGCCGCCCGGGGCCACGGGAAACGTCATTTTCAAAGCCAAAAAAACCTCCAGCGGTGGAAGCTGACCCTGAAAAGGCACCCGGGCGCGGAGTGTAGGCTCCGGGCCCGCGATTTTAAAATTCAGCCCGAACTTTGCCCATGCGCGCCGTCTGGTCGTTTTGGAGCCGCCCGTTTGAAGCCCACAAAAGCTTCATCTGGCACAAGCCGGTGCATCACCTGCTGGCCTGGGGGCTTTCGCTCCGGGCCGCGAGCCGGCATTATCCGGAGACCGTTCTGGTCACCGACCACGCCGGAAAAAAGCTCCTCGTCGACAAGCTGGGCCTTTCTTTCACCCACGTCTCCACCGAGCTGGAACGTCTGCGCGAGGCGGACACGGATTGGTGGGCGCTGGGAAAATTGGTTGCTTATAACATCCAGGATCAGCCCTTCGTTCACCTGGATACGGATGTGTTTCTGTGGAAGCCGTTGCCGTCCTCCCTGGTCCAGGCGCCGGTCTTTGCCCAGCATCCTGAATATCCCGACCACCATTGGGTCAATGATGGCGGCAGCCCGCGCGATATCGAGCAGTGTTTTGCCGCCGAGGGAATCGAGCTGCCGGTGGAATGGCTCTGGGCGCGCTCCCGCGACGAATCCTATTTTCCCGAGGAGAATTGCGGCATCTTTGGCGGCACGAATGTCGAATTCATTCGTTATTATTCAGGCCTGGCGATGGATTTGGTGCTGAACCCGAAAAACCGGCCGGCCTGGGCGCGTCTCGGCGACAAGAAAGGCTACAACATGATCGTGGAGCAGTTTCTCCTCGCCACCTGCGTGGCCTATCACCGTTTCCACCCCGCGTCGCCCTTCCGCGGCGTGAAAATCAGGCATCTCTTTCCCGGGTTTGGCGAGGCGTTTGACCAGCAGCACGCCACGCGTCTCGGCTACACTCACTTGATGGGTGGAGCCAAATCGAACCCCGTCGTCGCCGCACGCATCGAAGAGCGGTCGCGCCGCGAGGATCCGGTGTTTTTCCGGCAGTGTGAAATGCTGGCCTAGCATTTCCTTGACCGCCATCGGAGATGGATGCCTGTTCAGACTCACGCCGGAAATGAAACAGCGAGTCTCAGCTCCGGCAGGCAAGGCGCCCCAAAAATCTTCGCCGGCCCGCCCGGCCCTGTCCCCGCCGGCCATTGATCGCGCGTGGGCGCCGACCGAGGTAAGCGAGGTGCTCGAACAACCCGGCGCGACGCTCGATCCGGCCGCGCGCACGGCTTTCGAAAACCGCTTCGAGCCCCTCACCCTTTCGGCTGTCCGCATTCATGCCGACGATCGCGCCAGGGCGTCCGCGCGGGCCGTGGGTGCGGCGGCCTATACGGTGGGCTCTCACATTGTTTTGGGTCAGCCCGAGTATGCCCCCCCGGACCTGGGAATTCTCGGTCACGAACTGGCCCACGTCGTTCAACAGCGGGGCCGCATGCCGACCGGTGAAATTGCCATCGGAGCGCCCGACCATCCGGCCGAAAAGGAGGCCAGGCAATTCGCACGGCTTCCGGTGGCGAGGCGCTTCGTGCCAGCCGTCTCCGTTGGCCCGCTGCTGCAGCGGGAGGAGCTGCCGCTCATTCTGGTCGGTCAGCGCCGCCGGGTAAACTCGGGCACGGCAAATCCCGAATCCGGCATCTCCGTCACTTGGACCGGTGACAACATCGTCCTTCTGGCCAATCTGGAAACCTACGGACCGGCAGCCTCGCCCGCCGTCGCCGCCGAGATAAAGAAAACCATCGAAAAATTCTGGAATGTCACCACGACCGGAAATGGGCACACCTATCGCATCAGTTGCACGGCCAATGTCGCCTATCGGGCCGAAAATGCCAGCGCCAACGGCAACGCGGTCCAGGTGCAAGTCGTGCGCCAGGGCCCGAACGCCGCCTCCGCCGTCCACTTTCCGCTGTTCGGTGCGCGTTATCTGATTTTCAACCTTGATCGCGGCACCGACTGGACGCCGGCCCATGAGTTTGGCCATCTCCTCGGATTGGGTGAACACTACCACCGGACAACGACGGGATCGGATCCCGACCGCGGCTGGGAAGGCAACATCATGGGCGACCGGGCCAGCGGCAGCGCCGTCGATTATCGCAATGCCGAGGAATTGCTCAACCTTTACGCCTACCGAAACACGCTGTTGCCGCCGCGCGCCGAGGAAACCGTCGCCTGACCATGAATCGCCGATTGAGCCGCACCTAAAATGATGCAACGAGTTTCAGCCCCGGCCGGAAAAACCCCGCCGCAGAGCCCGCGGTCCCGCCAGTCATCGCCTTCCCCCGAGCCGGAGCCAGTGCTCCGGCGCAAATGCGCCTGCGGCGGCGCGGCTGGCGCGTCCGATGAGTGCGAAAGCTGCCGCAGCAAGCGGCTCGAACGCAAACGGACTTCAAGCTGGTCCCAGGGCAGCCCTTCCGTCGCTCCGCCGATCGTGCACGACGTGCTGAATTCGCCCGGTCAGCCGCTCGATTCAGGCGCCCGCAACTTCATGGAGCCGCGCTTCGACTACGATTTCAGCCGGGTGCGCATCCACGCCGGACCGCTGGCCGCCGCCTCGGCCCGGGCCGTGGGCGCGCAGGCCTACGCCGTGGGGCATGACGTTGTTTTTGCCGAGGGCAAATATGCACCTTCCACGACCGAAGGCCGGAAATTGCTCGCCCATGAGCTGTCGCATGTGGTGCAACAGGCGGACGCCGCGCCGGCGCCCGGCTCGGGCCTGACAATCGGCAGCGAAAGCGATTCGTCGGAACGGGAGGCCGATCAAACCGCGGAACATGTCGTCCATCGCGGAGCCAACGACAGTCCATTGCAGAGCATCGCCCCAACGCCGCTCAAGCTCGCGCGCCAGGGCCCGGATGACGACCCGGCGGACGCCGGCGCGAATGACGATGGCGGAAGCTCCCAATCGAACGAGCTGACGGATCAGGATGCCGCGAAATGCACCCCGCTTTATCTTCAGAAGCTGTGCATCTATGAAGTCGGCGGATTCGGCGGCGACCGCTCCGGCGTGCCGGACGACGACGAATGGGCCAGATTGAACAAGGGCTGCCGCGACGAATCGGGCTATGATGGGCCGGACGTCCAATTGAGCGAGAACGAGCAGACGATGCTGAAGACTCCGACCTGCAAGCGTGGGAGCAAAAAGGACGCAGAAGCGCAGGCCCGCTCGGCCCGCATCGCGGACGCCCTCAAACGCTCGACCAAGTACGGCAATTTCGGCGAAGAAGTGGTCAGGATCTTGAGCGATCCTGTCTTTCAGGTGAGCCTCGCGGTCGCGGTCGGTGCCTACCTGGCACTCTGGCTCGTGCCCGAGCCGGTTGTGAGCAAGCTCGCCGCAGCGCTCACCACCATTGCGATCCTCAGCGTTGGCGCTTTTTCCATATCGACGATCGTCAATCTGGCGCGTGCCTGGAGCGACCTCGACACCGAGGCGGGCAATGCCACGACCGACGACGAGATTG
>DATJYF010000270.1:0-5177 GCA_035499715.1 Opitutaceae bacterium | reverse complement strand
CACCGAGCCGCGGCTGATCTGCAACGCCAGCGACGAGGGCCTGTTTTTCGCCGATCTCAAGGGTCGCATTCTCCGCCGCTACCAGCTCGGCCACGCCCAAAACGTTTCGGTCGCCGACTACCGTCCCGACCTGCCGGGGCTCGAGTCGCTCTGCATCACTTTCTGGGGCAACCAAGGCATCGTGCACATGTTCAATGCCGACGGCGAAACCTACAAGGTCTTCGAGCCGTCCAACCAGGGCAGCATGCTCTGCCCGGTCAATTGGACCGGCCGGCCCGGCGAATACTGGATGCTTTCGGCCGAACCGGTCTCCGGCGGCCTCTTCGACGGCTGGGGCCGGCGCGTCGTGCGCTTCCCCGCCGACGGCCATCCCGACCTTTGCTGCGCCGCGCTCGACCTCACCGGCGACTGCCGCGACGAAATCGTGGTCTGGGATCCCTACGAAATCTGGATTTATACCCAAAGCGACAGCCCCAAGTCCGGCCGGCTCTACCAGCCCCGGCGCAACGCGCTCTACAACGAATCCGACTACCAGACCGGAGTCTCGCTCCCCGGCTGGTCCGACGACAAGGTGCGCGCGCCGATCGACCGCTGACGGCGCTCACTCGCCCGGCGGTGCCACGGTCTGGATGTGGAGGTCGCGCAACTGGCGCGGCGTGACCGGGGTCGGGCTGCCGGCCATGAGATCCTGGCCTTTCTGCGTCTTGGGAAAGGCAATGACGTCGCGGATGCTGGTCGTGCCGCAGATCAGCGCCACCATCCGGTCGAGACCGAAAGCGATGCCGCCGTGCGGCGGCGCGCCGTAGCGGAAGGCGTTCAGCATGTAGCCGAACCGGCTTTCCACCACGTCACGCGGAATTTTCAGCACGTCCTCGAAGACCTTTTTCTGCAGCTCGGGCTGGTGGATGCGGATCGAGCCGCCGCCCAGCTCAGTGCCGTTGAGCACGACGTCGTAATGCTGGCCACGGACCTTTTTCGGGTCGCTGTCGAGCAACGCGATGTCCTCCGGCACCGGCGCGGTGAACGGATGGTGCGTGGCGACGTAGCCGTTCTTTTCCTCGTCAAAGCTCATCAGCGGAAAATCCACGACCCAGAGGAATTTCCAGTCGTCGGGACGGATGGTGAGCTTGCCGCGTTTTTGGAGGAGCGCCGCGCATTCGAGGCGGATGCGGCCGAGGATGGCGCAGGCTTTTTCCCACGGCGCCGCGGCGAAGAAGACCATGTCGCCTTCCTTCAAGCCGAGCTTCTGCGTCAGCTCCGCCTTTTCCGCGTCGGAGAAGAATTTCACGATCGGCGATTTCCATTCGCCGCCCTCGACCTTGATGAAGGCGAGCCCCTTCGCGCCGAGGGTCTTGGCGATTTCCTCGAGGTTTTTCAGCTCGCCCTGCGTCAGGTCGGCCAGGGCGGTGGCGTTGAGCGCCTTGATCACGCCGCCGCCCGCCACCGTGGCTTGGAAGACCTTGAAGGCGGAGTTGCGGAACGTCTCGGTGAAGTCGACCAGCTCGAGGCCGAAACGCGTGTCGGGCTTGTCCACGCCGAAACGGTTCATCGCATCGACGAACGGCAGGCGCGGAAACGGCGTTGGGATGTCCGTGCCGAGCGTCTCCTTCCAGACTTTTTTCAGCATGCCCTCGAACAGCGCGTAGATGCCTTCCCGGTCGATGAAGGAGGCCTCGACGTCGACCTGGGTGAACTCCATCTGGCGGTCGGCGCGCAGGTCCTCGTCGCGGAAGCAGCGCGCGATCTGGAAATATTTTTCCACGCCGGCGACCATGAGGATCTGCTTGAACTGCTGCGGCGACTGGGAAAGGGCGTAGAACTGGCCGGGATGGATGCGTGACGGAACGAGGTACTCGCGCGCGCCCTCCGGCGTGCTCTTGAACAGCGCCGGCGTCTCGACCTCGATGAATTCTTGGGCGTCGAAATAATCCCGGATCGCCTTGGTCACGCGGTGGCGGGTGAGGAGATTGCGGCGCATCCTCGGCCGCCGCAGGTCGAGGTAGCGGTAGGTCAGGCGCAGGTCCTCGTTGACCTTGTCGCCGCCGGCGTCGTCGAGCGGGAACGGCGGCGTCTCGGAAATGTTGTGGATCACCACCTCGGTCGCGACGACCTCGATCTCGCCGGTGGGGAGCGCCTTGTTTTCCGTGCCGGCGGGGCGTTTCACCACCTGGCCGGTCACGCCGACGACCGACTCGGGCTTGAGCTGCTTCAGCTGCTCGGCGAGTTGCGCATTGTCGCGCGGCTCGAGCTTGATCTGGGTGACACCCTTGCGATCGCGCAGATCGATGAAAAGGATGCCGCCCTGGTCGCGGATCGTGTCGACCCAGCCGACGAGCGAGGCCGTGGCCCCGAGGTCGGCGAGGGTGAGCTGGGCGCAATGATGCGTGCGTGGCATGAGGGGGAAAAGACGGCCAGCTAAGCGCACGCCACGCCCGAGGCGCAAACCAGAAATTCAACGGCGCTCCGGCCGCGCCGGCTTCAGGCGGCGGGCCTGGTAATCTCCACGAAGGCCGTGAGCACCGGCCGGGTTTTGCCGTAGCACCAGTTTTCCCGGCGAAAATCCGCGGCGCGGCGCGGCGATGAGACCGGATAGGACGCAAACAGCTCCTCCAGTTCGGTCGCGGTGAAGTAGCGCACGCCGTCGCCAAAGGGCTTGCCGGTTTCGCTGCAATCGGTGGTCAGCAGCAGCCGTCCGCCCGGCTTGAGGCAGCGGTACATTTCGGCCACGGCCCGTTCCACGGCCGGGATGTGTTCGATCACGGAAATGCTGGTGATGAGGTCGAAGGTCCCGCCGGCATACGGCATCCGTGTCAGGTCGACCGTGCGAATTTCGATGTCGCCCACCGCCTGTTCCATGACGGAGCGCCAGAGAAAATACGGCGCTTCGGTCGCCTTGCGCGGCAGGATGCCGATCCGGCGCAAGAAACTTTTCCTCCGGCGCGCGCCGAAAAGATCGGAAATGACCACGCGCCGGCCGACCCGCGCCAGCCAGAGGCCGAGGTAGGTGTTGAACGAGCCGGTGTCGAGCATGGTGTAGTCGCCTGGCTGCGCCGGCAGCCGCTGCAGCACCTGGTCGAGCTCCCAGTCGCGCATCCGCAGGGGATAGGCGAAATCCGGGCCGGCCCGCCGTCGGACAAACAGGTCGTATTCGGCCATGCGCGCATGAAAATCCCCGTCGAGTTCGCTCGCCTCGAAAAATTTCATCGCGCGGAAAATCGGCGGGAAGCGGAAAAATCCGAAGCACTCATCCGGCGATCAGGCTCTGCCCGGTCATCTCCGCGGGCTGGGGCAGGCCCATCAGCTGCAGCAGCGTCGGCGCAATGTCGGCCAGGCGGCCGCCGTCGCGCATTTTGGTTTTGCCGGCGGCGAAACCCTCGCCGACCACAAAGACCTCCACGAGGTTGAGCGTGTGCGATGTGTGCGGGGCGTTGTGGACCGGGTCCCACATCTGCTCGCAATTGCCGTGATCGGCGCAGATCACGGCCCGGCCGCCCATTTTCTCCAGCGCGGCGAGGAGCTCCCCCACTCCGCGATCGGTCGTCTCGACGGCCTTGATCGCCGCGGGCAGCGAGCCGGTGTGGCCGACCATGTCGGGATTGGCATAATTGACCACGATGAAGCCGTACTTGCCGGAAAGAATCGCCTCCTTCGCCGTTTTCGTGACCTCGGCGGCGGACATCTCGGGCTGCATGTCGTAGGTCGGGACCTTCGGGCTCGGCGGACAGGCGCGCTCCTCGCCGGGGAACGGATCCTTGCGGTAGTTGTTGAAGAAAAAAGTCACGTGCGGATTTTTTTCCGTCTCCGCGCACCGGAACTGAGCGAGGCCGGCCTCGCTCACGACCTGGCCAAGGATGTTTTTCAATTTTTCCGGCTTGGGCAGGATGACCTGCACGGGCAGGCCGGTCTCGTACTCGGTCATGGTCGCGTAGTAGAGGTCGAGCTTCGGGCCGCGGTCGAAGTCCTTGAAGCCGTCGATGACGAACGCCCTGGTGATTTCGCGCGGGCGGTCGCCGCGGTAGTTGTAGAACACGACCGCGTCGCCGTCGCCAATGGACGCAACCGGCCGGCCGTCGGCGCCGACCACCCAGGTGGGCACGATGAACTCGTCGCCCTTTTGCGTTTCGCTGAGCGGCTTGTCGTAATACTGCTGCACAGCGGCCGCGGCGTTCGGCGCGGTGGCCTCGGCTTTTTTGCCGGTGAGCGCAAAATAGGCCTTGCTCACGCGGTCCCAGCGGTTGTCACGGTCCATCGCCCAGAAGCGGCCGCACACGCTGGCAATCCGGCCCACGCCGATTTTGCCGCACTCGGCCTCGACCTGCCTGATGTAGCCGAGCCCGCTCGTCGGCGGTGTGTCGCGGCCATCGGTGAAGGCGTGGATGAACACGTTCGTCACGCCATCTTCCCTGGCCTGGCGGAGGATGCCGTAGAGATGTTCGAGCATGCCGTGCACGCCGGCATCGGAAACGAGGCCCATGAGATGGAGGCGCGAACCGCGCGATTTCACGCGCTCGACCGCACCGCGCCAGACCGGGTTGGCCGCGAGCCGCTTTTCGGAAAACAGCTTGTTCAGCCGGACCAGTTCCTGGTCGACGATGCGCCCGGCGCCGATGTTCTCATGGCCGACCTCGCTGTTGCCCATCACGCCATCGGGCAGGCCCACGTCGGGGCCCGACGCCCTCACCAGCGTGAAGGGATATCTGGCGTGCAACATGTCGTCGCACGGTTTCTTCGCCAGAAAAACGGCGTTGAACGGATTCTGCTCGGGATGCGGATTTTTACCCCAGCCGTCGCGGATCACAAGCAGCACGGGTTTGCGCGGAGTGTTCATAAAAAAATTTGTCCAGCACCAGCACGCCTTCATGCGCGGCGAAAGGCAAGGCTCGGTTCAAATCGCTTGCAATTTTCCGTGTGGAAAATTTCTTCACCTCGCACCGGATTTGGCCGTAACCTTGCTTAACAAAACGCTCGATGACACTCATCATCCGAGATCAGCTGGTGAATCCGCCGACCTGGTTCCTGTCGTTTCGGGACCTGACGCTTTACTGTTCGGTCTTCCTGCGGCTGGACATCATCGTCGAGTCGGACGACATCGACACCTATTACCGCTGGCTGCGGCCGCGCGGCGGGCTCGATTTCGTCGAACAATTTGTCCGGCCCGGCGAGGAGGCCGGCCTGCG
>DATJYF010000269.1:0-11304 GCA_035499715.1 Opitutaceae bacterium | reverse complement strand
AGGTCTCCGCGCTCTCCTTCGGCGCCTGGGTCACCTTCGGCAAACAAGTGGGCGATCCCCTCGCCAAAAAACTCCTGCACACCGCCTACGACGCCGGCGTGAATTTTTTCGACAACGCCGAGGCCTACGCCGACGGCCAGGCCGAGGTCGTGATGGGCGAAATTTTAAAAAATTCCGGCTGGCGCCGGTCGAGCTATCTCGTCTCAAGCAAGGTCTATTTCGGCGGCGAAGGCGACCGGCCCAATGAGACCGGCCTTTCCCGCAAGCACATCGTCGAGGCCTGCCACGCCGCGCTCCGCCGCCTGCAGGTCGATTACCTCGATCTTTATTTCTGCCACCGGCCCGACCCCGACACGCCGGTTCTTGAAAGCGCCCGCGCCATGCACGACCTCATTGTGCAGGGCAAGGTCCTCTACTGGGGCACCAGCGAGTGGACGGCCGCGCAGCTGACCGAGGCCTGCCGCCTTTGCGCCGAGCACAACCTCCACGCCCCGGCCATGGAACAGCCGCAGTACAACCTCTTCCGCCGCACGCGCCTGGAAAAGGAGCTCGCCCCGCTCTGCCGCGAGCACGGCCTCGGCACCACCATCTGGTCACCGCTCGCCAGCGGCCTGCTCACCGGCAAGTACAATGACGGCATCCCCGCGGATTCGCGCCTCAACGTCCCCGGCGTGGAATGGCTGCGCGAACGTTTCACCCCGGCCAAACTCGCCGCCGTGCCGAAATTTGCCGCTCTCGCCCAGGAGCTCGGCACCACCCTGCCGCGCCTCGGCGTCGCCTGGTGTTTGAAAAATGAATACGTCAGCACGGTCATCCTCGGCGCCTCGAAGGTGGAGCAGCTCACGGAAAACCTCGGCGCCCTCGATGTCGTCGGCCAACTCACGCCGGCGGTGATGAAGAAAATCGACGCGATCTCGCGGCCCGTCGCCGAGTGAGCGCCCGCGCGCCGGAATCCGCGATGAAGCTCACCTATTTCGGCCATTCCTGCTTTCTGCTCGAGGTGCCCGGCGCGCGGCTGCTGCTCGATCCGTATTTCACCGGCAATCCCCTCGCGCCCTGCCGCGCCGCCGACGTCGCCTGCGACTACGTGCTCTGCTCGCACGGCCACGAGGACCATACCTGCGACGCGCTGGAGATCTCGCGGCGCAACGGAGCGCCGATCCTCGCCAATTACGAAATCGCCGAATTCTTCGCCGCCCAGGGCGCCCAAACCCACGGCCTGAATCCCGGCGGCGGCTTCGATTTTCCCTTCGGCCGCGTCAAGCTCACCCTCGCCTTCCACAGCTCCAGCTGGATCGAAAACGGCCGCATCACCTACCTCGGCGAACCTTGCGGCCTGCTCATCGCCACCGCTGGAAAAAAACTCTACCACGCCGGCGACACCGCGCTTTTTTCCGACATGCAGCTCATCGGCCGCGCCGGCCTCGACGCCGCTTTGCTGCCCATTGGCGACAACTTCACCATGGGGCCGGCCGACGCCTTGGAGGCGCTGGATTTCCTGCGTCCGAAGTTGTGCATCCCCATGCACTACAACACCTGGCCGGAAATCCGGCAGGATCCGGAAAGATTCGCCGCCGCCGCCGCCAACCGCGGCCACGCCGTCCATCCCATTCGGCCCGGCGAGTCGCTGACGATCTAAAAAGCTCGTTCTTTTTCTCGACTCCTCCACATTCGGCGCCCCAAGATAACCACCCTCCTTTCTTACCCCCTTTTGGTCTGCGCCCTGCTGCTTGATGAGTAAAATCATGCCCCGTTCCGCCCTTTTATTCGCCGGCGTTCTTGTCTTCGGCGGCTGCGCCAAGAACAGCGATGTCGTCGCGCTCAAGGCCCGGGTCGCGGATCTGGAGCAGAAAAACGCCCGCCTCGAAAAAAGCTACCAGCGCGACCTCGCCTCCCTCCAGGTCAAGGTCATGGAACTCGAACGCGAACTGGACGAATCCGAATCCGCCTACGCCGACGCCTCCAAGGAGACGCTGCAGATCGACGACGACGTCGACAGCATCAAAAACAAGCTGAACAACATCCGCTCCGATCTGGAGACCGTGAATCTGCGGATGAAGACGGAGATCGATATCAAGGCCGACGCCACCGAGCTGCTGGCGCTGGAGGAGCGCGTGGATACGCTGCAGAAAAAGCTCAATGCGATGAGCCCGTGAGCCGGTTCGACGGCCGGCACCAGACGCCGGGCCGCCTGCAAATTTTCCTCGAACTTCCCGCATCCTCACACAGGGTGGAGGTTCCGACATGGCATTCCCTCCGCTTCCCGCCATTCTCTCCTCGCGCGACCTGCACCCCGGCGAGCTGGAGAAAAATCCCGCCGCCGCCTGGCTGCGCATCTATGCCTGGATGCAGCTCGCGCGCGCGGCCGACAACCGCATCCTCGACCTTTTCCGCCAGGGCCTGCTCAAGGGCACCGTCACCGGCGGCCAGGGCAACGAGGGCCTCACCATTCCGCTCGCGCTCCTCGCCGACAAGGCGGTTGACGCCGTCTCGTTCACCCACCGCGCCCTCGGCGGCCATCTCATCTGGAGCGGGCACTTGGTCGATCATCTCAACCAGTATTTTGCCAACGCCGAAAGCTACACCAAGGCCCGCGAGGGCAACATCCATCACGGCGACCCGAAAAACCGCTCGTTGCCGATGATCTCGCACCTCGGCGCCATGCTCGGACCCGTGCTCGGCGCCACCGACTCGCAGCGCCGGCTCGGCCGGCCCGCCGTCGGCTTCGCCTTTTTTGGCGACGGCGCCTCCAGCACCGGCGATGCGCACGAGGCGCTCAACCTCGCCTCGCTCCTCTCCCTCCCGGTCGTGTTCGTGATCGAGAACAACCGCTACGCCTACTCCACGCCGGTCAGCGAACAATACGCCGCCGGCACCGAGCTCTGGCGCCGCGCCGCCGGCTACGGCATCGAAGGTCTCGCCCTCGACGCCACCGACGTCGAGGCCACGGCGCACACGCTCGCCGCGGCCATCGCGAAGGTCCGCGCCACCTCGCGCCCGCTCCTCATCGAGGCGCACACGCTCCGCCTGCGTGGCCACGCCGCCTACGACACGTGCGACTACCTGAAGCCCGGCGAAGCCGACGCTTTTTTCGCCGCCGATCCGCTGCCGAAATTCCGCGCCAAAATCGCGGCGCAACAGGGCGCGGCCAGAATCGACGCGCTCGACGCCGAGATCGCCGCCTTCGTCGAGGCCTGCGTCAAAACCGCGCTCGCCGTGCCGCGCCCCGATCCCGCCGGCATGGAGGCCGATCTTTTCGCGCCGGCCCCGGCGCCCCGGCCCTGGCAGCCCACGCCCGCCGCGCCGGAAATACTGAACCTCGCGCAGGCGCTCAACCGCGGCCTGAGAAAAATCCTCTCCGAACGGCCCGAGTCGCTTGTCCTCGGCCAGGATATCGCGACTTACGGCGGCGCCTTCAAGGTCACCGAAGGATTGTTCAATGATTTCGGCCGGTCGCGCGTGCTCAACACGCCGCTGGCCGAGAGCACCTGCACCGGCTACGCCATCGGCCTCGCGCTCAACGGCCACCGCCCGATCGAGGAGTTCCAGTTCGCCGATTTTTCCACCGAGGCCGCGACCCAGATCACGCTCAACGCCGCCACCATGCACTTCCGCTCCGGCGCCAAGGTCCCGCTCGTGCTCCGGCTGCCCTGCGGCGGCGGGCTCACCTTTGGCTCGTTCCATTCGCAGGAGCTGGAGTCGTTTTTCCTCAGCATGCCCGGACTCAAGGCGCTCTACCCGAGCACGCCGCAGGACGCGTTCAACGCCCTGCTCGCCGCCTATGAGGACGACAACCCCGTGCTGCTCTTCGAACACAAGGCGCTTTACCGCCGCGGCCGCGCCCCCGTGGCCTGGGATCCGAATTTTCGCGAGGTCTGGCAGCCGCGCCGGGTGCGCACCGGCGATTTCGCCACCGTCGTGACCTACGGCGAGATGGTGCAACTGGCCGGGGAGACCGCCGCGTATTTCGCGACCGAATACGAGCGCGCGTTCGACCTTTTCGACCTGCGCTGCCTCGCCCCGCTCTCGCTCGACGCGATCGAGGAATCGCTCGCCCGCACCCACCGCCTGATCGTCCTGCATGAAGGCCGCCACACCCACGGCTTCGGCGCCGAACTGGTCGCACGGCTCGTCGAGAAGCATTTCTTTTCCCTCGACGCGCCGCCGCTGCGGATCGCGTCGCTCGATTTGCCCGTGCCGTTCGCCCCGGAGCTGGAGCAGGCCTTCCGGCCGACGAAGGAAAAAATCATCGACCGGATCGCCGCCTGGATGGGCTGAAAAGCATGGCCTATTTATACATGCGCTGTCGATTAACTGCCATACTGGCGGTTCTAATCTTTCTTGTTTCTGGCTGTGACCAAAAGGCCATGCTACAGAAATTTATTCCGGAATCCGAAGATCGGCTTGCCCGGCAGTTTCTCGAAAAAATTATCGATAACCGCCTTGATGAAGCACTTTCCATGGTGGCGCCTGCTCTTCAAGGCCCAGAAGGACGCAACGGACTGGAGCAACTCGCCCATCTTCTCCATGGTGGAAACGTTGAAACCATCGAGAATATCGGGGCTTTCACCCGGATTTCCTTCCCTTCAGGCAAGACCCTGCGAAGCGTCGAGTTGTCTTATCAATTGCGCCTGGCAAGTGGTTGGGCGGCCGGAGTCATCGTCATCAATGAACAGGACGGAACGCGACAAATCACAACAGCCCGATTCAATCCTCTCTCTGATTCGCTCGAACACTTGAACCGCTTTACCTTGTCCGGCAAAGGGCCAATTCACTTTCTCTTTCTGGCTTTCGCGATACTCATCCCAGCTTTCTGTATAACGTCGTTGGTTTTGTGCGTACGCTCTCCCATAAATAAAAAGTGGCTGTGGATTATTTTCATTCTGATCGGTCTGTTTACCTTGAAGTTGAATTGGACGACGGGTCAGATTGATTATCAGACAATATCTTTTCTCTTTCTCGGAGCCGCCGCCTTCAGACCCGGCTTTTGTGGCCCTTGGACCGTGAGCCTCGCACTTCCCATCGGGGCCATTATTTTTCTTCTCAAGCGAAAGGAATTGATCGCTAAAAAAGCAGCCGGTCGAGTTTCTCCTCCGCCAACGCCGTCTCAAGACCAGTCGTGATATCTTTCCATGGCCACCAAATCCAAAATTTCCAAAGCCCGCTGGGTCGGCATCCGCCTCTTCGCCATGGACGTGGACGGCATCCTGACCGACGGCACCGTCATCATTCACTCGGGCGGCACCGAATCGAAGACCTTTTCCATCCTCGACGGCCTCGGTCTCGTGCGCTGCCGCGACGCCGGACTTTCCCTTGCCTGGATTTCCGGCCGCGCCTCCGGCGCCTCGGCCGCGCGCGCCGCCGAGCTGAAAATTCCGCACGTCATCCAGGGCCGCGTCGACAAGCTCGCCGCGCTGCAGGAGCTGGCCGCGTTCCTCGGCCTCGCGCCCGCCCAGATCTGCTACATGGGCGACGACGACATCGATGCGCCCGCGCTCCGCTGGGCCGGCATCAGCGTCACCGTGCCCACCGCCATGCCGGCGGCACTGGCCGCCGCCCGGTATGTCACCCGCCGCGCCGCCGGTCACGGCGCCGTGCGCGAAATCTGCGAACATCTCCTCGCCGCCCGCGGTCTCAAATTCCCGCAGTGAATCTCCCGCCTCGCTTTTTGCTCGGCCTGCTCTGCCTGCTGGCGTCCGTCGCGGCCGCCGGCGCCGGCGGGCCCTCTTCCGAGCCGATAAAAAATTTCATCCTGCCCACCTTCACGCCCGCCGAAGGTTACCGTTCGATGCTTCTGCGCGGCTCCGAAGCCTGGATGCTTACGCCCCGCCTCATCCAGCTCGATGACATGAATCTCACGGTTTTCTCCGGCGACGTCTTCAACCGCATCGACTCCATCCTGCTCAGCCCCATCGCCCGCGTGTCACTCGACGAGCACACCGCCGGCGGGCCGGGCTCGGTCCGCCTCATCCGCGACGACCTCGAACTGACCGGCGAGCAGTGGACCTACGACCAGGCCCAAAAAAGAATTTCCATCGCCCGCCACGTGCACGTAGTTTTCCATACCGAATTGAAGGATTTGCTGAAATGAAACCCAACCGCCTTGGCGCGCTTCTCCTGCTGGCCACCAGCCTTCCCGCGCCCGCCGTGATCGGCGCCGCCGAACCGCCGTCCACCGTGATTGACAGCCAGTCGCTCGACATGCGCAGCACCGCCGACGAAACCGTCTCGGTTTTTACCGGCAACGTCGTTGTCACCGGCAACGACCTCCGCATCACCTGCGACCGCCTCGAGGTCGTCTCCGTCCGCATCGATGACAAGACCGACACCATCGGCAAACAGGACCGGTTCAAATCGCTCCTCGCCACCGGCCACGTCCACATCGTGCAGGGCGATCGCGAAGCCAGTTGCGGCCGCGCCCAGGTCCTGCCGCACGACGACAAGGTCATCCTGACCGAAAATCCCGTCGTGATCGACCACGGCAACAATACTGTCGCCACCGGCGATCCGATCGAACTCCTGCGCGGCGAACGCCGGGTCAAGGGCACCAATGTCCACATCATGATGCCCGGCATCAAGGACCTCGGCTTCGGCCCCAACGCCCCGCTGCCGGAGCCGGACAAGCCGCCGCTCGCCCCGGCTCCGCCCACCGTGGTTGCGCCCCTTCCGACCAAATGATTTCCTCCACGCCCACGCCAGCCGGTCCCGCGGCGGGAGCCGCGGGCCCGAAGTCCGAAATCCAGACCGAGGACCTGGTCAAAATCTTCGGCAGGCGCACCGTCGTCGACGGCGTGCACATCCGCGTCGCCGCCGGCGAGATCGTCGGCCTGCTCGGCCCCAACGGCGCGGGCAAGACCACCACCTTCTACATGATCGTCGGCCTCGTGCCCGCCACCCGCGGTCGCGTGCGCATCGACGGCCGCGACGCCACCCGCCTCCGCATGCACCAGCGCGCGCGCCTCGGCCTCGGCTACCTCCCGCAGGAACCGTCCGTCTTCCGCAAGCTCACCGTCGAGGAAAACATCCTCGCCATCGTCGAGGCCATCGGCGTGCCCCGCCGCGAACGCGCCGAGCGCGTGCACGGCCATCTCCACGACCTCGGCCTCGCCGAGCTGGCCGGCCAGAAGGCCTACACCCTTTCCGGCGGCGAACGCCGCCGCCTCGAAATCGCCCGCGCCCTCGTCCCCCACCCGAAATTCCTCCTCATGGACGAACCCTTCGCCGGCGTGGACCCCATCTCCGTCTCCGACGTGCAAAAAATCGTCCTGCAGCTCAAGCAGCGCGGCATCGGCGTGCTCATCACCGACCACAACGTCCGCGAGACCCTGCGCATCGTCGACCGCGGCTACATCATCCACCGCGGAAAAGTGCTGACCGAGGGCGCCGGCGACTTCCTGATCAACGATCCCCAGGCCCGCGAAATCTATCTCGGCCAGGATTTCAATCTCTGACCGCCGAAAAACCGCCGCCAGCGCTTCTTTTGGCGTGTCTTCCCGCCATTCTGCGGCTAGCCTGCACCGCCACATGCAAAAAGCCATTCACGGCATCACCGTCGCGCACTTCTTCGAAACTTACCGTGAAAAGCTCAAAATGGAGCTCGTCACGGACCAGGCCGGCCTGCACCGCCTCATCCGCGAAGGCACCATCAACCGCCCGGCGCTCGCCTTCACCGGCTTCTTCAAATATTTTGCCAACAAGCGCATCCAGGTCCTCGGTGCCGCCGAGATGACCTATCTGAAAACGCTCTCGCCGGAAAATCAGGCCGCCGTGCTCAACGGCATGATCGACCGGCACATCCCCTGCCTCATCCTCACGCGCAATTTCCATCCCACCCGCTCCATGCTCGCAGTGGCCAAGGAGCGCAAGCTGCCGGTCTTCCGGTCGCCGATGATCACGAAGGATTTCGTCAATCTCGCCACCCTCTGCATCGACAACGAATTCGCTCCCTCCACGGTCGAGCATGCCACCACCCTCGACGTCCGCGGCATCGGCACCCTCCTCCGCGGCGACAGCGGCGTCGGCAAGTCCGAGTGCGCCCTCGCCCTCATCGAACGCGGCCACAGCCTCGTCGCCGACGACCTCACCGTCATCAAGCTCCTCGACGAGCGCGAACTCATGGCCTCCAGCCGTCCGCTCAACCGCGGCTACATGGAGTGCCGCGGCATCGGCATCATCAACATCGCCGAGATGTTCGGCGTGAAATCCATCCGCCTGGAAAAGCGCCTCGACCTCGTCGTCTCGCTCCGCGAATGGACCCCCGACGTCGTCGAGGAACGCACCGGCCTCGAGGAAAATTTCTACGAAATCCTCGGCCTCAGGCTGCCCCACATCGAAATCTTCGTCCGCCCCGGCCGGGACATCGCCCGGCTCGTCGAGGTCGCCGCGCTCACCGAGGCGTTGAAGAAAATGGGCCACGATCCGGCCAAGGACTTCAACGACCGCCTCATCGCCTTCATGACGCGCGAAACCGAACAGACCATCAAGGCCAAGCCGGTCCCGACCAAGCCCATTTCCATCAAGCCCCCTTCGCCGTTCACCCGCGAGGAGCACGAGGCCTGACCGGCGGCGCGCCCAACCTTCGTTTGCCGAAAAAATGACCTCCCCCGCCCGCGCCGACGGCCGCCGTGCCGACCAGCTCCGCCCCGTCACCTTTGAGCCCGGCATCGCGCCCCACGCCACCGGTTCGGTCCTGGTCGGTTTCGGCGCCACCCGCGTCATCTGCGCCGCCACCATCGAAGCCGGCGTCCCGACCTGGATGAAACAGCAGGGCGTCAAGGGCGGCTGGCTCACCGCCGAATATTCCATGCTGCCCTACAGCACCCTGGAACGGAAGCCGCGCGACATCGCCAAGGGCAAGATTGACGGGCGCACCGTGGAAATCCAGCGCCTGATCGGCCGTTCGCTCCGCGCCGTGATCGACCTCGACAAGCTCGGCCCCAACACCCTCTGGCTCGATTGCGACGTGCTCCAGGCCGACGGCGGCACGCGCACCGCCTCCATCACCGGCGCCTGGCTCGCCGCCCGCCTCGCCGTGCAAAAATTGCTCGACGGCAAAAAAATCGCCGAGAATCCGCTCACCGATTCCGTCGCCGCCATCAGCGTCGGCGTCTTCAGCGGCGGCGAGCTGCTCGATCTTGCCTATGTCGAGGATCGGGACGCCGAAGTCGATTGCAACGTCGTCATGACCGGCCGCGGCCAGTTCGTCGAAGTCCAGGGCAGCGGCGAAGAAGCGACCTTTTCGCACGGGCAGTTGCAAAGCCTGCTCAGCCTCGCGGAAAAAGGCCTGCGCGAACTCGCCGCCCTGCAGGCGTCGTTCCTCGCCCGGCATCTGCTCAAGGCCTAGACGCGTATCATCCGGCGTATGCCCTCGGCCGAGCTGCATTACCGCTGGACCTGGAATCTCACCGCCCGTCCCGAGGCGCTTTGGCCGCTCGCGCTCAAGACCGGCATCCATTGCGGCCCTTGCCTCGCCCTCAACCAGAATGGGCGCCTGGATTACTTCGGCTCCGCCGTGAACGTCGCCGCCCGGCTTTGCAGCCTGTGCACCGGCGCCGACATCGTCCTCTCCGCCGGCGCGCGCGCCGATCCGGAAATCGAGGCGCTGCTGGCGGCGGAATCCGCCTCATGCCCGGCCTGCGCCGAAACCACCCCGCTCAAGGGCTTTCCCGGCGAGTCGTTCGAAGTCTGCCGGCTGACGCCGCGCTAGGTCTTTCTCATCCGTCCGAGTGTGCTGAAATCGCCCGCTTCGGCCTCGCGCACGAATCCCTCCGTCACGCTTTTCAGCTCCTCCCAGCGCGCGCGGATCGATTTTGATTCAGCCGAAGTGATGGTGTTGTCCGCCGCCGCCGCCGCGATGACGTGCAGCATCTCGGCGAACTCCTGCACGATCTGGTTCATCGCTGGAATCAGCTCCGCGGCATGCGGATGGACGCGCGGATTTTTGATGAAAAATCCACCGGCCCGCTCGCAGACCCATTGGGCGATGCGCGCGTCGCCGGTCGCGCGCAGCAGCTGCTCGATGCGGTCGAGCGGATTGTTCGCGCCGCTGCCCTCCTCCGGCGGCTCGGCCCATTTGTAGATGAGCGAGAGCGACAACGCCATGTCGGCCGCGACCTGCTTCGCGCTGGCTTTTTGTAACACCGATTTCAGCAGTTCGTGCGATTCCATGACCGCATGCTGGGAGATGCCCCGCCCATGGCAATCCTGCACCGGCCGGGGACTATAAATTCTCCGCGATATTATAGATGACGGGCGGCGAGCGCTTCTGCTAGCCTTGTGCGATTCGTTGCTTCAACTGCCATGAGCCTGTTCATCGCCTACTCAATCTGCTTCGCGGTCGGCCTGCTCTTTACCCTCGTGAGCGCCGCCCTGGGACATGTCTTCACCGGGCACGACATCCACCTCCATCTGTCGCCCGGACACGAGGCGCACACGGGATCCGGTGGCGGCCTGCAAGGCATGCCGGAATTTTCGCCGCTGAGTCCGACCACGCTGGCGTCGTTCCTTTGCGCCTTTGGCGGCTTCGGCATGATCTTGTCGAACATTTCCGCCACGCAATCGCCGTGGATCAGCGCCCCGCTCGCCCTGCTGGGCGGTCTCGCCGTCGCCGCGCTGGTGTTTTGGATTTTCAAAGAAATTTTCCGCCATACCCAGGGCTCCAGTGAAGCCAGAATTTCCGTGCTGGCCGGATCTCCCGCCACCGTCATCACGCCGGTCCCGGCCGGCGGCGTGGGTGAAATCGCTTACGTGCAGCAGGGTACGCGCTACACCGCGCCGGCGCGCGGCGAAGATGGCGCCGCCCTCACTGCCGGCACCGCCGTCAGAATCACCCGCATCGTCGGCGTGCAGTTTTTTGTCGCTCCGCCGGCCTGAGCGCGGACCGTTGCTTATTTTTCACCTCAACTGCCAATCACCCATGAACCTCCTCGCTTCGCTTCCCCTCGCCGAGATTGCCCCTGGCATCGGCCTCGTCGCCATTGCCGCCGGCGGCATCGTGTTCGTCATCCTGATCTTCGGCCTTATTTGGGCCAGCCGTTACACCAAGGTCGGACCCAATGAGGTGCTCATCGTCGCCGGCCGCCAGCACCGCTATGCCGACCCCGACGGCACGGTCCGCACCCGCGGCTTCCGTGTCGTCAAGGGCGGCGGCACCTTCATCATGCCGGTGATCGAGAAGGCCGACGTGCTTTCACTCGAGCTGCTGACGATCGACGTGCAGACGCCCGAGGTTTACACCAGCAAGGGCGTGCCGGTGAAAGTGGACGGCGTCGCGCAAATCAAGGTCAAGGGCGACGACATCTCCAT
>DATJYF010000268.1:0-2005 GCA_035499715.1 Opitutaceae bacterium | reverse complement strand
CGTGGATGTCGGCGTTGGCGTCGACGTACTTGACCAGGCCGAGCCAGCCCTTGCGCGCGGCCGGACCGTAGGTGGCGGCGTCGAGCCAGCCGTTTTTCACGCCGATGATGAAGGCGTAGGTGAACATGCCGGTGCAGGAGGTTTCGGGCCACGCCTTGGGATCGTCGATGATTTGGTGCCACATGCCGTCGGCGTCCTGATACTGCAGGAGGGAGGCCATCATTTTATGATACCCGGCCATGATCCGGGCGCGGGAGGGATGATCGACCGGGAGCGAGCTGAGGATCTCGGCCATGCCGACGGCGACCCAACCGTCGCCCCGGCCCCAGAAAATCGGAACATCGGGCGCGTGGAAGAAAAGTCCGTTGGGCTGCTGCAACTTGTCGAGATAGCTGGCCATTTGGCGCGCGGCGCGGTCGATGTACTTGTTGTCGCCGGTGGCGCGGTAGGCCTGGGTCTGCACCATCGTGATCATGAACATGTCGTCGATCCAGTAGCGGGTCTGCCAGGTCAGGCCGTTCTCGATCGCTTTTTCCGCGATGGCGCGCGGCTCGGGCTTCAACCGGGCCAGCTCCGCCTCGCCCGGTGGCGTCCATTGCTTGTCCGCCAGGCGCTGGCCGATCTCAAGATAACGCGTGTCCCGGGTCTGGATATAAAGCTCGAACGGGACGGTGCCGAAGACCGTGGCGTCCACGTTTTCCGGTTTGGGAATGAGATGGGACTCGTCGCCGAACAGCGGATCGAAGCGCTGGACCAGTTTGTCCGAGAGTTCCTTGTCGTTGGTGAGCCGGGCGAAGATGAGGGCGCCGTACCAGGTGCAGGTTTCCGGATAGGTGATGAATTTCGGCGGCTCGCTCCGGCCGAAGTTCGGGTGCGGGGTCGCCACGAAATGCGCGGCGACGCGCCGGCCGACTTCCTGCGGCGAGCAGCCCGCCGGCCAGGAATCGAATGGGGCGTTCATCTTCGGATCGGCGGGTGAACCGCAACCGCTGGCGACGGCGAAGAGGCCGGCGGCCAGGCCGAGGGGAAGTTTTCTTGGGAAACGCATCGTAAGCAAGTTTGGAAAAATAGGACGCGGGGCAGGGCGCAGGGTATCCCGGGAAAATGGCCGGCGCCGGGCGGCGCGGCGCCGTTCAGGCGCGGCTGAGATAGGAGCCGTCGGCGGTGCTGACACGCAACACGTCGCCTTCCTTGATGAAGAGCGGCACTTGGATGACGAGGCCGGTCTCAAGCGTGGCCGGCTTCTGGACGTTGCTCGCCGTGTCGCCGCGGATGCCTTCGTCAGATTTGACGACCTTGAGCGAGACGGCGGAGGGCAGCTCGATGGTGATGGGCTTGTCGTCCACGAAGAGGACCTCGACCTTGCCGTTGGAAACGAGATAATTTTTGGCCTCTCCGACCATCGCTTCGCCAAGTTCGATCTGCTCGAAGCTTTGCGGATCGATGAAGGCATAAGTGCCGCGATCGGCGTAGCTGAATTCGAGCGTCTTGCGGTCGGTGGAGAGCACGTCCATCGACTCGGTGGAGTTGAAGCGCTGGTCGAGCGAGCGGCCGTTTTTGAGGTTGCGCAGCTTGGCCTGGACGAAGGCGCGCAGGTTGCCGGGGGTGCGGTGCTGCGTTTCCATCACGAGGTGCGGCTCGTTGTTGAATTTGATGACTTGTCCCTTGCGGAGATCGTTGGCGGAGGCCATGGCAGTGATTGCGGAAAGGGTTTGCGTTGCGGAAAAAACGTTTGAGTAAGCGGCGCCTCCGCGGCGTGTCAAGGCTGGGAGCCGTCTCCGGGCTTGTCATTTGCAGAGCGTTTCCGACACTGCGCCCAACTCCATGAAACAACGCACTCTTGCGCGCGAAGTCTCCCTCGAGGGCCAGGCGCTGTACACCGGTGAGGCCGTGCGCCTCATCCTCAAGCCCGCCGCCGCCGACCACGGCATCGTGTTCCGGCGCGTCGACCTGAACGGCCATCCCGAACTGCGGCCGCGGATCGACCTCGTCGGTGACCTCGTGC
>DATJYF010000267.1:0-15828 GCA_035499715.1 Opitutaceae bacterium | reverse complement strand
GTTCGCCGGCAATGAGAAAATCGCCGAGCAGGTCCGTTTTCAACTGGCCGGTGGCAACGAGGATGCCGAGCGCGATGGGCAGGTCGTAAAGCGGCCCTTCCTTGCGCAGGTGGCCGGGCGCAAGGTTGACGGTGGTGCGCGTGCGTGGGCGGCGGAAACCGGAGTTGGCGAGGGCCGAGGCGACGCGGTCGTCGCTTTCCTTGACCGCGGCGTCGGGCAGACCGACGAGGATCAGCCGGGGTTCGCCCGCCTCGCCGGTATTGACTTCGACGTGAACGAGGTCGGCATCAATGCCCTGCAGGGCGGCGGAGGAGATGGTGGCGAGCATGCTGGAAGCTGGAAGCGCGCCCAAATCATGTTTTCACTTACTGATGCGATTTCTTTTTGGCCAGGCGTGCGCTGATGATGGCGATGTTGGCCCGGACGGCGAGAAGGTAGGGGTTGGGGCCGTCCGGATAAGGCTGCGCCAGAAAGCGGTAGAGGCTGCGGTAGTCGGTTTCAAGCTTCGGGAAAACGACGTTGCGCCAGAAGGCGGGCGTGCGGGCGACAAGTTCCGCGGCGGATTTGAATTCGCGCTGGGCGCGCGGGACGTTGGCATATTCGTCGGCTTCGCGGAATTCGTTGAATAGAATCTCCAGCTCATCGGGGTAGTCGGGTGCGGCCATCTGGCCGAGATAATCGGCAGTGGCGAGGGCGCAGCCGATGAGGCGTTCGGTGGGGGAGTTGAAGCGGAGCTGGGCGATGTCGCCGCTCGGTCCGGTGCAGCGGATGGCGCCGAGCACGCCGTCGAGTTCTTTCCGTGACACGCCGATGGTCGGGAGATAGGCGGCGGCAAAGGCGCAGCTTTTGAGCACGTGCACGTGCGTGAATTTGGCGCCGGTGCCGGTGCGGTCACTGTGCAGCTTGAGATAGCCGGTGTCGTGCAACAGCATGGCGGCGAGGCCGAGCTCGAACTGGCGGGGCGTGAGGCGCGGCTGGGCACGGGCCGCGTGCCGGCCGGCCAGCAATTGGATGAAACAAAGCGCGGCTTGCAGCGTGTGCTCGAAATCATGGTACCGCAGGTCGGCCGGCTGGTAGTCGAGATAATGGCCGGTGAACATCCGCCGGACGTCGAAAAAGAGCCGGTCGATGATGCCCATGCCGGCGCGCGGAAACATTTTCCGGAACACGGCCTGGGTCGCCGCCGCCACGGCGGGTGCGCTTTTGGTGTCAATGTCGGGTAACATAAACAACTGGAAGGAAACGTCGCCTTCGGGGCGCCGCCGGTCGCCCGATGGCAGAACGTGACTATTGATTTGCGCAAAACTTGCGCAAGCTCAATCCTGTGGGCAGCTTATTTGCGTTTGCTGCCATGATTCTCGGACTCACCGGAGGGATGGGCTGCGGCAAGACGACCGCGGCTCAAATGCTGGAGCGGCGCGGCTTTCGCCGCATCGATGCGGATGCGTTGGTGCGCAGCGAGATTCTGCCGGACGCCGAGGTGGCCGCCGCCATCGGCGCGCATTTCGGCCCCGGCGTGCTGGCGGCGGACGGCCAGGTCGTGCGCGCCCGGCTGGCGGAAACGGTGTTTGCGGACGACGGGGCCCGCCGCTGGCTCGAAGACCTCGTTCACCCGCGGGTTTTCTCCCGCTGGCGGGCACTCCTCGCCGCGGCGCCAGGCGGCAGCTGGGTCTTCGAAGTACCCCTGCTTTTCGAAAGGCAGCTGGAAAATTGGTTTGATTTCATTCTCTGTGTGGCTTCAGACTCATCCACTCAACTCCTTCGGCTCGAGCAACGCGGACTCTCCCGCGCGCTCGCCGAGCAACGAATTTCAAAGCAACTGCCTTTGGCGCGAAAAATTGAGCTCGCAGACTTTGTCCTGCTGAACGACGGCCCGCCGGATTTCCTGCAACAGCAAATCGACCGGCTCCTTTTGGCGCTCGCGGCCTGATCTCTTCGCGGCCCTGCCGCATTTTCTCCACTCATGGAAACACCTACCAAAAACGACGCCGACGACGCCTTGCCCGTCGCCGGTTCCGAGCCTGAAAGCGGCGAAGCCAAAAAAACGCCGCGCCGCCGGACGCGTTATTACAAGGCCAAGAGCGCGGAGGAGCCCGCGCCGGCCGGAAGCGCGGTCGCCTCCGTGGCGCAAGCGCCCGCGGCTGTGCCGCCGCCGGCCCCCGCGGAACCGGCGCCGCCGGAGAAGCCCGCCGCCGCGCCCGTCCCCGCCGGGTCTTCCGCCGCCCCGGCCGCCCCGGCCGCTCCGTCCGAAACCGAGGGCGGCGGGCCGGAACCGGAAGGCGGTTTTCAGGAGCGCGGTTTTTGGAAGCGCAACAAGCGCAAACGCGGCAAGCACGGCTGGCAGCCGGGCGGCGGCAAGGGCGGCAACCACCATCCGGCGCAGCCGCCGCCGCCCAACTTCGTGCCTGTCTACGGCGATCTGCCCGACCCGGCGCGCTTCGCCGACGCCGCTGCGCTCGACAAGCTGGCCGGGGAAATTTCCTCGGGCAAGGGCAAGCCGCTTTATCTTGATGAATTGTATGCGCTCCCGTTGGCCGAGCTGACGGCGTTCGCCCGCGAACAGGGTGTCACGCTCGAAGCCGCGCCGAACCGCAAGCAACTGCTGACGCAGATCTTCGCCCACGCGGCCGAGGCTAAACGCGAGATTTGCGACCGCGGCTGGCTCGACCTGACCGACCGCGGGCATGGTTTCGTCGTGCACGAGCAGGTCCAGTACCGGCTGTATCACGAAAACAGCTACGTGCCGGAAAGCCTGGTCCGCCGCTACGGCTTGAAGCGGGGCCATCGCCTCGAGGTTCTCGTGCAGGCGCCGCAGGGCAACGAGCGCTGTCCGGCGGTCGTGCGCATCGACCGGGTCATGGACGGCAAGCCGGAGGAGATCGCCAGGGTCACTCCGTTCGAGGAACTCGTGCCGTATTATCCGCTCAAGCGCATCCTCCTTGAGGCGCCCGAGGTGCACAAGGACGTGTCGATGCGCGTGGTCGACATGCTCACGCCCATCGGCTTCGGCCAGCGCGGCCTCATCGTCGCCCCGCCGCGCACGGGCAAGACCGTGCTGCTGCAGAACATCGCGAACTCCATTTCACACAACAGCCCCAAGACCAAGCTCATCCTTCTCCTGATCGACGAGCGCCCGGAGGAGGTCACCGATTTCCGCCGCCACACCAAGGGTGAGGTCGTCAGCTCCACCTTCGACGAGCCGCCGGAAAATCACGTCCACGCCGCCGAAATGGTCGGCGAAAAATCGCGCCGCCTGGTCGAGGCCGGCCAGCACGTCGTCATCCTTCTCGACTCCATCACCCGCCTGGCCCGCGCCTACAACGCCCTTGCCGCCAACTCCGGCAAGATCATGTCCGGCGGCATCGAGGCCACCGCGCTGCAGAAACCGAAGCGCTTCTTCGGCGCCGCCCGCAACATCGAGGGCGGCGGCAGTCTCACCATCATCGGCACCGCCTTGATCGACACCGGCAGCCGGATGGACGAAGTCATCTTCGAGGAATTCAAGGGCACCGGCAACATGGAGCTCCATCTCGACCGCGGCCTGGTCGACAAACGCATTTTCCCCGCCATCAACATGGACCGCTCCGGCACGCGCAAGGAGGAGCTCATCTACCATCCCGACGAGATGCAGCGCGTCTACAGCCTGCGCCGCGCCATGCAGGGCATCCCGCCCATCGAAGCGATGGAAATGCTCATCTCCCGCCTGAAGAAAACCCGGACCAATGCCGAATTTCTCATGACCGTGAACCGCTAGCCGCGGGCGGCCGTCAAAACCGCGTGAAAAGCGCCCCGCTATGTGCCTGGGAAAGCGCCAAATGCGCCGTTACAGCTCGACTGTATGCGGCGGGCGGATTCAATTTCGCCAGTTTATAAATCCATCCCCGTCCGCCACCCTTTTGCGCCATGGCCTACGAAATGAATGAACTGCTCGAACTCGTGGTCGATCAAAACGCCTCCGATCTCCATTGCCAGGTGGGCCAGCCGCCCACGCTGCGCATCAGCGGCAGCATGACGCCGATTGACGGTCCCGCGCTCACGCCCGACGACACGGAAAAGCTCATGCTCGCCATCACGCCCGACAACCACCAGCAAGGCGTGAAGCTCAATGGCGGCGCCGACTTCGGCTTCGCCTACATGGACAAGGCCCGTTTCCGCGTCAGCGTGCTCAAGGCCAAGGGCAACTACGGCATGGTGCTGCGGCAGATTCCCAACCGCATGTTCGGCCTGCGCGACATCGGCCTGCCCGACAAGGTCAAGGAACTCCTCTATCGCCCGCGCGGCCTCATCCTCGTCACCGGCCCGACCGGCTCCGGCAAGTCGACGACCCTCGCGTCGATGATCAATTACATCAACGAAAACCGCGACGGCCACATCATCACCATCGAGGATCCGATCGAGTACTACCATCCGCACAAGCATTGCATCGTCACGCAGCGCGAAATCGGCGTGGACGTGCCGAGTTTTGCCGAGGCCATCCGCCGTGCGCTGCGCCAGGATCCCGACATCATCCTCGTCGGCGAAATGCGCGACCTCGAGACCATCGAGGCGGCGATCAGCGCGGCCGAGACCGGTCACCTCGTCTTTGCCACCCTCCACACCAATGGCGCGGCCAAGACCGTCGACCGCATGGTCGACGCATTCCCTTCCAACATGAAGGAGATGATCCGCACCCAGCTGGCCTCCTCCCTCCAGGCCGTCATCTCCCAGGTGTTGTGCAAAAAGATCGGCGGCGGCCGCATCGCCGGGTACGAGATCATGATCACGACCACCTCGATCGCCTCGCTCATCCGCGAGAACAAGACCTTCCGCATCAACTCCGACATCCAGACCGGCGCGCAGCTCGGTATGATCACCATGGATACGCATCTCATGAGCCTGGTCAACCGCGAGCTGGTCTCACCCGACGAGGCGCTGGAAAAAGCGCAGGATCCCGTGGCCATGCGCCAGAAGCTGCTCGACATGGGCGTGCAGCTGAAGTCGATCTAGGCCGATCCGGGCGGGCGCAACAGCAGGGGCGAATTCAGCCCCGGCAGTTTTTCGGAAAAGTCCTCGTTGCCGCCGGCCTGACGCAGCGCGCGCTGCACCATGCCCATCCTGGCGTCGAGGTTGTCCACCAGCGAGACGAACACCGCCTCCGGCGTCGCGGCCAGCGCGGCCGCGCCCCATTCCAGCTCGCCCTGATGGCTGAGTACGATGTGCTCGAGCCGCTCCAGCCGGTCGGCGTCCAGCTTCGCCTTCAGCCCGGCCTTGCGCACGAGCTGGTAGCCGAGCACGACGTGCCCCTGCAGAATGCCGCGCCGGCTGCGTTTCGTTGCCAGCGTGCCTTCGTACTCGATGGTCTTGCCCGTGTCGTGGAGCAGCACGCCGGCCATGGCGAGATCGGCATCGACCTCGGCATAGAGCGGCAGGAGCGCCCGCGCCGCCCGGGCCATGTGGACGGTGTGTTCGAGCAGGCCGTGCCGGTAGGCGTGGTGCATCAATACCGCCGCCGGCGACCAGCGAAAATCCTCTCCCACCTCGTCAAACACCGCCTGCACCGTGGCCCGCAGCTCGGCCTGGCCGATGGCGGCGATGAAACCGTTCAGCTCGGTCCAGAGCGCATCCGGATTTTCCGGCGCCGTCTCGACCAGGGTTTCCAGCAGGCCGGGTGCGCCCAACTCCGTCTCGTCGAGCACCCGCCCGCGGGCCAGGCGCGGTGAAAGCCGGTCCTGGAAATAATCGATTTTCCCCTCGAGGCGGAGGACCGCGCCCTCGCCGGCGTTCCTGAGCGGCTCGAAGAGCGGATTGTCGCTGAAGATGGTGCAGCCGAATGAGCCAGTGCGGTCGCCCAGCTCCAGGCTGAGGAACGGATTGCCGTTGGCCGCCGTCTTGAGCGTAAGCTTTTTGACCACCAGCACGCTGGCAAACGGCCGGCCGGCGGCGCCTTCCAGCGCCTTCAGCTCACGGACGGAAAGCAGAGGCTCGGCTTCAGGCATATTTTTTCACGAGGGTGCTGAAATCGCGGAAAAACGGATGCCTGGCGTCGTGCAGGAGCGCAAAAAACACCGTTTCACTCGGCAGGAGGTGGACGCCGAGGCGGGTGAGCGCGGTGAGGCAGGCGGTGGCATCGTCGGTGCGGCGTGCGCCGATGCAGTCGCTCAGGAGGGTGATTTGCAGCTGGTGGTCGATGGCCGCGAGCGCCGTCTGATAGAGGCAGATGGGGGTTTCCAAGCCGCAGAGGATCAGATGCTCGACGTCGAGCGTGCGCAGGGCATCGCGGATGCCGTCGTCGTCGAGCGCGGAAAAGGTGACTTTGCTGAAGACGTGGGCCTTTTTCCCCGCGGCGGCGAGCAGGCTGGGCGCGGTGGAGCCGAGTTTTTGCGGCACCTGCTCGGTGAAGGCGGTGCGCAGGCCGATGCCGGCGGCGGCCTCGATGGCGAATTCGCAACGGCGCTGGACCCGCGCGCCCTCGGCGATGACATTGACGAAGGCCGGCTGCATGTCCACGCAGAGCAGGAGCGCGCCATCGATGAACCGGTCGGTGGTCATGGCGAATAATAGCGTTTCCGCGCCTTCACCTGGACGAAGCGTTTTTCCGGCAGGAGGTAGGCGGTGAGGTGACCGCCCATGACGCAGCCGGTGTCGATGCCGACGGACCATTTGAGCTTGTAGATTTCCGGCCGCGGCGTGTGGCCATAGACGACGAAGGGAGGCCCGCTCCACAGGTCCGCCCAAGACGGCGCGTCGGGCGCGTCGGCGCGCTTGCGCGGCTTGCCCTCGCTGTCGATGACCTGGATGCGGGTGACCACGCTGGCGGGTTGTTTCTGCCACGGCTCGTTCGGCAGGAATCCACCGTGGACGAAGACCGTGTTCAACTCCTCCACATAATGGGTCAGCGGCATGGCCTCAAGGAATTCCCAGTCCTCCGGCCGCAGCCGGGCGAAGGTTTCCTCGTCGGTTTCCTTGAGAAAGTCGCGGTCCTTGGTCTTGCGGTAGTTGAGCAGGCGCCACTCGTGGTTGCCGAGGAGGGCGAGGGCGCGGTGCTGCTTCGCCAGGTCGATGACCCGCAGGCTGTCCGGCCCGCGGTTGACGAGATCGCCGACGAGGATGAGGCGGTCGTCCCTGGTCGGAGCGATGCGCTCGAGCAATTCGGCAAATTCGAGATGACAACCATGGATGTCGCCGATGGCGATAAGGCGTCCGTTCATGCAGTGTGCGATGAAATTTGCTAGCGTCGGCCCGCCGGGCAAGTAAACAAACCTTATGGAATTGAATTTGCAGCCGCGGGCCCAGGCCTGCCTGGTCTCCGGCCGGCCCTTTGCGGAGGGCGAACGGGTCGCGAGCCTCCTCGTGCGCGGCGCCGACGGCGCCCTTTCGCGCTGCGACGTGCTGGCGGAGCGCGTCGGGGAATTCACGCCGCCCGGCTTTGTCGTCTGCCGCTGGGTCCGGGTGTTCAAGCCGGAGGCGAGGGCGGAAAATGCCGAGCGTGCGCTCAAGTTCACGGCGGAAAACCTCTTTCTCACCCTGGCCGATCCGGCGACCGAGCCGTCGCCGGAAAGCGCGCGCCTGGTGCAATTCCTCGCCCTCATGCTGGAGCGCAAAAAACTGCTCCGCGCGCGGGGCCGCAGCGCCGACGGCGCGCACAACCTTTTCGAGCATCTCCGCACCAAGCAGCTTTACGAGGTGCCGGCCGGCGAACTGACGCCGGAGTTTTTTGCCGCGATCCAGGCGCAGCTTGGCGCGCTGGTCGGCGCGCCCAAGGCGAAACCGCCGCCCGCCGCCCCGGGCGCCGTCACTTCCTGACCGGCACGCCGTGCGTGGCGAGAAACTCCTTCACCTGTGGCACGGTGAATGTGCCAAAATGGAACAGGCTGGCGGCCAGCACGGCGCTGGCGCGGCCTTCATCGAGCACGGCGGCGAAATGATCGAGCGTGCCCGCGCCGCCGCTGGCGATGACCGGCACCTCGACGGCGTCGCTCACCGCCCGCGTCAGCTCGAGGTCATAGCCGGCCTGCGTGCCGTCGCGGTCCATCGAGGTCAGGAGGATTTCGCCCGCCCCCAGCGACACCCCGCGCCGCGCCCATTCCACGGCGTCGAGTTCGGTCGGGTTGCGGCCGCCGTGGGTGAAGACGCGCCACGATCTGCCGTCGCGCTTGGCGTCGATCGCCAGCACGATGCACTGGTTGCCGAACTTGCGCGAGCTGGCGGAAATGAGCGGGGGGTCCGTGATCGCGGCGGTGTTGAGCGAGACCTTGTCGGCGCCGGCGTTGAGCATGGCGCGGATGTCGTCGACGGTGCGCAGCCCGCCGCCGACAGTGAGCGGCATGAAGCATTGCTCGGCGGTGCGGGCGACGACGTCGTGCATGATGGCGCGGTTGTCGCTCGAGGCGGTGATGTCGAGGAAGACCAGCTCGTCCGCGCCCTGCGCGTCATAGGCGCGCGCGGCCTCGACCGGATCGCCGGCATCGCGCAGCTCCTGGAATTTCACGCCTTTGACGACGCGGCCGGCCGTGACGTCGAGGCAGGGAATGATGCGGCGGGAAAGCATGGTTCAAAGTTCCAGATTCAGGGTTCAACGTTCAGGGCGCCAGACATAAACCGTGAACGGCGAACGCTTGAACCTTGAATCTATTCCTCCACGCGGGCGATGTCGGGATCGAATTCCACCGCGAGGCGGTAGACCTGGCCGGGGCGCATGACCAGGGGATGGTCGCGCACGAGCATCTGGAGGTAATGAATTTTGCCGTAGTTCGTGCGGTGGGCGGCGTCGGCGGTCACGACCTCGGTTTCCTGCCAGGCGGCCTGGAAGTCGTTTTTCAGCACGCCGCAGCGATGGCCGGCCGGACCGAGGACGGGCGAGCCGGCGACACGGTACTTCGAGTGCGGCGCGGCGATGACGAGGGCGTAGCGGAATTTGTCGAGCGTGACCTGCTGCTTCACGGTGTAGGCGAACTCGCAGGAAATCTTGGCGCCGGCGAAATTCCACTGCACTTTCACGTTGCCGAGGTTTTTGACGATCTCCTCCTTGGTCGAGATCAGCTCGGGCTGCTCGTAGCGGAAATAGAAGCTGTTGCGCAGGCCGAGGCCGGTGACGCAGTTCTTGCCGTAGAAGGCGGGCAGGGTGACGTGTTCGCCGAAGGTGAGCTCGGGCAGCATGACCGGCAGGTAGACGTTGTTCGGCCAGTCGAACACGCCGGGGCAATGCGGGAAGGCCAGCGAATCGGCGGTGAGCGTGCTGCCGCTGCTGATGAGCGGAAGCTGGAAATGCAGGCCGCTCTCGGCATCGCGGTAAAGGAAGAGGCCCTGCTCCTTGCGGTTGCTCTTGTCGAAGATGACGAAGCGGCCGACGGTGCGCGCGGGTTCGGCCGGCCGGACGGCGCCGGAGGGCATCTGCACAGTCTTGGCCAGGCGCGCCCACTGGCAGAGGTAGCGCGCGGCGTCGAAGTTGGCCATGCGCGTGGTGTGGGTGGTGTAGGCGGTGCGCTCGCTGTCGCGCAGATCGAGAAAGCCGTGCTCCTGGTCGAGGTAGGTCTGGTAGAAAAACAGGAACAGGCGACGGAGCAGGTCGAAATATTTCGGCTTCTGGTCGTCGGCGATCCAGCCGTCGCGCAGGCCTTGCAGGATGAGGCTGATGCAATGCATCTGGCCGTAGGCGCCGGCGGCGCGGCCGAAGGCCCAGCCGAGCCCGTCGGCGCGGACGAGGTCGGGCATGAGCTTGATGTATTTCTCGGCGTAGGTGCGGAGGGTGGGGAGCTTGCGGTCGCGCACGCCGGGATTGGAATGGAGCTGGAGCGCGGAGCGGATGAAAGCGAAGGTCATCACGCCGTAGAGATTGAAGTTGCCGCCGAAGCCGTGCGCGGCGTCGTCGAAGAAGCCGGTGGAGCTGGTGGCGTTGATCCGCTCGACCAGGCGCTCGATCAGGCGGGAGGTCTCGTCTTTTTTCGAAAGGCCGAAGCTGAAGCGGGCGACGGCCTTGGCCACGTTGAAGGCCTGCCAGTGATTGTCGTAGTCGCTGCGATGGAGCAGGGCCTTGTCGATGCGGAGCTTGGTCTCGTCGACGAGGCGTTCCCACACCGGGTTGCGCTCCTTCGACGGGCTGAAGGCGAGCAGGCCGAGCGAAGCGTAAGCCAGGCCGTTTTCCGCCGCCGGCTCGGTGAACATCTGTGCGGTGATGCAACGGGCCGCGAGATCGATCAGGTCGTAATTTTTCAGCGTGGCCTCGCCGGTGCCGCGGTAGTATTCGCCGAGAGCGAAGGCGACGTGACCAGGCTCATCGGGTCGGGGCTGTTCGCCGGGTGCGGGAAGAAGAGTGCCGTCAGGCTGAATGGCGTCGAGATTGTGGCCCAGCATCGAACGGGCCATGTCCAGACATTGCTCGGAAAAACTGTGCATCAGAGGGTGTTTGCGGCTTCGCTGGCCGCCGGCGCACCGCGCGCGCGACGGAACGAAAAGTTCTTTAGAAACTTCCGCTCCGGCGCAAGAGGGAAGTTGGGGCCGGGTCAAATATCCGGCGCCCTCTCAAACCGGCGGCGCACCGTGATCAACGGGCGGCCGCCGGCGGACGAAAACTCACCGCGCGATCAACTTGAGGAACTCTTCGTTGGTCTTGGTCTTGGAGAGGCGGGCGATCATCGTCTCGGTCGCCTCCTCGATTTTTTGGGAGACCAGCGCGCGGCGGAAGAAATGGATGCCCTCGAGCTTCTTGGCGTCGATCAGAAGCTCCTCCTTGCGGGTGCCGGAGGAGGCGATGTTGATCGCCGGCCAGAGGCGCATCTCGGCGCATTTGCGGTCGAGCACGAGCTCCATGTTGCCGGTGCCCTTGAATTCCTGAAAGATGATGTCGTCCATGCGGCTGCCGGTCTCGACCAGCACGCTGGCAACGATGGTGAGCGAGCCGGCCTCCTCGGTTTTGCGGGCGGCGGCGAAGAGCTGGCGGGGTTTTTCGAGGGCGCGGACGTCGAGGCCGCCGGAGCCGGTGCGTCCGCTGTTGCGCGCGGTGTTGTGCGCGCGGGCGAGACGGGTGATGGAGTCGAGGAAGAGCACGACGTCCTTGCCGGCTTCGACGAGGCGCTTGGCGCGCTCGATGCAGAGGTCGGCGATACGGAGGTGGTTTTCGATCTGCTCGTCGTTGGACGAGGCCCAGATCTCGGCGGGGACGCTGCGCTTGAAATCGGTGACTTCCTCGGGGCGCTCGTCCACGAGGAGAATCATGACAATGCACTCGGGGTTGTTTTCCAGCACGCCGAGCGCCATGTCGCGCAGGAGGGTGGTCTTGCCCGTGCGGGGCGGGGCCACGATCAGGCCGCGCGTACCCTTGCCGATCGGGCAGAAAAGGTCGACGGCGCGGGTGGTCAGGCGGCCGTCCTTCAGCTCCATTTTCAAAAACTGGTTGGGCGAGACGGTGGTGAGGGAATTGAAGTCGAGCTTGTGGCGGCGCTCGTCGAGCTCGAGGCCGTCGACCTTCTCGATGAATTTCATCTTGGGGTTCGGGAAACGGCCGTCGGGCGGGAAGGCGGTGCCGCCGATGAGGCTGCCGGCGCGCAGCTTGAAGCGGCGGATCAGCTCCTTCGGCACGAACGGATCCGTCGGGCGGCGCTTGCCATTCTTGGCAAGGTCGAGGAGCTGGCCGTTGCCGCCCTTCGAGACGTCAATGTCGAGGACGCCTTCGACGTGAAGAATGTTGTTGTTGTCGGGAGCGGCAGGAGCGGCGGTATCCGCAGGTGCAGGTGATGGGGGATTTTCCATGATGCGATGCAATAACTCCCATGCTTGACGCTTGAAACTTCGACAGAATTGTAAGGAGGCGCCCTTCGGAAACCTTCTTAACCTCGAAACAGCCACTCTCGTGACGGATCAAACGATTACCTCAGTATCCCGGGAACACCGGATTTTCAGGCCTTCGGCCGAGTTCAAAGCCCAAGCAAACCTTGGGAGCGATGCCACTTATAAAAAGCTCTACGCGGAATCTGTCAACTCCCCAGAAAAATTTTGGGAACGCCAGGCCAAGGAACACCTGATCTGGCGCAAGTCATTTAAGAAAGTCCTGGACTGGCAGGCGCCGCACGCCAAGTGGTTCATTGGCGGGAAGTTGAATGTTTCCGAAAACTGCCTCGACCGCCACCTCGGCACCTACCGCGAAAACAAGGCGGCGATTATTTTCGAAGGTGAGCCGGGCGACGTGCGCACGATCACTTACAAGCAGCTGCATTTCCATGTCTGCCGCCTTGCGCACATTTTTGAGAACATGGGCATCGCCGCCGGCGACCGCATCGCCATTTATATGCCGATGATCCCGGAGGCGATCATCGCCATGCTCGCCTGCGCGCGCGTCGGCGCCATCCACACCGTCGTATTCGGCGGCTTCAGCCCCGAGGCGCTCAAGGACCGCATCAACGACTGCAAGGCCCGCCTCGTCATCACCGCCGACGGCGGCTGGCGCCGCGGCAAGATCATCGAGCTCAAGGCCAATGTCGATCAGGCCATCGAGCACACGCCGAGCGTGCATTCCGTGCTCGTCGTCAA
Source organism: Opitutaceae bacterium (assembly GCA_035499715.1). Taxonomy (GTDB): domain Bacteria; phylum Verrucomicrobiota; class Verrucomicrobiia; order Opitutales; family Opitutaceae; genus DASRHD01. The sequence continues at coordinate 3,327 of DATJYF010000267.1, read as the reverse complement.
GCGCTGTGGCAACCCGGTCAACATGGTCGAGGGCCGAGACATGTGGTGGCGCGAAGCCTGGGAGGGCGCGCCGAACATGCACGAGGCAAAGGCCTTCGATTCCGAGCATCCGCTCTACATTCTCTATACCAGCGGCTCCACCGGCAAACCCAAGGGCGTGCTTCACACCAGCGCCGGTTATCTTCTCGGCTGCAAGCTCAGCTCGCACTACGTTTTCGATCTCAAGGAAAACGACCGCTATTTCTGCTCAGCCGACATCGGCTGGGTCACCGGCCACAGTTACGTCGTCTACGGCCTGCTCGCCAACGGCGCCACCGTTTTCATCTACGAAGGCGCGCCCAACCACCCCGAGCCGGACCGCTTCTGGCACATGATCGACCGGCACGGCCTCACCATCCTCTACACCGCGCCGACCGCCATCCGCGCCTTCATGCGTTGGGGCGACAATTACGTCCTGCGCCACCGTCTCGACTCGCTCCGTCTCCTTGGCAGCGTCGGCGAGCCGATCAACCCCGAGGCCTGGATGTGGTATTACACCTTGATCGGAAAAAAACGCTGCCCGATCGTCGACACGTGGTGGCAGACCGAAACCGGCGCGATCATGATCACGCCGCTGCCCGGCATCACTCCGCTCAAGCCTGGCTCGGGCACGCGGCCGTTTTTTGGCGTCGTGCCCAGGGTCGTGGACGAAAAAGGCAAGGAGGTGCCGCGCAATTCCGGCGGCAAACTCGTCCTGACCAAGCCGTGGCCTTCGATGCTCCGCACGCTTTGGGGCGACGACGACCGCTTCAAGCGCCAATACTGGAGCGATTTTCCCGGCCATCCCGATTATTATTTCACCGGCGACGGCGCGCGCCAGGACGAGGACGGCTATTTCTGGATCGTGGGCCGCATCGACGACGTGCTCAACGTCTCCGGTCATCGTATCGGCACCGCCGAGATCGAAAGCGCGCTCGTCTCGCATCCCGCCGTGGCCGAGGCCGCCGCGGTCGGCCGGCCGGACGAGCTCAAGGGCCAGTCGCTCGTCGTCTTCGTCACCCTCAAGGCCGGCCGGGAGCCAAGCGAAAAGATGAAGGAGGAGCTGCGCAACCACGTCGGCCACGAAATCGGTTCGCTGGCCAAGCCCGACACCATCCGTTTCGCCGCCGGCCTGCCCAAGACCCGCAGCGGAAAAATCATGCGCCGCATTTTGAAGGAAATCGCCGCCGGCGGCGAAGTGAAGGGCGACACGACCACGCTCGAGGACTTCACCGTCATCACTAGCCTCCAGCAGGAGGAGTAAGGGCGAAGCAATTTAGTGAAAACCCACGAAGCCGAGATTGGCTATAGGCCATCGAGCGTGAACTCGAATTTGTAGACGGCGGTGCAGGCCACGGCATGTCCCTTGCGGATGGCGGGGAAGAATTGACACTTCTGTACGCTTTCGCCGACCGCGTCCTCAAAATACTTTCCTGTTGGAGGTGAACTTAGAATTTCAACCTTCGTCACACGACCTTGTTCGTCGATTGAAAGTCGCGCTTCAACAGTTCCCTCGATACCGGCGCGTTTCAATTCCCACGGATACGGCGTCACGGCTTGGATCGGAAATTTAGGAACAGGATATTGATCAAGTTCTTTATCCGGGGAGATCAGCGACATTTCTATTTTTGGTTCAACGTAAATATTATACCCTCCACCGTACGAACCGGTTGGATGGCGGCAGCCGACCGATCCGCAGAGCAAAAGCAGAAAGACAGGGTGCCGTTTCAGGAACATCGATTTGGTGGTTAGATGAATTCAGCTTCGCTCATATAGGCATGATCGGTCCAGATCACAAAACTTCGCACCCAAGCTATTGCGAAGCACTTGCTTTTATTGCGATTGTAAAAATCGGTTTGAGTTTGGGTGGGCGGCTGGGATTGTGCCCCGCCGCGGGAAGTGTGCTTCTCGACAACTTTTTCCTCCCATGCCCCAAAACCCTGCCCTTGCTTCCACCGCGGCTTGCAGCCGCCTGATTCGCGCCGCCCTGGCGGCGCTCACGCTTCTGGTCATCTGCGCGGTGCCGGTGGCCCTGATTGTCGCTCCCGCTGCGGCCTACGCCCAGAGCACGGCCCCGGCCTGGACCGCGGGGACCACTTATAAAGTCGGCGACCTGGTCACCTACAACGGCGTGACCTACGTCTGCCTGCAGGCGCACACCGCGCTCACCGGCTGGGAACCGCCCAACGTCCCGGCCCTCTGGGCTGTGAGCTCCAGCCAGCCGCCGCCCACCGTCCCGGCCACACCCACCGGCCTCTCGGCCACAGCCAACTCCACCAGCCAGATCACCGTGACCTGGAATAGCTCCTCTGGCGCGACCAGCTACGACCTCCAAGTCGACGGCGCGATCAAGACCGGAGTCACCAGTCCCTACGTGCAGACCGGGCTGGCCGCCAACTCCACTCACACCTACGCGGTGCGCGCGGACAATTCCGCCGGCGACAGCGCCTTCTCCGCCCTGGTCAGCGCCATGACCCTCAGCTCCAGCACCGGCAAAGCCACCGGCGTCCCCGGCACCCCGGTCCTCTCGCAAAGCACCTGGAACGGCGAAAGCAGCTACACCATCACCATGAACATGTGGTGGGGCAACAACGGCACCACCTGGCAACTCTACGAAAACGGCGCCTTGGTCCACACCCAAACCCTGGTCGACAACTCGCCCAACGCCCAGACCGCCAGCGTGAGCTTCACCGGCAAACCCAACGGCACCTACACCTATACCACCAAACTCACCAACAGCTTTGGCACCACCGCCGGCAACACCCTCGTCTACACCGTGACCCAAGGCGGCACCACGCCCACCATTCCCGCGGTGCCCACCGGTCTGAGCGCGACGGCCAACTCCACCAGCCAGATCACCGTCACCTGGAATAGCTCCTCTGGCGCGACCAGCTACGACCTCCAAGTCGACGGCGTGACCAAGACCAACGTCACCAGCCCCTACGTCCAGACCGGCCTCGCCGCCAACTCCACCCACACCTATGCCGTCCGCGCGGACAACTCCGTCGGCGACTCCGCCTTCTCCGCGCAAGTCTCCGCCACCACCCAGGCCGTGCCCACCGTCCCGGCCACGCCCACCGGCCTGACCGCGACACCCAACGGCACCAGCCAGATCACCGTGACCTGGAACAACTCCAACGGCGCGACCAGCTACGACCTCCAAGTCGACGGCGCGACCGTGACCAACGCCTCCAACCCCTACGTCCACACCGGCCTGGCCGCCAGCTCCAAGCACACCTACGCCGTCCGCGCCGACAACTCCGCCGGCGACTCCGCCTTCTCCGCCACCGTCTCCGCCACCACCGCCGC
>DATJYF010000266.1:0-6353 GCA_035499715.1 Opitutaceae bacterium | reverse complement strand
TTCGGTTCGGATCTCATGGTTGAAGTGCGGGCCAAAACCGATGCGCTTGTCGCGGCAGGCAGCCGGGTCGTCGTTTTGACCGATCAGAATATCATTGAGCACCAATTCAACGCCTTGCATGCGATGTTTGACGATCTGCCGATGGTCATTGCCATGCCCGGGGAGGCCGCGAAATCGCTGACCGAATTTGGCCGGGTGCTCGACTTTCTTGCGGCGCAAAAAGTGGATCGCGCCGGCGCGCTTTTTGCCGTTGGAGGCGGTGTGATCGGGGACTTGGGGGGATTTGCGGCGGCGAGCTTTCTGCGCGGCATCGATTATTTCCAAGTGCCCACCACGCTGCTGGCGATGGTGGACAGCGCGGTGGGCGGAAAAACCGGCATCAACCTCGCGGCCGGCAAAAATCTGGTCGGCGCGTTTCATCAGCCGCGTGGGGTTTTCATTTCCACCGATCTGCTGACCACCCTGCCGCCGCGCGAATTTGCCGCCGGCATGGCCGAGGTCATCAAGTACGGATTGCTGGGCGATCCGGCGCTTTTCGCGCAGCTCGAAAGCGCAACGCTTTCCGCCACGAGCCGCGATCTGGCCACGGTCATCCGCCGCTGCTGCGCGCTCAAGGCCCGGATCGTGGAACTGGACGAGCGCGAGCAGGCCAGGAGCGGCGGCCGTGCCTTGCTCAACCTCGGGCACACCTTCGGCCACGCCATCGAGCAGGCCACCGATTACAGCGTGTACCTGCACGGCGAGGCCGTGGCCGTCGGCCTGTGCGCGGCGGCGCGCCTGTCGCAGAAACTCGGATACATCAGCGCGACCGACGTCGCGCGGATCGAGGCGGTGATCACCGCGCATGCGCTGCCGCAGCGGCTGCGCACGCCGCTGCCGCTGCCCGGGCTGATGGCCGCGACGGCGCGCGACAAAAAGATCCGGGCCGGGGTGCCGCGTTTTGTCATCCTGAAAAAGATCGGCAGCGCCGCCACGCAGGAAAGTGTGCCGCCGGAGCTGGTGCAGGCCTGTTTTCGCGAAGTGGGGGCGGAATGATTTCGGATTGCAGATTTCGGATTTCGGATTGAATCAATTCCTGCCGCGCCTGCCGGCGTGGCTCCCGCCGCCCTCACCATCGCCCGCCATACCAAAGCATGTCCGCCATCGACGAAGGCATTGTCCGGGAGTATTTCGAGCAGAACGGGTTTCTTGTCCGGCAGGTGCGCAAATACCAGGTGCAGGCGCGGCGCAAGACCGGCGACGAGGAGATCGATCTGCTCGTTTACAACCCGGCTTGGCAACGCGGCGCGCGCCGGCCGGATTTCTTCCTCTTCTCCACCGAGCTGCCGTTCATCCACCGCGCCATCGTCTCGGTCAAGGGCTGGCACACCGGCCGCTTCACCCCGGCCACGCTGAAGAGCGCGCCCGAGATCTTCCGTTTCCTCGAGGAGAACGTCCTCAAGGAGGTCACGCGCTTTTTCCCGCCGGATGCCGACGAGCCGGGGGCCGCGCCTGATCTGGCGAAGATCCTCGTGCTGCCCGGCCTGCCGACCGCCGAGCCCTACCGCTCCCAGAGCGTGCAGATGCTGAAGGAACGCGGGGTGGACGCGATCATCTCCTTCCGCGCCATGCTGCTCGACATCATCGACAAGATTGAAATCAACCGGAATTACCGCAAAAGCGACACGCTCCAGGTCATCCGCATCCTGAAGAATTACGACCTCTTCAAGGAAGCGCAGCTTGACCTGCTGCCCGATCGGCCGGCCGCGAAGCGCGGCAAATGATCCGCGCCGGCGGGCGGGCCGGCCGGGGGCACGCCCGCCTCTGGCTTGATCCCCGCCTTTTGATCGCTGTTACTTCTCCCATGATTCATCCCACCGCCATCATCGAGGATGGCGCACATTTGGGCGCGGACTGCGAGGTCCAGGCGCACGCCGTCATCAAGCGCGGCGCGGTGCTGGGCGACCGTGTCACTGTGCATCCGTTCGCGGTGATCGGCGGCGATCCGCAGGATTTGAAATTCGATCGCGCCACGCCGTCCGGCGTCCGCATCGGGGCGGGCACCACGCTCCGCGAATACGTCACGGTCAACCGTTCGACCCGGGCCGGCGGATTCACCGAGATCGGTGAAAATTGCTTCCTGATGGCGGCGAGCCACGTCGGGCATGACTGCGTCGTCGGCCGCCAGGCGGTGCTGGCCAATGCCGTGCTGCTGGCTGGCCACGTGCATGTCGGCGACCATGCCTTTTTCGGCGGGAACTCATGCTTTCACCAGTTTCTGCGCGTGGGCGAAAGCGTGATGGTGAGCGGAGGCTCGCGCTTTTCGCTCGATCTGCCGCCGTTTGTGCTGGCCGCGGAGCGCAACGATGTCATCGGGCTCAATCTTGTCGGCCTGCGCCGGCGCGGATTTTCGCGCGAGGCGATCCGCGAGCTGAAGGACGCCTTTCGCGCGGTGTATGGCGCGCCGGGCAACATCCGCGACGTGGCCGCGGCGGCGCTGGCCGGAGGCGCCTTCGCCACGACGGAGGCACGCCGTTTTCTGGAATTTTTCACCGGCGGCAAACGCGGTTTCGCGCGGGCCCGCCGCGCCGTAAACAGGGACGACGATGCCGACTAAACTGGCCCTGACTTGCGGCGACCCCGCCGGGATCGGTCCGGAAATCGCCGCCGCCTGGCTGGCCGCGCATCCGGCGGAAGCGCGCGACGTCGCGATCCTCGGGCCGGCGCGCTGGCTGGAATCGCTCGTCACCGATGCGGAGAAGATCCCGGTGGGCCCGCCCGAATTCTCGGCGGCGGCCGGCCGGCCGGAGATCGAAGGCGCGCGCGTGGCGCTCGCCGCCATGGAGCGCGCGGCGGCCGGCTGCGTGCGCGGTGAATTCGCCGGCGTGGTCACCGGGCCGGTGAGCAAGGCCTGGCTGGCGAAAGCCGGCTTCGCCTTTCCCGGCCAGACGGAGTTTTTCGCCGCGCGCTGGGGTGGCGAGCCGGTGATGGCGTTTTGCGGCGGGCGGCTGCGGGTCGTGCTGCTCACCTGGCACGTGCCGCTGCAGGAGGTGTTTTTGCATCTGGAGGAGAAAAATTTCGCGCACGCGGTGAGCGCCGCCGCCGAGCTGGCGAGCGCCGAGAAGATCGCCGCGCCACGCATCGGCGTGTGCGGCCTCAATCCGCACGCCGGCGAGGGCGGTCTGCTCGGCGAGGAGGAGCAACTCGTGATCGACCCGATCCTCGACCGGTTGCGCGCGGCGCACCCCGGACTCTCGCGCTGCGAGCCGGGCGACACGCTGTTTGCGCGCGCTTTGCGCGGCGAATTCGACGTCGTGATCGCGCTTTACCACGACCAGGGTCTGGCCCCGCTCAAGGCGGTGGAATTCGACGAGTCGGTCAACGTCACCCTCGGGCTGCCGTTCGTCCGCACCAGCCCCGACCACGGCACGGCCTTCGGCATCGCCGGGCAGGGCAAGGCCAGCCCGCGGAGCTTTGCCAACGCCGTGGCCGTCGCCCGGCGCTTGCAACGGGCGCGGATTGGGACAATAACTTAAGGCGAAAATGTCTGCGATCGAAACCGCCGCCGTGCCGCCCGCCGAGACCCGGCTGGGCAACGAAAACCTCGTCCGCCTCACGCCGGCGGCGGGCGCGAAGGTGCGCGCGCTGATCGAGCGCGAGCGGCAGGGCGGGTACTTGCGCATCGCCATCTCCGGCGGCGGCTGCAACGGCCTCAGCTACAAGCTCCGCTTCACGGCCGAGCCGCGGCGCGGCGACATCTTGGTCCGCTCGGCCGGGGTGGAGGTGCTGGTCGACCCCAAGACCGCCCTTTATCTGAAGGGCACGGTGCTGGACTATTCCGCCAAGCTGGTGGCCGGCGGCTTCAAGTTTGCCAATCCCAACGCCAAGGCCAGTTGTTCCTGCGGCGAGAGCTTCAGCGTGTGAAGCCGCCGTGCCAATGACCGCGGCACGCGATGATTTTTCCGCTTTGTTGCACGGAACCACACTCTTTGCCCGGGGGTTTTATGCCGGGGAATTTTTCCTGTTGTCATCCCCCCTCAACCGCGCGAGAAACCACCTCCGCAAAATCATGACTCCTCATTCTTGATGGCTAATTCCTTTTCTTCTGCCGGCGGCGGCCGCCCCGGACAATATCAGCGCCGCAACACGGATCCCTACGCCAACATCCGTCGCAATCATCGCATCAAGGTCCCGCAAGTCCGCGTGATTTCGCCCGAGGGCAAGCAGCTGGGCATTCTGACCATCGAGAAAGCCATTGCCCTTGCCATGCAGGTCGGGCTCGACCTCGTCGAGCTTGCGCCCAACGCCCAGCCGCCGGTCTGCCGCATCATGGACTTCGGCAAATACGTCTACGAGGACCAGAAGAAGCATTCGCACTCCAAGTCGACCGCGAGCAAGATCAAGGAGATCGAATTCACCGCGCGCATCGAGCCGCACGATTTTCACACCAAGCTGCGCCACGCCGAGGAATTTCTCGACCACGGCAACAAGGTGAAGCTCCGCCTGAAATTCCGCGGCCGCGAAATGGCCCACACCGAGATCGGGTTCGAGGTCATCAAGCGCGCCATCGCCGAACTGTCCGGCATGGGCCATCCCGACAGCGAGCCGAAGCTGCTGGGCAAGCAGATCAACGTCATGCTCTCGCCGCTGCCGGCCAACAAGCGAAAGCTGAAATTCCACCTCCCGCAAAACGACGGACAGGCGTCCGCCAGCGCCTGAGGAGAAAAGCCATGGCGGCAAAATCTCTGACGCGCCTCGTGTCGGCGCTGGTGATCCTGGCCGGAGGCGGGGCCATGCCGCGGGCCGCCGCCGCCGTGGAAACGGCCAAGATCGACGGCGTGAGCTGCGTCGACGCCGCCGCGTTTGGCGAGCGCTTCGGCTTGCACGCCCGATGGCTGGAGCCGGACAAGCGCCTGCTCCTCGAGGATGCCGGCACCCGCGTGACCTTGGAGGTCAACCAGCGCGAACTCGTCTTCGACGGCCGCCATGTATGGATGGGCAGCCCGGCGGTTTATCACGGACACAGCCTGTGGATCAGTTTCATTGACGCGGAAAAGGTAATCCGCCCGCTGCTGCGCCTCGGCCTCGACCGCCCGCCGCCGGTGCGCACCATCATCATCGATCCCGGCCACGGCATTCCCGACAACGGCACGGAAAACAAACATCTCGGCCTGAAGGAAAGGGTCCTCACGCTCGACACGGCGTTCCGCCTGGAAAAGATCCTCGAGGCGCAGGGTTACCGCGTCGTGATGACGCGCACCACCGACTACGCCATCAGTCCGGACAAAAAGCTGGACCTGCGGATGCGCGACGAGCTGATTGCGCATGAGCGGGCGGATTTGTTCATCAGCATCCATTATAACGCCGCCGGGCAATATGCTCCCGGAGAAAGCCTGGCCGCCGTGCACGGCACCGAAACCTACCGTTTCACGCCGCGTTACCAAGTCCCGCTTAGCCGTTCGACCCACCATCCGGAGGACGACGAGGCCAATCCCGGCGATAGCAACGCCGGGTGGAATACCGTGCTCGCCTATTGCATCCAGCGAGCGGTGCTCGGTGAACTCGGCACCTATGACCGGGGCCTGCGGCATGACAAGCTCGGGGTGCTCCGGCTGGCATCGTGTCCGGCGGTGCTGATCGAGGCGGGTTATCTTTCCAACGACGCCGAGGCGCGGAAGATCGCCACTCCCGCCTATCGCGAGCAGATCGCCGAGGGCATCGCCGCCGGCATCCGTGCCTACGTCGATCTCGGGCAGCCTCCGCCGGCGCCGCCCGCCTCCGTCCCGTCTCGGCCGCCGGTTGCGGCTCCGCCTCCTCCGGCCGCGGCTCCGGCCCGGTAACAGGCGCAGCCGTGCCTTTACTTCGACGGCTCGCCGCCGTGGCGGTAGTGAAGCACGCGGACTTTTTCGAGCGTGACGAGGCCGCCGCCCATCAGGCCGTCGAGCACGGGCAGGAAGGAATTGATCTTCTCCTCGCTGTCGACGATCTCGATGACCAGCGGCAGGTCGATGGAAAGCCGGAGGATTTTCGCCGTGTGCAGCCGGCTGCTGGGGCCGAAGCCCATCGCGCCGCGCAGCACGGTGGCGCCGGCCAGGCCGAGTTCACGGGCCTTGAGCACGATGACTTCGTAGAGCGGGCGGCCGTCGCGGTGGTCGGACTCGCCGATGAAAATGCGGAGCAAAAGGGAGTCGGTGGGGAGGTCCATGGTGTCAGCGGATTTGGTTGAGTGTGGCGGCCAGCACGTGGCCGAGCCAGACAGCGAAAAGGCAAAGCACGACCGAACCGGCGATGTTGCCACCGGCGCGCAGCCATTCGCCGTCATTGGCGAGGCTCAGCGTTTGGAAGCTGAAAGAGGAAAAGGTCGTATAACCGCC
>DATJYF010000265.1:0-13386 GCA_035499715.1 Opitutaceae bacterium | reverse complement strand
GGCGTTCTGTTCGACGAGGAGGATGGTAATGCCGTGGGCTTGATTGATCTCGACGATCTTCTCGAAGATCGTGCTGACGAGCCGGGGCGCGATCCCGAGCGAGGGTTCGTCGAGCATGAGGAATTTCGGGTTGCCCATAAGGGCGCGGCCGATGGCGAGCATTTGCTGCTCGCCGCCGGAAAGCGTGCCGGCGACCTGCTTGAGGCGCTCCTTCAGGCGGGGGAACATTTCGAAAACGAATTCACGATGGCGGGCGCGGCGGGTGGCGTCGGTTTCGAGGTAGGCGCCCATGGCGAGGTTTTCGTCCACGGTGAGGTTGCTGAAAACCATGCGGCCCTCGGGCACGTGGCAGAGTCCGAGGGCGACGATCTTGTGCGCGGGCAGACGGGTGATGTCACCGCCCTTGAATTCGATGCGTCCGGACTTCGGCCGCAGCAGGCCGGAGATGGTGCGGAGCAGGGTGGTTTTGCCGGCGCCGTTGCTGCCGACGAGCGTGACGATCTCGCCAGCGGGAATCTCGATCGAGACGCCGTTGAGCGCAGCGATGGCGCCGTAGCTGACGGAGAGGTCGGTGACGCAAAGCATCTTATTTGAACCACAGAGGCAAGGAGGACACGAAGTTCTGAAAAAAATTCATAGAACGGATTTCTCTGATTTCTCCGTGTCTCTGTGGTTGATTTCCCTCAATGATGGGCAATTGATTTTTCGCCGAGGTAGGCCTCGATGACCTTGGGATCGTTCTGGATGGCGGCGGGCGGCCCCTCGGCGATCTTTTCGCCGTAATCAAGGACGGCGATGCGTTCGCACACGCCCATCACGACGCGCATGGAATGCTCGACGAGCAGGATGGTGAGCTTGAATTGCTCACGCAGGCGCGGGATGAGCTTCACCAACTCGGCCTTCTCCGTGGCGTTCATGCCGGCGGCGGGCTCGTCGAGCAGGAGCAGGCGCGGGCGGGTAGCGAGGCAGCGGACGATTTCGAGGCGGCGTTGCTCGCCGTAGGGCAGGGATTTGGCGGGCGCATCGCGGAAGCGGAGGAGGTTGAATAGGCCGAGCAGTTCTTCCACCCGGCCGGCGATGGCGGCCTCGCCGTTGCGGAATTTTTTCCAACGCAGGAGCGCGTGCAGCGGCGAGGTGTCGCGGTGGAGATTGCAGGCGGCGCGGACGTTGTCGAAGACGCTGAGGCTGCCGAAGAGGCGGATGTTCTGGAAAGTGCGGGCGATGCCGAGCGCGGCGATGTCGTAGGAGCGCAGGCCGCGGAGGTCGCGGCCGGCAAAGAGCACGCGGCCCCCGGTGGGCGGATAGACGCCGGTGATGAGGTTGAAAACGGTGGTCTTGCCCGCGCCGTTGGGGCCGATGAGGCCGACGAGTTCGCCTTCGCCGAGCGCGAGGTCGACCGCGTCCACGGCGGTGAGTCCGCCGAAGCGGACGGTCGCTTTCTCGAGTTGCAGCAGCGGGGTGGCCATGGCTTCGAACGCAGCACGGGCTATACCCGGCTCCGGCCCAGCCGGAAATTAAACAGGCCCTGCGGCCGCGCGATCATGAGCAGGATGAGGAGGAACGAATAGACGACCATGCGGTATTCGGAGAGCGAGCGGAGCTGGTGGATGCCGGTGAGGTCGGCGGCCGAGCGCAATCCCTCGGGCAGGAGCGTGAGCAGGATCGCCGCGAGGATGACGCCGAGGGTGTTGCCCATGCCGCCGACAATGACCATGACCACGATCTCGATGCTGCGCGTGAAATCGAAGCCGCGCGGGTCGATGGAAAGCTTGTAATGCCCGTAGAGGCCGCCGGCGATGCCGGCAAAAAACGCGCCGACGACGAAGGCGGTGATCTTGTAGCGGGTGGTGTTGAGGCCGACGGCCTCGCTGGCGATCTCGTCGTCATGGGTGGCGAGGAAGCCGCGGCCGTAGGTGGAGTTGACCAGGCAGACGACGGTGAAGACCGTGAGGGCGGCGGCGCCGTAGGTCCAGGCGAAGTTGGTGTAGGGCGGCAGGCCGATGAAACCGAGCGCGCCGCCGACGGCGTCGACGTTCTGGAAAATCACGCGGATGATCTCGCCGAAGCCGAGCGTGACGAGCGCGAGATAGTCGCCCTTGAGGCGCAGCGAGGGCGCGCCGACGAGCAGGCCGGCCAGGGCGGCGCAGAGGCCGCCGGCGAGGAGCGCGCCGAAGAAGAGGGCGTTTTGGCCGAGCGCGGAGCCGCCGTCTTCGCCCAGGAGCTTCGGCCCGAGAAAAACCGTGACGCAGCCGGAGAGATAGGCGCCGATGGACATGAAGCCGGCGTGGCCGAGCGAGAACTGGCCGGTGTGTCCGTTGACGAGGTTGAGCGAGACGGCGAGGATGATGTTGATGCCCACGCTGGTGAGGACATCGAGGAGGTAGGGGTCAATCTTGTCCGAGAAATGCGAGACGGCGAGGGCGGCGAGGATCGCGGCGGCGAGGGCGAGTTGGGCGCGCGGCATGGGTCACACTTTTTCGGCGGTGAACCGGCCGAGCAATCCGGCGGGCCGGAAGAGCAGGATGAGGATGAGGACACCGAAGGCGATGGCATCCTTGTAGGTCGAGAACTGGCTGCCGGCGACGAAGGTCTCGACCGTGCCGAGGATGAGGCCGCCGAGGGCGGCGCCGGGGATGTTGCCGATGCCGCCGAGAATGGCGGCGACAAACGCCTTCAGGCCAGGCATCACGCCCATGAGCGGGTCGATCGAGGGATAGTTGAGCGCGTAGAGGACGCCGCCGGCGCCGGCCAGGGCGGAGCCGAGGGCGAAGGTGAAACTGATGACGGCATTGTGGTTGATGCCGGCGAGCTGCGCCGCCTCCGGATGGAGGGCAACGGCGCGCATGGCCGTGCCGATCTTGGTGCGGAAGACGACGAATTGCAGCGCGAGGAGCAAGAGCGCGGCCAGGACGATGACGAGGAGCTGGCTGCTGGAGATGACGAGCGGACCGAGCGTGAAATTGGTCGAGGGAAAGACGGGCGGAAACGTGCGCGGTTCGGCGCCGACGACGGCCTGGCCGGTGTTTTCCAGCAGGAGGGACACGCCGATCGCGGTGATGAGGACGTTGAGGGTGGGCGCGCGCCGTAGCGGCCGGTAGGCGAGGCGGTCGATGGTCACGCCGAGCAGCGCGCAGGCGAGCATGGCGGCGGCGAGCACGACCAGGCCGCCGCCCACGGAGCCCGCCGGCAGGTGTTGCCCGACGAAATAGCCCACAAATGCGCCGACCATGAAAATATCGCTGTGCGCAAAATTAATGAAACGCAGGACGCCGTAGACCATGGTGTAGCCGAGGGCGATGAGCGCGTAGATCGCGCCGAGGGAAAGGCCGTTCAGCAGTTGTTGGAGGAACTCGGTCAATTCAAGTTGAGGGTTGAGGGTTGAGTGGAACTGGCTGCACGGCGGATCTGGGCCGTCAGACCGAAACGTTCATCCGCTGGAAAGCCGCGGGTGGTGCCGTAGACAAGATCGGCGTAGACCACTGATTTCTGCCAGACCTCAAGTTTTTCGAAATTAAACATTACCGCGTCTCTCAACTCTCAGCTTTTAACTCTCAACTTTGTCATCCCTCACGGTTCGACGGTCTGGACGAATTTGAACCGGCCGTCCTTGATCGTGATGATGACGGCGCTTTTGGTGGCGTTGCGCTGGCTGTCGATGGTGGTCCGGCCGGTGACGCCGGGGAAGTTTTTCGTCGCCGCCAGGGCCTCGCGGATCCTGGTGTTCTGGGTCGAGCCGGCGCGCTTGATGGCGTCGGCCAGGATCATCGCCGAGTCGTAGCCGAGCGCGGCCATGGCGTCCGGAGTTTCGCCGCCGAAACGAGCCCGGAATTTTTTCACGAAGGCCTGGACTTCAGACGAGGGCATTTGCGGGGAATAATGGGTCGAATAGTAGCAGCCTTCGACGTCGGCGCCGCCGATCTGGACAAGTTCGGGCGCCTCCCAGCCGTCGCCGCCGAAGATGGGCACGCCGAGGATGCCGAGCTCGTGGGCCTGTTTGCAGATGAGGGCGGCCTCGGTGTAGTAGCCGGGAACGAAGATGGCGTCGACGTTCGCCGCCTTGATGGCGGTGAGCTGGGCGTGGAAGTCCTTGTCACCCTCGGAGTATTTCTCCTCGACGGCGATTTCACCGCCGTCGGCGGTGAAGCGGTCCTTGAAGAACTTGGCCAGGCCGACGCTGTAGGCGGACGAAACCGAGGTGAGGAGCGCGACGCGGCGGGAGTGGAGCGTGTCCTTGGCAAACTTCGCCAGGACCGTGCCCTGGAAGGAATCGACGAAGCAGACGCGGAAGATGTAACGTCCGATCTGGGTGACTTTGGGGTTGGTCGAGGAGGGCGAGATCATCGGGATGCGCGAGGACTGGCACACGGGCGCGGCCTCGAGTGAGCGGCTCGACGCCACTTCGCCGAGGATCGCGACGACCTTGTCGCGGGCGATGAGCTTGCGCACGGCGGTGGAGGGTTCGCCCGGCTTGGACTGGTCGTCCTCGGTGATGAGATCGAGCTTCTGGCCGAGCACGCCACCGGCGGCGTTGATTTCCTCGATGGCGAGAAGGGTGCCCTTGTGCGAGGACTGGCCGAAAGCGGCCTCCTTGCCGGTGAGCGAGGCATATTCGCCGATTTTGATGGTGTTGTCGTCGGCCCGTCCGCCCAGGGCGAGGGCGAGGAAGAGGAGGGAAAACGCGAATTTTTTCATCAAGTTTGTTGGCATGGGGGAAGGGGTTTTTGTCGGCGGCAAGCTTACCTAGCTAAGGAGGGCGAGGACGGCGGGCAATCAAACACTGCAGCTTGGAGGGGTGTAAGCAGGGAGCGTTCCGCGCGTGTTCGGCTTTGCTTTCGGCGGGCGAAGCGTTTGCATGCCTGCGGTGAACCTCTTTGACCGTCACCTGTTGCGCGAATGGCTGAAAATCCTCGGCCTGGTGCTGGCGGTGTCGCTCGGCCTGCTGCTGATGCAGGTGATGTATGACAGTTTTCGCGACTTGCGCGACCTGGGCGCGAAGGCGGGCGACATGGGGGTGTATTTTTTTGTGACGATTCCGAGTTTTTTTGCCGTCGTGCTGCCCTGGGCCCTGCTGGTGTCGCTCCTCTTCGTCCTGGGGCAGCTGCACCGGCATCTGGAATTCACGGCCATGCGCACGGCCGGCGTGGGCTGGTTTCGCCTGACGCGCCCGATCTGGGTGGCGGGGGTGCTGGGCTGCGGACTGATCTTGTGGCTGAACTCGAGCATCATTCCGTGGTCGGTGGAGGAATCGCGGACGGTGTTTGATGAGCTCGAATTTCACCGGCAAACCCGCTCGATCGCGGCGGCGGACCACGTTGGCGCGGTTTACGACGTGGCCTTTGACAATCAGCGCGAGCGACGGGTGTGGTTTTTCAACCGTTACAGCAAGTTCACGCAACACGGCTACGGCGTGAGCGTGTCGGTGCTGGATGCGCGGCGCCGGGAAGTGCGGCGGCTGCTGGCGGACGAGGCCTGGTTCGACGGGGCGCGGCGGGCCTGGGTGTTTCATCGCGGCCGCGAGCTGACGTTCGACCGGGAAACGGGCGCGCCCACCGACTCGGTTCCGTTCGAGGAAAAAGTGGAGCCGCAGTTCGACGAGGATCCGAAACTGATGCTGCTGGTCACGCAACGGCCGCAGGACCTGTCGTTTTTCGAGCTGCGGCGGGTGATGGAGTATTACCGGACGGAAAACAACTCGCTGGGCATCGCCTATGCGGTGCGCTATTTCGGCCTGCTGGCCGACACGTTGGGGCCGCTCATCGTCATCGGCATCGCGGTGCCTTTTGCGGTCTCAGGGGTGCGGGTGAATCCGGCCGTGGGGGTGTCGAAGTCGATCGGCTTGTTCCTGCTTTATTTCGCATTGAACAATTTTGCGGCGTCCCTGGCGATGCAGCAGCTGGTGCCGCCCGCCACGGCGGCCTGGCTGCCGAATCTCGGTCTGGCCGGCCTGGCGGCCTGGTTTTTCGCGCGGATGCGCTGAGGCGCCGGCGGCGCGGCATTACGGCAGTTTGCCGGTGGCCGACGTCGTGTTGTCGCCGGCGCGCACCAGCACGGTGTAGGAATTGAGATTTTTCCCCACCGGCGAAAGGAAGAACACGTCGCGGTAATCACCCCGCGGGATGCCAAGCTTGTAGAAAATGGGCTCGTCGGGCTCGGGGCTTTCCGCAGTGCGGAAGGAACAGGCCACCTCGGTAGTCAGGCTGCCGTCGGTGACATTGCGAATGCGGGCCCAGACACGCACCTGGCCGTCTTCGAGGGGATGGGCCTCGATCCGGTCGAGGGCGACGAGAACGGTGTGGGCGCGCGAAATCGAGGTGTCGAGCGGAACCAGCACGACGCCGGTCCAGTCGTGCATGACGAGGTCGGTCGTGATGCCGTCGGCCGTGAGGCCCTTGGTCGGCGGGCGGTTCGGATCGTTGTTCGTTTCGGGCGGCGGAGCCTCGACCTTGGGCGGGGTGGCGTCGGGCGCGAGCGAGGCCATGGCCTGGGGAAACTCGGTTTTGGTCTCGACCTTGTGCGGCAGGATGGCCGGCTCCGGCTTCGGTTGGGTGAGACGCGCGATCGTGCTTTCGGGCGTGGGCGGCGGCAAGGCGGCCGGCTTGGGCGTTTCCGGCGGCGGCGGCGGTGGCGGCGGTTTCTGGCAGCCCCCCGGCAGCGTGATCAAGACAGCGCTCAATACAAGCAACGGTAAGACGGGGGAGTGTTTCATGGGTTGGGGAAAAGCCGCTGGGTTTCAGATTAGGTGCGAATTCACTTAAGCCAAGCCGGGCTGCACGAATCGGGCGGATTTAACAACCGTTATACAAAATAAGATGCAAAACCTTGCAGCCAGTATGGCCGACGGGGCGCAAAAGGCCAGCCCTCATAATCGCGCGATCGCAATTGATTTTCAGGCCGCGCCGCACTTTTCCGCGGAAAAAAAGCCGCTCATTTCCGGCGGGCATTCTCCAACTGCGAGCTCTCCGCGCGCCGGCCGGCGGCGCAAAATTCAATGCGCGTCGTCGGGCACCGGCCGCAAAATCAGGACGCGGGTTTCCTTCGCACCATTGATGCGCAGTGAAACGGTCACCGGAATTTCCGTTGAAGTCACGCCGAGGCGGGAAATCATCGGGTCGGGTTTGGCCGACTCGCCCGGCGCGAGTGTGACGTGATCGGGCTGCACCGCAAAATCTCCGAGATCCGACTTGAAGTCGGTGATTTCAATATTCAGGGGGGCTCTGGCGGCGCTGGTCAGTTTCAGCCAGAGCATGACGGGCGGGAACGGGCTTTCGGCGCGGCGGTGCTGCATCGCATCGATCATGTCCGGCGTGATTTTTTTGTCCGAGTCATCCGAGTCGTCCTCCGACGGCATGCCCGGAATGGGTGCCGGCTTGAAGCCGCCCTTGCCCCAGCCGCGGCTGAGCGTGATGTCGGCGATGACCTGGCCAGCGGCGAAGGTGTCCTGCGCGTGGAGCACCGGCAGCGGCTTGCCGTTGGGGCCCAACGGGGGCGCGGAGGCCTCGTCATCGCGGTGATGTCTGCCGCCGCAGCCGGCAAGCAGGAGGGCCAGAGCCAGAGCGGACAGGGCGGCGGGGAAGAGACGGGTAAATTGAGGCATGGGAAAAATTCCGGCGGAACAGGGCGGTTGGACCTGTGACCGCGGGGCAAGGTTGCGAAAAATATTCACGGGCCGGCCGCCGCGTTTCAAGCCCAGTTGTAGTTAAAACTGATGCTGATGCGCTCGGCCTCGACGCGGTTGGGCGGGACTTCATGGCGGAGCCAGCTTTCGAAGAGGATCACCTGGCCCGCCTCGGCCGGGTAGGTGACATGGGTGCGGTTTTCACCGCGTGCCTCCGGACGGCGGGGCGGCGCGGCCATGAACCGGTCGAGCCGCGGGTCCTCGAATTTGAGGCCGGGACAGCCCGGCGGAGTGGCGACGTAATACGTGCCGCTGATGAAGGAGAGCGGATGCAAGTGCAGGGAATGCGCGGCGCTGGGCGGCATGATGTTCACCCAGCAGTCGGTCATGCGCACCTCGCGGCCGCGCAGGTCGAGATCGAGCCGGCGGGCAAAGGTCCGCACGTGGCGGGCCAGTCTTTTTTCGAGCGCGGCAAAGGTGCTGGAAAATTTCTGCAACTGCGCCATCGAGCCGTAGCTGGTGTAGCCGCCGGGATAATTTTTCGCCGACCAGGCCCGGCCGGCGGCGTCATAGTCGCGCAACTGCCGGCATTCCCGCGCCAGCCCGGCATTGAAACGGTCGGGGCCGCCGCGTTGCAGCGGTTCGCAGTAAACGAAGGTGGAAAACCAGGCGCGGATGGGCATGGGCCACGCCTATCGGGCCGCCGCGGGCGGGCAAACGAAATTATCCGCCGGCCGGCCCGTCGCCGGCGGCGGCCTCAAAAGGCATAGCCGAGGAGCAGCTTCAGCTCGTTGCGCGTGATCGAGGCATGAGGGATCATCTCGTGGTGATACTCGTGCTGGAGGGTGAGAGTGATGTCGCCGAAGATACCCTTGACCAGGCTCATGGTGTTGTCCACGCCGCCGGTGCCGCTACCTGGAACGTAGAAGGCGTTGCCTTCCTGCGTGAATTTCAATCCGCGCCAGATTTCCCATTGCGAGTCGAGACGCACGGCCGGATAGACGTCGTAGGCGTGGCTGCGGATGGCGGGGACGTCGAGCCGCGAGAAATAGGCCAGGGCCGCGATGCGCACCTGGCTGCGGTCGGTTTGGAACAGCTGGGTGCCGAGGCCGGTGCGCATTTGATACTGGTAGATCGGATTCTGGCGGATCTCATGCAGATAGTCGGGCTCGGCGATCGAATAGACCGAGCGCGAGAGCTGGTGCTCCCACGTGAACCTGCCTTCCAGGTGGTTTTGCACGAGCAGGTGTTCGTTGTAGAGATAATCAAGGTTGGCGTAGGCGAGGTAATGCTCCTTGCCGGAGAGGCGCTCCGCCGTGCCCTGCACCTTGGTTTCGCGGCTGTTGGTGTTGTTGTTGCCCCAAATGAAATCAAACAGTGTGTCGATGCGGCCCTTCCAGGCGCGGCGCTGCCCCACGGCGACTGCGGGCGGAACCGCGGTGGTCTGAGGGGCAAGGGCGATGGCCAGGGCGCGACCGGCGGCACTGGCGAGCATGCCAGGCGCAGCGGGCGGAGATGGGCTTGAGAGCACCTGGGCTTCGCCGGTCGAAACTTGCAGCGGGCCGAAGCGCGTGGAATCGAAAAAGATCACGCCTTTTTCCGTTTTCACGTAATGGCCGGTCACGCGCTCGCCGTTGTTGAACTCGAGCCAGTCGTCGGCGCGCAACACGGCCGCGGCCCACAGGCAAAAGAATCCCCCCATGAGAATCTGGCGAATCATCTCACGCTCGACCGCGTTCCGCGGCCGAAGTGCCGTGTCCGATCGTGAAACCGCCGCGCCGAAAAAAGCAATTTCCCGCGTTTTATTTGCACTGTCGCGCGAGCGGGTTTAGGTTTGTTCCATAAAACTTGAAAAAATTCGGGCCGGCGCAACCTCCCGGTGGCGGCTGGCGTCGAACCTGACATCATGAAAACGCTCACGCTTTCCCTCCTCGCCCTGACCTTGGGAGCCGCGTCCGCGCCGGCGCAGATTTTCCAGCCTAATGTCGTCAACGGGGCTCTTTTCGGCGGCATTGCCGGCGCGATCATCGGCAACAACAGCGGCCACCACGCCGGCGAAGGCGCGCTCATCGGCGCGCTCGGCGGCGCTGCGCTGGGCAGCCTGGTCGAGCCGCAGCCCGCGGCGGTTTACGCGCAGCCCGCTCCCGCTTATTATTACGCGCAACCCGCACCGGTGGCCTATGCGCAGCCGGTGTCCACCGTGATTTACACCCAGCCTGCGCCGGTGGTGGTCGAACCGGCCTGCGTGCCGGCTCCGGTTTATTACGGCTCCTACGGGTGGGGCCGGCCGTGGGGATACTACTATGGGCCGCGCATCGGCATTTCCTTCGGTTATCATGGCGGCTGGGGCTATCGCGGTGGCTGGGGCCATTACCACCATCGCTAGAAAGCCGCACTGAAACGGAATCGCTCTTTTCCGGCCGCCCGGTCCACGGGCGGCCTTTTCATTGTTCCGAACGGTCCAGCCCGCGCCTACCCGCCGCGAAAATAAAGCCAGGCTTCGGCCTCGGTTCCGCCCGGCCGGCGCACGCGATCGAGGTGCCGCCGGTAAAACGCCGGATGTCCCTCGAACTCGTCGAGGGCCGTCCAGGCCGCGGGCATGTCGACGGCGTAAAGTTCACCACGCAGGCCGTCCCGGGCCGTGGCGTACAGGACCGGAAGCCCGTCGGCTGCGCGGCCCAGGCGGAGCGGGCGCAAGGTGACGGCCGGACCGAGAAAGCGCGCGCCGAGCCGCAGCAGCTGGCGGTGATTGGGCTGCCCGCGGCGCAGCGTGCCGTACACGAAAAGAAGCGCGGACTGCGCCGCCGGTGTCCGGTCCGACATACGCTAGTTTTGTTTCAGCGCCTGGCCGATCGCGGTCAGCTGCTGGATGAATTCCGGCGCCATCGTGCCATTGCGCTGCACGGGCGTGTCCCAGGTCACGACTCCGCCGGTTGCGGCGATTTTTTTGCTCCAAGCCACGACCTGCTCGGTGGAAAATCGCGGCGAGCCCATGCCCCAGCGCTGGCCGAGAAAGCTCAGGACGTGGATCTGCGCGCCGTCAATTTTCCCGTCGAAATTGCGTTTGGGATCCCAGCGCTCCGGCAATGTGGTTTCGCCTCCGATATAATCCTCGCAAGGTGTCATGGAAATCGTGCGATAGACCACGCCGGGATTGAAGGCGACGACGGCATCGGGGTTGCCGGCGCGCGCGGCGGCGGCGAAACTTTCGAAGTTCGGCGGCTCGGCGGAGCGGTACATGGCATTCGGCCAGTAGCAGCCGTCGAACCACCAGCCGGAAACTTTTTTGCCCCAGCGCAGCGACCATTCGCGGATGACCGCCTCCCACTTGAGCTGGAATTCGCGGTTGCGATAGGGGCCCAGCTGGAATTGGAGCGCGGTTTTCGCCGTCTCATCGCGGTTCGGGGCGTTGGACGGCAAATAGACCATGAGCCGGATACCGCGTTTCTGCAGGGCCGCATAGAGGTCGGCCACGAGATCGCGCCGTGAACACTTGCTCGGCGTGAAACCCACGATTTTGTCGTAGGTGGCATTGGGTGAGAGGTAATAGCCTGAATTTTGGCCGATGCTGATGAGGTAATAACCGGCGCCGACCGACGCGACCTGGCCCGCGAGGGCATCCACGTCGAAATGATCGACGAGGTCATTCCACTTTTCGGCGGTCATGGGTTCGCCGTCGGCGCGCGCAATCCAATCCGCCAGATAATGATTCATCACGCCCCAGCGGGCCTGGCGCATCCAGGCCGCGCGGTCCTGGGCGAAGACGGTCAGGCTGGCGACGCCGCCAACCGCAAAAAGAAAAAAGCGAAACCAGCGCGACAAGGAGCGGCACATCATGCGGCCATGAATCAAGCTGCGGCGATGCGCGGCGCAAACGCAAAACGGGCTGAACCGACTTGCGACTCCGGACGAAGCGAACCGTGGCAGAAAACAGGCGCAGGGGCCTGCAGCCCAAGGAAGTTTATGCCGTGGTTGAGCAGGCAGGGCATGGCTGCTGCCGGCTGAAAGCGACAATTCAGGGCTTGACAAGAAAGCAGCCTGCCATGATACCAGTTCTCAGTCTCAGTCTCATATATGCGTTCAAAAATTCTTACAACCATCCTGATCGTCGTTCTGTTATTGATTAATTTGCAGTGGCTTGAAGCAGAAAACGCAACGCCGATCACCATCGAAATTCATTTCGCCCAGCATCACTTTAGCCCGGACAAAGTTGAGGTCCAAGCCGGCCGGCCGGTCGAAATCCGGGTGACCAACTCCAGCCGGGAGCGAATCGAATTTGAGAGCTTCAAATTGAACCGGGAGAAGGTGGTTGATCCCGGCCAGACGATCGTCGTCCGTCTGCCGGCCTTGCGCGCCGGCAGCTACGATTTTTTCGACGATTTCCATGACGACGTCCCCGAAGGCGTGATCGTCGCCCGCTGACTTTCATTTTTTTCCGATGAAAAATTCCGGTCGCTTGATTTTGCTGGCTTCCCTGTTTGCGCTGGGCTTTTGCCGCGGCCTCGCGCAGGTCGATCCATGGGAATTTGAAGTTTATCCGTACGCCACGACGCCGAGGGGCATGGCCGAGATCGAGACGACCAATGCCGTGGTCTCCGCCGGCCACAGCGATGGCGGAGAAGGCACCGCCCAAGGCACGTTCGCCAGCGAGCACCTCTGGTACAACGCCTACGAACTCACTTACGGACTGACGGACCGCCTCGAAGCGGCGGCCTATCTCAACCTGGCCCGGCCGGATGGCGGCGGCCTCCGCCGGGCCGGCGACAAGTTGCGCCTGCGGGGAAGATTGTTCGATGAAGGCACGCTCCCGGTGAACATCGGCTGGTACGCCGAGCTGGAGTGGCACAAGACGCCGCAGTTCGACGACGCGTCGCAGGAGCTGGAGTTGCGCCCGATTGTGGAGAAGGACTTCGGGCCGGTGGCGGTGATGCTGAACCCCAAGTTCGAAAAAGTGCTGGCCGGCGCCGGCCACAGCCAGGGCTTTGAATTCGGCTACGTCGCCGGCGTGCAGTACCGCTGGACGCGGCGCCTGTCGCCCGGCCTGGAATTTTACGGTGGCACCGGGCTCATCGACCGGCCCGACCCGGTCAGCGATCAGCAGCATTATCTTTTTCCCACGGTATGGGGCGAGCTGCCGGGCGGCCTGGAATACAATTTCGGCATCGGTTACGGCCTGACCCGCGGATCCGACCGGGTCATTTTTAAATTCAATCTGGAGCTGGAGCGATTTGTCGGCGCGATCTTCGGGCCGTCTTCCGATCGCAGATGGTTTTTCTGAACGGGTTCTTCGCCCGCCGTCCAAGGCGCCGCGGGCGGCAAGAAGCGGAATTGACCACGCCGGCGGGGCCGCGTTTGATCGGTCTGTCATGCCCGAAACTCTCACGGTCAATCTCGGCGAACGGAGCTACCCCATTTTGTTTGGCGCCAATCTGACGGCGGAGGTTCACACCAAGGTCGGCAGTCTCGCGGCCGCAGGGCACAGGGTCGTTTTGCTTACGGACGAAAATCTCGTCGAGCACCAGCTCACGGCGCTGCACGAGATGTTCGACGACGTGCCCACGCTCATCCTTCCCCCCGGCGAGGCGGCCAAATCGCTCGCGGAGTTTGGCCGGGTGCTGGATTTTTTCGCGGCGCAGAAGCTGGATCGCACCGCCGTGCTTTTTGTGGTCGGGGGCGGCGTCATCGGCGATCTGGGCGGCTTCGCGGCGGCGAGTTATTTGCGCGGCATCGATTATTTCCAGGTGCCGACGACGCTGCTGGCGATGGTGGAC
>DATJYF010000264.1:0-12008 GCA_035499715.1 Opitutaceae bacterium | reverse complement strand
CGCACCCACGCGCCACAATCAAAGCAAAGGCCATCATGAACCAGGTATCAAATTCACCCTCGGGGTCCAAGCACCCCAGTCTCAAGCCGAAAGTCTTAAATTTCGTCGAGCTTCTGGCGCAGAATATCGCCATGATATCCCCGACGATGACCGCCGCGTTGATCGTGCCGCTCATGTTCTCCAATTCCGGAAACATGAGCTGGCTTTCCTACGCGGTCGCGACCGTCATGCTCCTGTTTGTCGCCTACAACCTGAACCAGTTCGCCAAGCGCGGCGCCGGCACGGGATCGATGTACAGCTACACCTGCTCCGGCTTGGGTGCGGGCCCCGGTTCGATGTGCGGGTGGTGCCTGGTCTGGGCCTATCTCTTCATCGGGATCGCCGGGACCAGCGGCTTCACGATCTTCGCCGACAAGCTCCTTCAGATGATGCACATCAACGCCCCGCCCGTGCTGCTGTTTGCGGTCTGCGTCGGCGGATGCTTCTACATCTCCTATCAGGATATCAAGATCTCGACGCTCGTTTCCCTCGTGCTTGAGGGCATCTCTGTCCTTTTCATCCTGATGCTGGCCTTCATCGTCCTGGGCAAAACACAATTCACCCCCGATCCGGCGCAGTTTGCCTTCAAAAGCGTCACTCTTTCGAGCCTCGGCCTCGGTGTGGTGGTCGCCATCTTCAGCCTGGTCGGGTTCGAAAGCTCGACCGCCTTTGGCGACGAGGCGATCAATCCGCTGAAAACGATCCCCCGCTCCATCATCTGGAGCCTCATCACCACCGGCCTGTTCTTCGTCTTCATCACCTATGTCGAGGTGCTGGGCACGCATGGTTACAGCAAGACGCTCGATCAGCTCGACGCCCCGCTCAACACGCTCGCCGAACGCTTCGGCGTCAGCGCCTTCGCGCCGGTGGTGTCGGCGGGGGCCATGTTGAGCTTTTTTGCCCTCGCCCTCGCCTGCCTCAATTCGGGCGCCCGCGTGATGTTCGCGATGGGCCGGCATGACTTTTTTCCCCGGTCGACCAGCGCCGTCCACAAGGTGCACGAAACCCCGCATGTCGCGCTCGCCGTCATGGGCGTACTGATGTTCGGGATTGCGGCGGTGTGCAAAATGAAAAACTTTGGCATGGAGGTGCTCGACATCTTCAATGACGCCGGAACCATGGGCGCGTTTGGATTTCTCGGCGCCTACTTCCTCGTCACCATTGCGGCGCCGGTTTTCCTCAAGAAACGCGGAATGATGAAGGCCAAAGATGTCGTCTTCTGCGTGGCCGGCGTCCTGTTGATGTGCATCCCGGCGGTCGGGAGCGTCTACCCGGTGCCGGCTCCGCCGCAGAAATATTATCCCTACGTCTTTCTCGGATATCTCACGGTCGGCGTGCTCCGCCTGGTGCTGATGTACATCGCCAAGCCGGAAAGGCACCAGGAGATCAACGCCGAGACGGCCCGGGCGTTTTCGCAGGCGTGAGGATCGCATGAGCCCGCAAAACGTCGGCACCCTGGTCTCAATCCACCGCTATCCGGTCAAATCGATGATCGGGGAGGAGCTGAATGCGTCGCGCGTGGGGCCGAAAGGGCTCCACGGCGACCGCCTCTTCGCGCTGGCCGACCCGGCCACAGGAAAAGTGGCGAGCGCGAAAAATCCCTCGAAATGGCCCAACCTCTTCGATTTTCACGCCGCCTATGTCGATCCGCCCGGCAACGGGCACACCCCGCGGATTCGCATCACGCTGCCGGGCGGCGAAACGGTCCTGACCGACAATGCGGCGGTCGACGAGTTGCTTTCGGCCTCCGTCGGCCGTCCCGTCCGTCTCCTCGGCGCCGCTCCCGCCCGGAGCACGCTCGAGGAATACTGGCCGGACGTGGAGGGCCTCGCCCGGCGCGACGAAGTCACCGACGAGGCAATCCCGTCGGAAACGTTTTTTGACTGCGCCACCGTGCATCTTCTCACCACGGCCACGCTGGCGGAACTTCGCCGGCTTCATCCCGGCGGCCAGATCGAAGCCCGCCGCTTCCGTCCGAATCTGGTCATCGACACGCTGCCCGGCCTGACGGGCTTCGCCGAGGGCGCGTGGACCGACCGCGTGATCGTCATCGGCAGCGAAGTCCGGCTCAAGGTGACCGGACCCTGCTCGCGCTGTGTGATGACCACCCTGTCGCAGGGAGATCTGCCCAAGGATGTCGGCGTGTTGCGGACCGCGGCCAGATACAATCAAGCCCAGGTCGGCGCCTATGCTTCCGTGCTGCAGGGAGGAACCATCCGCCGGGGCGATGTGATCGGAATCGAGCCAGCCTAGCCCGGTGGTGCGTGCATCAGACCGGCGTCGCCGGCCGGCAGGCCGCGCCAGACGTTGTTTTTTCATTTAACTTGAACGCGCTCCGCGTCTGCGAGTGAATTACTCCCTCGCATGACCTTCCATCTGGGACGAATCTTCGTTTTCCCCATAAAATCCCTGGACGGTTTTTCGGTCGATGCGGCCCGCATCACCGCCGGCGGCATTTTGGAGCACGACCGGGAATATGCCATCGTCGACGAGGACGGCCATTACGTGAACGGCAAGCGCCTGCCCCAAATCCAACGACTGCGCTGCGTCTACGATCCGGACGTGCGCGAGGTGACGCTGTGGGAGCAGGGCCAAAACTCGCGGAGCACATTCCCCCTCGCCGAGCGCGGCGGGCTCGGCCGGTGGTTGGGCGATTTTTTCGGCTTCCCCGTCACGGTCCGCCATGAACCGCGCAGCGGATTTCCCGACGATAGAGACGCCTTCGGCCCGACCGTGGTGAGCGAGGCGAGCCTGAGCGCAGTCGCCGCCTGGTTTCCCGGCGTCGATCTGGAGAGCGCACGGCGGCGCTTTCGCGCCAACCTGGAGATCGCCGGCGCCGACGCTTTTGCCGAGGATGCCTTTTATGGCGGACCGGACGAGCGCCGGCCCTTCGCCATCGGCGCCGTGCAGCTTCTCGGCCACAATCCCTGCCAGCGCTGCGTCGTGCCGACCCGCGATCCGGACTCAGCCGAGTCGATTCCGCATTTCCAAAAGATTTTCATGGAAAAGCGGAAGCAACATCTTCCCGCCTGGGCTGACGCGCGGCGCTTCAACCATTTTTACCGTTTCGCCGTGAACACCTCCATCGGCGCGTCCGAGGCCGGCAAAGTCATGCGCGTGGGCGATCCGGTCCGCCTCGAACCGGCCTGACGGGGGATTTCAATCGCGCAGACCGAAAAGCTGCTGCAGCACCGTCGCCAGATCGGAGCAGATCGCATAACCGGAGCCGCGCGGACGAATCAGCGTTTTGCACGGATGCTCGCGCTGCGATTCCACGTCGGCCCAGACCACGACCGGCTGGTCCGGAGCGAGGCCGGCGACGTCCTTCGCTTCGAGCGGCGTCCAGCGGAACGGCAGGCCGGTCCAGTCGCAGGCGACTTCCCAGCCGGCCACGCCTCCGGCCGGCGGCAGCGGCTTGGTCAGCAGTGACGGATAGCGCGTCACAAAGTCGGGCACACGGCCGGTCGCGAGGCGGACGCGCACGGCCGGCGACATCTGCGCGAAATAATCGGCAAAGTTGTCCACCTTGTGCGCGCGCCATTTGTTGAAAAAATCCAGCGAATCGAAGCCCATCAGGTTGATGCCGTTCCAGAGGCCGTGCTCGTTCGGGTCGGGAAACTTCTTCCAGTCGTACCAGGACTGGAAATCGCGCGTGACCATCACGCCCATTTCGAAATGCAGATGGGCCCGTTCCACCGGAAAAGGATAACCGCCGGCCGAATGCCCCATTTGCGCGATGATCTGGCCGCGCTCGACGCCCGTGCCCGCCGCGATGCCCGGCGCCACGCTCGCGAGATGGGCATAGAGGGTGTAAACCGCCGGCGTCACTCGGGTGTGTTCAATCACGATGTAGCGTCCGTAGGTGCTCTCGCGCGGCCGCAGGTTCACGTAGCGCACCACGCCCGGCAGCACCGCAAACACATGGTCGAGCGGCTCGCCGTGCGCGTCCCGCCGCACCGGCTTGAGGTCGATGCCTTCGTGGAATTGGTCCCCGTTGCTGCGCACGCAGCCGAAGCAACCCGACTCCACCTCACCCGACTCCGTCGGCTGGATGAAGTCCCGGATCGGCCGGCCTTCGCTCCACGCCGGATTGGGCGTCGGCCAGACCGGATCGAGCCGCTGGCCCTGGAGCGATGCCGCGACGCCGAGAAGGAAAGGCAGCAATAATTTTTTCATGCCGGGGCAGGCTCGGACAGTTTTTCCAGGATTTCCGCGCCAACGGCATCGGCCAGCAGCCGCCCGTGCGACGTCAGCCGCAGCGTGCCGCCGGCGAAGTCCGCCAGCCCGTCGGCGACGAGCCGTTCCACCAGAGCTTCGGCGATGGTCCACGGCGCATCGGGCCAGCGCGCGCGCAGCGCCGGCAGGTTCACCCCTTCGTTCATGCGCAGACCAAAAATCAGGGCGTCCTCCGCCAGCAACGCCGGCGTCAGCCGCACGCGCTGCTCGGTCATGCGCACGCCGTTGTCGGCCTGTGCGCGCCATTTTTCCAGATCGGCAATGTTGGCGCCGCGCCAGCCGTCGTGCTGGGACGCCGCCCCCGGACCGAGGCCGATCCATTCGTGCATCCGCCAGGTGTTGACGTTGTGCTGGCAGGCATGGCCGGGCCGGGCAAAGTTGGAAATTTCAAACTGCACGTAGCCGGCCGCGGCGAGCTCGTCAGACGTCAGCTCGTAGAACCGCGCCTCGGTATCCACGTCGCGCTTCACCTGCCCGCGCGAAAGTTTCACCCACAACGCCGTGTCCTCCTCGAACGTCAGGCAGTAGGTCGAAATGTGGTCAGGCGCGAGCGCCACCGCCTCGCGCAAGTCGGCCCGCCAGGCCGCCTCGTCCTGGCCGGGCACGGCAAAAATCAGGTCGAGATTGACGCTCGGGAAACCCGCCGCGCGCGCCCGCTCGTAGGCGCGGAGCGCCTGCGCGCGGGTGTGCCGCCGCCCCAGCGCTTCGAGCAACGCCGGCTGGAGGCTCTGCACGCCGATTGACACGCGGGTCACGCCCACCTCCCGCAAGGCCACGAGCCGCGCTTCCGTGACCGACGAGGGCGCGAGCTCGACAGTCCACTCCACCGCCGCGCCGCCCAGCCGGGCTCGGACAATTTCACCGAGCTTTAGCAAATCCCGCGGCGCAAGCAGCCCCGGCGTGCCGCCGCCCCAGAAAACCGTCGTGACTGGCCGCGGCCACGCCACCAGGCCCGCCTCGCCCGCCACGCCGGCAAGGAACATGGCCATCGTTTTCGCGGTCGGTGGGATTTGGTAAAATGCGCAATACTCACACGTTGACGCGCAGAACGGCACGTGCACATAGAGCCCGAGCGGCTGCCCGGCGGCGGAAGCTTTTTCTTGCGCTGGTGTAAAATCGCTCATTACAAACAGACTGCGGGTTCCACCCGGAATTCGTCCAAAAACCAAATGCACAAAAACCACTTCGTCCATGCGAGAAAATTCGCCCTCGGGCTCGGCGCCGTCCTCGGCCTGCTTTTGCTCGCCGGCTGCGGCCTGAAGATCGTCAATCTCACGCCCGCGACACTGCCGGAGAATCCGTCGCAGATTTACACCATCTCCGCGCGCATCGAGACGGGAAACAGCGATGTCGTCGAGGACAGCATTGTGCCGCACCTCATCATCGATGGCCAGGACCTGATCATGAAGAAAAGTCCGGTGGGCACCGACATTTATCAGCTCGATTACCAGCTGCCGCCCGGCCGCGATGAATTTGCCTACTACATTCTCGTCAACTACAAGATCAACAACGGCGGCGGCAACACCACCGACAGCGAGGCGTACATTGATACGGTGCACGTCAAGATCGCCAGCCGCTATGTGCTCTCGCTCGAGACCAGCCGCGGCCCGGTCGGCGCGCGCGTGAGCGTGCTCGGCCGCGGCTTCACGCCGCAGGACATCGTTTATTTCGAGAACACGCCGGCGCGCACGGTCTACGAGTCGCCCAGCTCCCTGAGCTTCTTCGTTCCCTCGGTCGAGCCGGGGCACGACTACAAAGTCTCGATCAACGGCGCGTCCGGCACCTCGCCGGTCGGCACCTTCCGCGTCGATTCGCTGCAAATCCAGGTTTCGCCGGCCTCGCTCACCCTCCGCACCGGCGAACGCCAGCCCCTCACCTTCACCGTGCCGGTGACCGCTCCGCCCGGCGGCCTGTTGCTGGACGTCACGACCGACGTGCCGGACAGCGTGATCATGCCGGAGGTCGTCGTTCCGTCCGGGGGCAACACGGTGACCGTCACCGTGCAAGGCGGCCGGCCTGGCGCGGGCACCCTCGTGCTCAAGGGCTACGGCGAAGGCCAGTTGACGATCCCGATCACGGTGCAGTAGCGCGCCGGACAATTTTCCGCCAAGTCACGACCGGGCCGGCCGTTGCGCCGGCCCGGTTTGTTTGAGCCCTTCGGCCTTGCGTTCGGCCCCGGCCACGGGCACTTTCTCCCCTTTTCGCCATGAATCCACACGTTCGCAACATCGCCATCATTGCCCATGTCGACCATGGCAAGACCACGCTCGTCGACAAGCTCCTCAAGGAAGGCGGCGTTTTCCGCGCCAATCAGCAGGTCGCCGAGCGCGCCATGGACTCAATGGACCTCGAGCGCGAAAAAGGCATCACGATCAAGGCCAAGAACACCGCCGTCCACTGGCACGACAAGACCATCAACATCGTCGACACGCCCGGCCACGCCGATTTCGGCGGCGAGGTCGAGCGCGCCCTGCGCATGGTCGACGGCGTGCTTTTGCTCGTCGATGCCTACGACGGCCCGCAGGCCCAGACGCGCTTCGTCCTGCGCAAGGCCCTCCAGCACGGCCTCAAGGTCATCATCGTCATCAACAAGATCGACCGCGAAAACGCCGATCCGAAAAAAATGTATGACAAGGTGCTCGAGCTCCTCCTCGAGCTCAACGCCAACGAGGAGCAGTTCAACGCCCCCGTCGTCTACGGCTCCGGCCGCGACGGCTACATGATGAAGCACCTTGGCGACGAAAAGAAGGACCTGACGCCGCTCTTCGAAACCATTCTCGACCACATTCCGCCGCCCTTCGCCAAGACCGGCGAGCCGTTCCAGATGCTCGTCTCCAACATCGACTGGAGCGATTACGTCGGCCGCATCGCCATCGGCAAGATCCTCGCGGGCCGGGTCGCCGTTGGCGACAACGTCTGGATCACGCGCCACAACGACCCCAAGAAAACGCGCGCCAAGATCACCAAGGTCTTTGAATATTCCGGCCTGACCACCTCCGAGTCCGTCAATGGCGTCGCCGGCAACATTGTCGGCCTCTCCGGCTTCGAGGACATCGACATCGGCGACACCATCAGCGCGGAAGAGGAAGCGCATCCCCTGCCCTTCACCGAGATCGACCCGCCCACGCTCGAGATGCAGATCGCGGTCAACGACGGTCCGCTCGTCGGCCGTGATGGCAAGCTCGTCACCTCGCGCCAGATCCGCGACCGGCTCTACAAGGAGGCGAAGACGAACATCTCCATCAAGATCGAGGACACCGCCGCCGCCGCCGTGTTCAACATCAAGGCCCGCGGCGCCATGCAGATCGCCGTGCTCGTCGAGACCATGCGACGCGAAGGCTACGAACTGCTCGTCTCGCGCCCGACCGTCATCACCCGCACGGTCAACGGCCACGTCCACGAGCCTTACGAAACCCTCTGGGTCGAGGTGCCGGAGGAATGCGTCGGCGCCGTGATGCAAAACCTCGCCAACCGCAAGGGCCAGATCACGAACATGGAAAAGCATCCGCACTCCACCATGGTCGAGGCCACCATCACCACGCGCGGCCTGATCGGCTTCGAGATCGACCTCGTCAACGCCACCAGCGGCCGCGGCGTGATGAGCCATTTGTTCAAGGAATACGGCCCCGCCGCCGGCGAACTCACCACCCGCCTCACCGGCACGCTCGTCGCCACCGAGGCCGGCACCACCACCGCCTATGCCCTCGAAGCCATCCAGGAGCGCGGCAAACTTTTCGTCGGTCCCGGCGAGGAGATTTACGAAGGCATGGTCGTCGGCGAGAATCCGCGTCAGGAGGACATCCCGGTCAACGCCAGCAAATCGAAACAGCTCACCAACTTCCGCTCCCAGGGCGAAGGCAAGGGCATCCAGCTCACGCCCGCGACCAAACTCTCGCTCGAGCGCGCCATCGAATACATCGCGTCCGACGAATTCGTGGAAGTCACGCCGAAGAACCTGCGCCTGCGCAAACGCATCCTCAAGCAGGTCGACCGCCGCAAAGCCGGGCGCGCGGAGCGCGCCGCAAGCTGAAGTCCCGAGGCTTTTTCAGAACCGGCCGATCAGGCGCGCGGGCAGAAAAAACAATATCTGCGCCAGCACCAGCAGGGCGTGCACGGCGATCCCGAGGATGCGGAACGGAATCGAAATCAGCCAGAGGATCGGCCAGACGACGAGCACCAACAACGCCAGCGGCCAGCAGAGCGCGAGCAGGATCGCCCACAAGAGCAGGATGAGCAGCAGCCTCATTTTCGTGTTGTGCATTTAACCCTGCCCTTCCGCCTCCGTTTGGCAAGCCCGGGTCAATTCCCCCGCGGAGCGGATGTCGCCAGCAAAAGGCTGCGGACGAACTCCTCCGGTGCGGACGGAGAAATCACCACCGTGCGGCCGGCATAGCGCAGCACCACCGTCTGATGCGGGTCGGTGACCAACGCGCGATAGGCGCCCAGCGGCTTGTTGCGAAAATAGCCGGCAAATGAAAACAACCCGCCGTTGCCGAAAGTGCGGATGCTCCGGCGCATGGCGTCGGGCTCGAATCGCGCGGACTCCAGGCCGGCGAGCGGCAGCCGCGTCGCCCAGCACAGCCGATGCACCAGGATGACATCCGCAGCCACGGTGTAGCCCCGGATGGTGAAAAGTGCGCCGCCGGCAATGATGGCAAGCGGCAACAACCCCACCCAGGACGGCAACCCGCGGCCCTGCCAGGCGATCGCGCCCGCGCTGCCGAGGCACAAAAGCGTGGCCAGGGATGAGACGGCAATCAGCGACGTGCTCCAAGGCGCCGGATAATGCCTCATAATGAAGCCGGTTGATATCCGCCGGCGCCCGAAGGTTCAAGCCGATCTCCGGAGGCCCTCAGTGCGCCGGCTCGCGCGCCGTCAGGCGGCGTCTTTCTTGAGCGACGCCATGTCGATGACGAAGCGGTAGCGCACGTCGCCTTTCAGCATGCGGTCGTAGGCTTCGTTGATCTCCTGCATGCGGATCATTTCGACGTCGCAGGCGATGCCGCGCTCGGCGCAAAAATCCAGCATCTCCTGCGTCTCGGCGATGCCGCCGATGACCGAGCCGGCGAAATTGCGGCGCTGCATGATCAGGCTGGAAAGGCTGATGGCCAGCGGCTTTTCCGGCAGGCCGACGTCCGTCAGCGTGCCCTCGAATTTGAGCAGGTTGAAAAAGGCACTGATGTCATGCTCGCCGGCGACGGTATCGAGGATGAAATCGAAGCTGCTTTTGTGGCGCGCCATCTCGTCCGGATTTTTCGAAATCACCACCTCGTGCGCGCCCAGGCGCAGCCCGTCGGCCACCTTGCCCGGCGAGGTGGTGAACAGGACCGTATGCGCGCCGAACGCGCGGGCGAATTTCACGCCCATGTGCCCCAGACCGCCCAGGCCCACGATGCCGACCTTCTTGCCCGAGCCGACCTTCCAGTGCCGCAACGGCGACCAGGTGGTGATGCCCGCGCAGAGCAGCGGCGCCGTCGCCGCCTGGTCGACTTTGGGCGAGATCTTCAACGTGTAGGCCTCGTCCACCACGATGTCCTCGGAGTAGCCGCCATAGGTCATACCTTCCAGCTGCGGAGCCGGGCTGTTGTAGGTCCAGACCGGGCCGTTGGCGCAATACTGCTGCAGTCCGTGCTGGCAATTCGGGCAAAGGCGGCAGGAATCGACCATGCAGCCCACCGCCGCCAGGTCGCCTTCCTTGAATTTCCGCACCTTGGGCCCGGTCTTGATCACACGGCCGAGAATTTCGTGGCCGGGCACGCAGGGAAACGTCGTGCCGCTCCATTCGTTGCGCGCCTGGTGCAGGTCGGAGTGACAGACACCGCAATATAGAATGTCGATCACGACGTCGTGCAGCAGCGGATCGCGCCGTTGGAGGGTGAACGGGGCCAGTGGTGACGTGGCCGATCGGGCGGCATAGGCTCTGGTGCTCATTGGTTTGTCCGGGCGAAGTTGTTTGGTTCGGCGCGGCCCAGCAGAAAATCCCTGGCGCTGGCCACCGGGCATGGAAGCTCTTGTCCGATCCAGATTATGGCAAAAACTTCTTCATGCAAGCCTCTGGCAACAAGTCGCACGTCCGACGCCGGGACAGCTTCATTTCCGAACCGAATCGCGCCGGCGGAATTTTTATTCTGCCCGTCGAAACAAAAAGCGAAAACATGATTGCGAGGGAAGCCGGCCGACGCGCAAATTCGTTCATGGTCGATCTGCCGCAGACCTACCTCCGCCTGCAAGGCGTCGAGCGCGGACCCTTCACCGTCGATCAATTGCGGGAACTGGCCGATGGTGGTGCTATCACGCCCGCCACCGAGGCCGCGACGGACAAAACTGGCCCGTGGGCGCCGTTGGAAACGTTTCCGCAGAGCGAGGGCCTTTTCCCCGCGCCCCGGCAGTTTCAGTTCAAACAACGGGAAATCGAAAAGGCGAGCCAGCCCCAACTGCCGTCGATCGATCACCGCGAATTGATCGCGGCCGCCAACCGCCCCCTCCCGCCGCGAACCAGTGCCCCGGCGCCCGCCCCTCCCAACGACGTCGTGCAGATTCTGCAAAGCGTCGCCCGGAAGCAGGCGATGCATGAAGCGCCGATGGAATTCAAACGGCGTCCCAACCGCCGCCTGCGCGACTTCCTGCTTTTGATGGTGCCGGTGAACACGCTCCTGATCATCGCGCTGGTCTGGAACGGCCGCCACGATCCAGCATTGTTTGTATTTCTGGTCGCGGCGGCCGGCTTGCTCAACGCCGGCGCCGCCTGGATCATTTTTTTCATCATGGGCCGATAGTGGGGATCGGACCGGCAACCGCGGCGCCGCTCAATCCTCTCTTTTCTGGAACGCGCGGATGGCGGCCTGGATCTCTTTCGCCTCGGATTTCCAAAGTCCGTTCATGTAGATCGGCTGAGTCCCGCCCGAGGTTTCGATGCAGATGTTGGAAAGAAAAATTCCGTTGGTGATCCGAAATGACGCGACCGCGCGGTAATTGATGTGTTCTTCCCGCGAGCCGAACAGCGCTCCCTTGCGGAACAGCATGCCGTCGCTCGCCAAGGTCAGCCGGTCGGGGAAAAACAGATTACCTGCGGACCACCGGCTCGATTGATAAATCGTCTCCGGCAGGTCCGCGGCATCTTCATCCGCCTTTTTTCCCCTGGCCGGCGCGGACGGCTCGGCCTCCGCAATCAGGCGGCGTTTGGCGGCGGCGAACTCCCGGTCCGTCAGCTGACCGGCCTCGTGGAGTTCGGCGAGCTTGCGGAGTTCGTCGGCAAGTTTCATCTCGCGAAAATAAGACGGCTGCGCGGGAAAAACAATCTCGTGAATCCGTCCGGCCGTCACGCGTCGGCCACGTCCTCCAGCACCGGCTTGAGATCGATGATCGGCGTCAGGTGCAGCGCCTCCAAAGGCTCCACCTCGATCCGGAGAGCGTCGGCGATGGACAGAATTTTGACCCGATGCAGACCGACCGGGTTGGGCCGGTCCGGCGAGCGCGTGCTGAAAACGCCGCGCTTCGGCTGGCTGCGGTCACTCCGCGGATGCACGCGGAGAATGTCCCGCCGGCTGCGGTCCAGCCAGGTAAGCACAATCACTTCGTCGCCCACCCGCAGATCGCGCAGCCCGTCGCGCACCGACTCATCAAAAACCAGCCACGCCGCCGGCGCGCCTTCGTATCCCTGCTTCGGCGCCGCGGCGCGGTCAAGCAGCGGCGACTCGACGCGACCGATCGGCTGAAGGGTAAAGTCGGAAGTG
>DATJYF010000263.1:0-2008 GCA_035499715.1 Opitutaceae bacterium | reverse complement strand
CGAATGTAGCGGGCCTTCTCGCGGAGCTGGTCCAGGTTCGACGCGCCGAGATAGCCCATGCCGCTCTGGATGCCGCCGATGAGCGTCGCCAGGACGCGATCCACCGAGCCGCAGGCTTCCTTGAGCGCCTCGATGCCTTCCGCCGCCTGCTTGCGCGCGGGGTCGGACTTTTCATGGCCATATCGCGCCGCACTGCCGGACTTCATCGCCGCCAGGCTGCCCATGCCGCGATAATGCTTGTACATTTTGCCGCCGATCTCGACGACCTCGCCCGGCGCCTCGGTGCAGCCAGCCAGCAACCCGCCGCAAATCACCGCCTGCGAAAGCGTCAGCGCCTTCACAATGTCGCCGGACTTGGTGACGCCGCCGTCGGCGAGAATGGTGATTTTTTTCCTCGCCGCCGCGCGCGAGGAGACATAGAGCGCGGTCAATTGCGGAATCCCCACGCCCGCCACCATGCGCGTCGTGCAAATGGAACCCGGCCCCTGCCCCACCTTGACCGCGTTCGCGCCGCACTCGGCCAGATATTCCACGCCCGCCGCGCTCGTGACGTTGCCGGCGATGATCGGCAGGGCCGGAAACGCGTCGCGCAACACCCGGACCATGTCACCCACGCCCTTGCTGAATCCGTGCGCGGTGGAAACGGCGACAACATCCACGCCGCGTTCCACGAGCGCGCCGACGTGGGCCAGAATCCGGGCGCGGTCCAGTTCGCCAAACGCGTTGCGCGTGGCGGAAACCGCCGCGCCGCAGAGCAGCCGGAACTGGGCATCGCGGGCCGGCTTGAACTGCGCCTTGCGTTCCTGCTGGATGCGTTCCACGTCGCTCAACGTGATGAGCCCGTGCAAATGATGGTCCTCGTCCACCACCAGCAGCTTGTGGATGCCGATGTGTTCGGTGAAAAATTTGTCGGCGCGCGCGATCGGATCCTTGCCCAGCTCCTTTTTGCGAATGGTGTGGACCTGGCCGCGTGGTGTGAGCGCCTCGGCGATTTTCTTGCCGGCATAACGCGGTTTGACCACGTGGCTCGAGAGCAGCCCGACCAGGATTCCCTTCACGTCCACCACCGGAAACGTGCTGAACCCGAATTTTTTTTGCTCGATCAACGCGAGCACGTCGCCGATGTACTGGTCCGGAGCAACAATGATCGGTTCCTGGATCAAACCCTGGACGTGATATTTCACACGGCTGACCTGGGAGAGCTGTTCGCGCTCCGGCATGTTGTAATGGATCAGGCCCAGCCCGCCGTTGAGGGCCATGGCGATGGCCATGCGCGATTCCGTGACGGTGTCCATGTCCGACGAGATGACCGGGATGTTCAAATGCAGGCCGTCGGCAAGCGTGGTGTCGAGCAGCGTGTCACGCGGCAGGATTTCCGAATAAAGCGTGGCCAGCGTGATGTCGTCGAACGTCAGCCCGACCTTGTTGTTCGCGGGAAAAAATTTATCCGCCGGTTGGTAGAACGGATCGTCGAAGGAGGAATTGCGCGTCGCTGCCATGTCGGAAAATGCCTGCCAAACGGCGGCTTTGGCAAGCAAAATTTTTAATCCGGGTAACCGTCCGGATGCTTCACATGCCACGCCCAGGCGGTGGCCACGATGTCTTCCAACTTCGGATATTGCGGCTTCCAGCCGAGTTCGCGGACGGCCTTGCCGGCCGCGGCCACCAGCCGGGGCGGATCGCCCGGCCGCCGCGGCTTTTCGACCGCCGGAATTTTCTTACCTGAAATTTTTTCGCACATGGCGATCACTTCGCGGACGGAATACCCGTCGCCATTGCCCAGGTTGTAAAAGCCCGTCCGGCCCGGCGGCAACCCGAGGATGTGCGCCTGGGCCAGATCCCGGACGTGGATGTAATCACGGATGCAGGTGCCATCGGGCGTCGGATAATCCGCACCGAAAATCTCCACGTGCGATTTCCGGCCCAGCGCGACCTGCAGCACGTTGGGGATGAGATGGGTCTCGACGCGGTGATGTTCGCCGAATTTTTCACTCGCGCCCGCGGCGTT
>DATJYF010000262.1:0-2646 GCA_035499715.1 Opitutaceae bacterium | reverse complement strand
CCGTGAGCGTAGATAGAGACCACGGAAGGATGATGGATTTGTTCGAGTGCCGCCACCTCCTGCTGGAATCGGTGAGCCAGCCACTGGCCATCCAGCACTTCGCGTCGAAAGATCTTGATGGCGCACGGCCGGCCGGCGTGGCGCAGGTCGCGGCCCTTAAGGACGGTGGCAAAGCCGCCGCGCGCCACCACGCGGAGCACTTTGAAGCGGCCATCCAGAGTGACGCCGGCCAACTGCGACTCGGGCGAAAGCGCGGCCAGGCGCCAGTCCGCGAGATCGGGCAGGATGGTCTGCGCGCGGGCCCGCAGTTTGCGGCGCCAGTTCAAACCGCCCGCCGTACCGCCGCATCCGATCCCGAGAAAAACCAGGAGGGCCGGCCAGGAAAACCACCACGGCCGCACCACCATCAGCGTTCGGCTCCACGTCTGCGACCATGAACCCATGCTGAGCCGGCTTTGCATCTCGAGCGTGTGGGTCCCCCACCACGGGGCGCCCAAATCCAGATCCAGCGCGGAGGTCTCACGCCAATCCTTCTGCTCGGGCAGCAGGCGGTAGCGGACGCGCAGCGCGTTGCGGTCCTCGAAGTCGAGCGATCCCAGGTGAGCGGTGAGTCTCTTCCGCGCGGGAAACTCCCGCAGGGCGTCGGCGAGGGCGGGCGGCGATCCTTCCCACGAGAATGCGGATAGAAAAACGGCGGGAGGGGCATGCGGATGGATCAGGTCCGGTGGAGGAATGAAATGCACGAGGCTGATGGCGGCCGCCCACCAGACCGAGCCATCCGTATCGATGAAAAGCGATCCATGGTTCACGTCGACATCGCTTAAGCCGTAGTTCAGGTGCAGCCAAACGCCGCGCTGCGCCTGCGACTGGTCGGCGACATGGATTCCGTCGGACGATCCGCGCCATAGCCATCCTCGTCTATCGGCCGCGAAGGCATAAGTCGCCGTATCGCCCGTGTCGCTCGTCGCCGGGAACACGCGGACGGCGGCAGGGCCGTCCGTTTCAGGCTGCACCATGACGAACCCGAGGTTATACCCGGCCCAAACATCGGCGCCCGCGAACGCAAGGCCCCGGCAAACTCCTGGAGGAACTCCATCCTGCGCTATAGTTCGCCAATTCCGGCCTTCCTGCCGCATGAGATTTCCCGCGAAGCAGGCCCAGATTCCGCCCCCCGGTGCGGCTGCGATCATCACATCCGACGCCGGTCCGCGGCCTGGATTCTCCGGCACGAGGAAAAGCACTTGGGCGTTGCGGACCACCCGGAAGATTCCGGACCCGGCGGCCCAGATACTGCCGTCGCCAGCCTGGGCCAGTGCCTGGGCTGTACCGCCCTGACCAGGCGGAGTCCGCGCCGCAAGGCTTCCATCCGGCCGCAGGAGGATCACGCCTTCGCGTGAAACGGCCGCATAGAGACTTCCATCGGGTTGAGGCAGCAGGGAGCCGATTGAGCCGAACTGGCGTGATCCCGGGAGCACTTTCCACTCCCCGGTTGCATCCAATCGCGCCACGCCCGCGCTGGTGCCGGCGATGATTCCGCGGCGGGACCGGGCCAGCGACCAGATCAGACCGAGCCCGCTGTTCCAGTGCCTCATGCGAAACGGATAGACGAAGCGATACAGCCCCCCGATGCTCCCGACCCAGATGGATCCGTCGCGGGACTGGACCGCGGAGGTGACCGCGTCCGGCGGCAGGCCATCGGCGGGCAAAGCCACGTGGAACGCGCCCGGTCGTCCTACTGCCAGCGATCCGACATTGGCGAATAAGATGGTGCCGTCACTGTTTTCCCACTCATCGGCCCAGACATTTCGGCCGGCAATCAATGGCGGCAGGGAAACGGGGTGCGCATCGCCGGGGCACTGGTAGGCGCCGGCTTCGGTAGAGCGGAACCACAGGCAGCCGTCGCGGTCGCGCAAGACGCGCTGCATATCCCATACCGACTTATGGAAAATCGGACCGCCTGGGCGGCCTGGACTCCAATTCACAATCCGGCCGGCGGGCAGTTCGCACCAGCCGCCCGCGCACGCATACAAAACCGCCCCGGACCGATCGTGCGTCAAGTTCCACCCGGTTTTCCAACCGGTAATTTCGTCGGTCCGCCACTCTCCGTGAACCTGGCGAGCCCGGTAAAACAAGGGCTGTTGTTCGCGTCCGCCGCTGGCCAGCAACACGCCGGGCGCGACCTCCACGGCCTCGTTGATATACACCGCCGGCGTAATCAGTTGCAGACTGCCTTGGAAAAACCGATACAGCCCGACCGGCAGGGCGATCAAAATTCCGCCGGCGGAATCCTCTGCCGCCCAGGATGGGAAAGCCGGCGGCAGCCCGAACTTGCGGAGAGAGAAAAAGCGCGTGCCATCGAAGCACAGCACGTCGTCGTGCGTGGTGATCCACAAACGGCCCTGCCGGTCTTCCAGCATGGACTCGATGTTTCTGGGCGATTGCGCCACGGGAACAAAGAGATATTGCTGCGCCGGCAGAGAGACTGCCCACAGCAGCAAAATCCAGGCCGCGCGCACAGACATACGTATTCAATTATCTCTGCGCAAAACGGAGGGGTTTCCGCCGCCGCAACCGGACGAGGTTTAGTACCATCGACCCATGCGCATCGATCCCGTTTACGCGCGCGACACGCTCATCCGGCTGGTG
>DATJYF010000261.1:0-3237 GCA_035499715.1 Opitutaceae bacterium | reverse complement strand
TGAGATGAGTACAACCAACCGGATCTTCAACATACTTGAATTTCGCGAATGTGCACGTTCGGGACCAACGCTTCGAGTGGCTCCAATACAAAGGCTCAGCGTCGCAAAGCGGGAAGCGGCAGCTCGGAGACAATAGATTGGGATTTCTTCTCAATATTTGGGACCAACGCGGGGGAAAACGGGTGAGTGCGTGAGGGACGCTGGGCAATCCGCGCAAATCGGTGGTTTTTCGTTTGTGCGGGCAGCAAATTGCTTATTGCCGCCCGGAACTGTGCGACAGGCCAGAAAATGACGAATCGATTCGGAAACAGCATGAAATCGCTCTCTGCAGGAATCTGCTGCTTGTTGGCGGGACGCCTGATCGTGCCGCCGGCCCCAGCCCAGACGATGCCCACGCAACTCAACATCGTAATCGTCAAGGGTGATGGTGCCGTGCACGATGCGCGGCACCACTTGAGTACGCCGCCCACCGTGCGGATCGAAGATGAGAACCACAAGCCGATCGCGAATGCCACCGTGGCGTTTACGCTGCCGACTGAAGGAGCGACGGGGGAATTCGGCAATCATTCAAAGATGGTTACTGTGATCACCGATGCCGAAGGACTGGCGGCGGCGATAGGGCTGAGAACGAACCAGGTACCGGGCAAAATTCCGATCCATATCAGCGCGTCGTATCGCGGGTTGACTGCCAGTGCGAGCATGGTGCAGATGAACCAAAGTGGCGAAGGGACGGGCGGCGGGCACGGAGGAAAGATTGCCGTGATCCTGCTGGTCCTGGCAGCGGCTGCGGGCGGCGGCGCGTATGCGGCGATGCGCAGCTCGAAGACGACAACCTCCGGCACAGCGACCACCGGAACCACCGCCATCGGAATTACTGCGGGCACAGGCGCGGTAGGCGCGCCCCACTAAAAATCATGAGAACAATTCCACTACTGATATCTTTTTCGCTGGTGTTGCCGGCCGGAGCCGTAGAGAAAGTGGTAGGCCCGCGCACGGTGGGCCCGAGCACAGCGGGTCCCACAGTGGGCTTTGTTTATGACGCGAACGCGCCAGCCATCCGGCCGATCCGTGGGATTCCGGGTGCGGCGTTTTTGGATAGCGCCATCGATCTGGGCTTTGCGGTGGGGAGCGCGTCCGTTTCACCCTCGGGCGATGCAGCGCTCGCGGTCTCCGCGGATGACGGCACCGTGCGTCTGATCCGCTTCCGGGGAAGGCTGCCCATGACGGTGCTGGCGGGCGCCATGACTTCGCCGGACCGGATTGTTTTCAGCCCGGCGGGCTCGGTCGCGCTTTTATACTCGGCGAGTGCGGCTCGCCTTCAGGTGCTGGCGGGACTACCCTCCGCGCCGGCGGTGCGGGATTTGCCTTTTGACGGCGCGGCCCCAATCGCGGTGGCCGATGATGGCGTGGCCATGCTGATGTCCGGCAGCGGCAGCGCGGAGATTCGGCTCACCGATGGCAGTGCGGCGCCGCCTACTCTGGCGGCTCCAGTGATGGCCGCGAATTTTCGCCGCGGGACGCATGACCTGGTGGCCGCAACCGAGGCCGGGGACATCTACGTGTATACAGACGCCGCCGGACAATGGAGCGAGATTCGGCCCGGCGATGCGGCGAGCCAGAATCCGGTCGGAGTGCAGCTATCGGCGGACGCCGCCATGGCTTATGTGGCTACCGCCGGGGGCACGATACTAACGATTCAAGCAGCGACAGGCGAAACGAACGCGGTCGTATGCAACTGCGCTCCAAGCGGCCTCGGCGCGCTGAACGCCGGGTCTGTTTACCAGTTGACAGGCCCCGCCGATGCACTGCTATGGCTTGTTGACGCCTCTCAGGCCACGCCGCGGCTCTTGTTCGTGCCACGGAGGAACAGCCAATGAGGTGGATGCTGTTTCTTGCCGGGATCGCGATGGCGGCACCCGCAGCCTCGGCTGCGATCTCCATTGCGGCAGCCTTGCCGCCGGGTACGGTTGGGACGTTCTACTCGCAGCAATTGACGGCGTCGGGAGGAGTCGCGCCCTACACGTGGTCGGCTTCCAGCGGGCTGCCACCGGGGCTGAGTTTAACCTCGACCGGAGTGATTCTGGGCACGCCTACCACGGCCGGGCATTACACATTTACGGTAACGGCGACGGATCTCGATGGAACATCCGGCACGCAAGCGGCGAGTATCACGATCGGATCCGGGTCGGGCACTGGAACCGGCGGTCTGTCCATCACGACGGCGCACACGCTGCCGGCGGGCACGCTGGGGCAAATCTACTCGCAGACGCTGGCGGCGACTGGCGGCAGCCCGCCCTACCAATGGTCGGTCGGGACGGGCTTGCCGGCCGGATTGACCCTGACCTCCAGCGGAACGCTTTCGGGCACGCCGACAGCCAGCGGAAGCTTCACTTTTTCCATCACGGTGACGGACAGCGCGAACAATTCGGCGCAGGCCTCGTTCACCATGACGGTAGGAACGGTGCAACTCACGATTACGACTTCGGCGCCGCTGTTTACCGGCGTCGTGGGTTCGAGCTATGCGGAGACGTTCACGGCGTCGGGCGGTGCGCCGCCGTATACCTGGACCGTTTCGTCCGGCAGCACCGGCAGCCTCACGCTGAATAGCACGACGGGAACGCTTTCGGGCACGCCGGCGGCAGCCGGCACGCTGGCGTTCACTGTGCAAGTAACCGACACAGCCGGAAACAAGGCGAACCAGAGCTACACGATCACCGTGCAAGCTTCCACGCTCGTGCTGTCGACGGGAGCGGCGCTTCCGGCGGGCACCATGGGAGCGGCTTATAACCAGACCATTTCGGCTTCAGCGAGTGGCGGCGCGCCGCCATATACCTGGTCATTGAGCGGATTGCCGGGCGGGCTCAGTTTCAACGTCACGAGCCTGGCGATTTCAGGCACTCCGACCGCCGCGGGAACCTTTCCACTCACCCTGCAGGTGACGGACTCGGCGGGCTCAACCGCGCAGAAAAGTTTGTCGCTCGTGATCTCTTCGGGTTCGCTGACGATTACAACCGCGCGCCAACTGGCGGCGGCGGTTTTGAGTACACCGTTTTCGGAGTCGATGACCGCAACCGGCGGCACGCCTCCATACACCTGGTCAGCGGCGGGCCTGCCGGCGGGGCTGGCGATCAATCCGACAAGCGGATTGATCAGCGGCACACCTACGGCGGCTGGGACGTTCAACCCAGTGGTGCTGACGGTGACGGACAGCGCACTGCAACATTACTCGGACAACTT